>JAOARV010000023.1 GCA_025210395.1 Marinisporobacter sp.
GTTTATATTTTTAAAATCAAAAGTCATTTATCTCACCTCGAGTTTTACTTTATTAATTTATTATTCGAGATAAATGATGAAATTCCTTTTTGAAATTTTATTATGTTATTTGGAAATATTAGTTAGCCGGAATATGAGTTTCTAGTTTTTTAGCTTAGATTATGTATTGGAATAGAAGCTACACTGTAGATAATAACATACATATAATGAGAAAAATGTAGAAAAAGAGAAAAAAATGATATGATTTACAAAAGAATAAAAATTATGATTAGTTGTTCAACTAAAATAATTGGCTTAAGTAGTACAAAAAATTAAACAGCTAATTCAAAGAGATTATATAACTTGTGAAAGCTAATATTATTGATTACATAAGAAAGTAATGGATCATGTAGAAAAAGTTTATACAGATGCATACTTTAATAATTTTGCCTTAAAGAAAAATGGATAACTTTGGGATTCGGTTGGAAACCTCTCTGAAAAAGCTTTAGATCATGTGAAAGAATTGTATCTAACTCCAAAAGAATTATCTCAGTATTCCTTATTAAAAAGTTTATGTAGATAATAAAATAAATTTGCAAAAAAATAAAGGAATACGAACAAAAATGTAGAAATTACCAAAGAACGGGTAAATTACTAATTGTTTATTTTAAAGAATAATATAAAAAATTAAATATGAATAAGTGGATAATTAAGCGATAAAGGCAAACTTATCGAAAGGTAAGGACGCAAAGCTATGGGTCTACGGAACAGAAAGTTCTATGATTGCCAGGTTGCCGAAAGTAAAGCATTAAGAAAATACTTCTATTAGAAAGAGCTTCTTAATGCTTTTATAGCACCATATTTTATTTTAATAAAATATCATGGCATCTATAGCTTTCTATAGGTGTTTTTTGTTTGCTAATTATTATTTATTATGGAAGAGAGGTGACTGATTAAAGTATTATCATTATAAACGATCATATTTATCAATGTTTAACAAATCTTATATTTCTTATTATTTATTGAGAAGTTGTTAGCTATCCCAAAATATAAATAGTTTGTTCATTTTATAGGATGGCTTTTGGAAAAAAAGGTTGAAAAGTGATCATAAATATATCTGAATATTCAAGTAATGCCAACGAGAAATAGTGTAGACCATGGAAACGCCCAATATCCACATATTTAATAGATGAATATCTAACCCAAATAAATAGATTATATAAAGGAGATACATAATATGAAGTACAATTTGTTAAGAAAGATCAGTATTCAAAAAAGGCTGCTCATTGTTATTTCTTTAATTGCAATGATTTTTTGTGTTATGTCTGCTAGTCAAATTTATAATATGAAACAAATGAATAAAGATGTAGATAAGGTTGTGAATGAAGGAACGCATGGAATTATAAATGCGGAGAAAGCAAATTTTTATATGCATCAAATTATTATTAATTTCTATCGCTCTACAACAGGGGATGAAAAGTTTATTCAAGCAATGGTGGACAATTGTACTTACGTTACGCAAGCTTTAGATGAATATGAAAAAACTGCAAAGACACAAAAAAATAAGGATCTTCTAATGGAGGTAAAAACGGCTTTTGGAGAATATGAAAAGGTTATTCACAAACTAGCTAAGGAACTACGGGGGGGAATGAGAGATAAACAAATTATTCAGTTTTTAAATGAGCAAGATACGAAAACAAAAGCTGATCGAGTGATTGCAGGTATAGATCATATTGCGAAATATAGTGAAGAAACTGCAAATTCTAGCAAAGATATATATTTCAATAAAACAAAAAACACAATTTTCATCATGATTATGGCAGCTATAGGTACATTAGTATTATCTGTTTATATAAGCTTTGGTGTGAGTCTATCTATTATCGTTCCGTTAAAAGAATTAGTAAAAGAAATAAAAAATGTAGAAGAAAACTTAGATATGACTTATCGTTTTAAAGATGATGGTAATGATGAGATTGGATTAGTAAAAGATGTACTAAATGTTTTTATGGAAAAATATCAGAATATTATGTCTCATACCCATTCTAATATAAAAACAAATGTGGAAAAATTTCAGGAGATTGTTTGTGCATCAGAAGAAAGTATTAAAAATGTAGAAGAATATGTGGATGCTGTTATTTTGAAAGTGAATGATCTTGGAGAAACAACAGAAATTCAAACGGATCAAATGAAAAATGTTTGTGAAACATCACAAGTTGTTGCTACGAAAAGTAATGCTGTTGCCGAGGAGGTTCAGTTAGTAACAACATACACAAATGATGCTGTTAAGCATGTTCAATCAACACTTGAATTTTCTAAACAGGTAGTATTATCTTCAGATGAAGTGAGTAAAAATGTAGAGATTCTTTCTGGTAAAATAAGTAATATCCAAAAATTTGTTGATATGATTACGAGTATAGCAGATCAAACGAACCTTCTTGCATTAAATGCATCTATTGAAGCAGCTAGAGCAGGAGAATATGGGAGGGGGTTTGCTGTAGTGGCAGAAGAAATACGAAAACTGGCAGAAGAAACCCATAAGGAAGCTGAAAATGTAACCAATTTATCTAATGGCATTATTTTCGAATTACAAAATGTAAATAAAGTAATTGTGAAAAATTCTGACATATCCCAAAGAACAAGTGAACAATCGACACTTACGAGGGAAAAAATGCAAGAAATATTAACAGCAATGGAATCTATTATGCAAACTTCAAAGGACATGTCCTCCTTAGTTATAAAACAAGTAGAGGCAAATATGAATATGGAGGAATTTATACGAGCTACTACTGAAGAAATGACAAGTACAGTTTCTTCGGTCAATGGAATTACTGAAGAAATAGATAAGGTAAGTGCTGGAGGACAGGAAATTATAAAAGCTTCTGAAGATTTAATGAAGATCGTACATACAATGGATAGGGCAATGACTGAATTTAAGATGTAAGAAAAGGATCAATAAAAAATGAAAAAATAGAAGCGAGAAGCTGTGTGAATAATCATGCAGCTTTTCCTTAGTATAACATAAAAAAAGTACAAAATTGTCTACTATATTGATATATGATAAAATCATGATGAAATAAATTTTAAAATAAGATAAAATGTTGTAAGAAGAGAAAGGAGAGAGCGTATGAAGGATCAAAAGGATCATCTAAATTATATACCAGAGCTTCATGATGAGAAAAATATCCTTGGGAAATGGGCATGCTTGTTTGTAGATCGACCAAGGATTATGATTTTATTAATTATTTTGATTGTTTACGCTGGGATGATTTCTTTTACACAAATGCCAAAAGAGATTAATCCAGAGATAAGACTTCCCTATATTAATGTAACAACCACTTATACAGGAGCGTCACCAGAAGAAATGGAAACTTTGGTTACTGATGAATTAGAAAATAAAATTAGTGAGATAGAAGGAATAAAAAGTTTAAAGTCCACATCTGCATTAGGATATTCAAATATTGATATTAGCTTTGATGTAAATGCGGATATGGAAAAGATGAAAAATGAAGTAAAGGATAAGGTATCAGAAGCAAAAGGAGCCCTTCCAGATGATGCAGATGAACCTTATATAAGTGAGGCAGAAACAGGAAATAAATATGTACTCATCCTCAACCTCACAGGGGTAGATGATTTGGTAGAGCTTAAAAATTCTGCTGATCGAATAAGGGATGAGATTAAAAAGAATAAGGAAGTATCGGATGTAGATGTATATGGAGGGTTAGAAAGAGAGATCAAGGTAATGGTAGACCCCCATAAGCTAGCAGCATATAACTTAAGACTAGATCAAATAGGAAATGCACTAAGAGATAGTAATACAACTATACCAACTATACCAGGAGGAAATGTATACCTAGATCATAAAAAATATAATGTTAGAACTATCCGTAAATTTAAAGCTGTAGAAGATATGAAAAATGTAGTCGTTTCCTATACAGGTAGTGGACCTTTATATATAAAGGATATAGGGGTTGTTGTAGATGGCTATAAGGAAATACAGTCTGATGCGAGAATGTCTGTTGGAATAGGAACGAAAAATCCTACGGTAAAAAAATCAGTAACCTTAGTAGTAAAGAGAAAAGAAGGATCGGATGCTATAGCCATAGGAGAAGAAGTAAGAAGAATATTAAATGAAGGACAAGGAAGTATTTATCCAGAAGAGATGGAAACCCATATTACTATGGATTTAGCCGAAGAAATAGATCGTCAGCTTGGAGATGTTTTTGATAATGCGAAATCAGGTTTATTTTTGGTTATTATTGTTCTATATATATTTATAGGATTATCAGAGTCTTTAGTTGTTTCGGTAGTTATTCCACTAGCTCTTTTGGCATCTACCATATTGCTTAAGAATATGGGGGCTTCTATCAATACAATGATTCTTTTCTCTATGATCTTAGCTGTAGGGATGCTTGTGGATAATGGAATTGTAGTAATGGAAAATATTGATCGATTGAGGATGAAGGGGGTAAGTGCCAAGGATGCAGCAAAGGCTGCTACCAATCAAGTAGCACCAGCCATATTATCAGCAACCCTTACAACTTTAGCTGCATTTTTACCTATGGCAATAACTCCGGGGCTTTATGGTTATTGGTTAAAATGGATTCCAATAACTGTAATTGCAGCATTAGGATCATCCTTTTTTATTGCTACTACTGTAACACCAGCATTAAGCTCTGTATTTTTAAAGGAACATGGTAAAAAAGATAAAAAAAGAAAGAAGTTTTTAGCTATAGGGATGAAAGGAATCTCTATACTTGCTGTATTTATTCTTTCTATGCTTTCTTTTAAAGATAAACATGAAGGTTTTTTTAATACAAATATACTTGCTTGGAGTTTTACCATTGTTTTTACAGGGGCTATTATTTATAAGCTCATAAAGGGAAAGAAAAATCCATTAGACAGTCCTTTTATAAGAACTTATGGAAATATCCTGCATAGCATTATCATTAGTAAAAAGAAAAAATGCATCGTATTGGGAATCGTTGTAACTTTATTGGTAGGAAGTGTTATGTTACCTGTATCAGGTATATTAAAGATTACTGTATTTGGAGATATGGATGCAGAAGAATTTGATGTAAATATTAAAGCACCAGTAGGTTCAGAGCTAGAAACCACATCTAATATAACAGCAGAGGTTGAAAAAATATTGTTTGAGTATCCTGAAATGAAAAGCTTTAGCACAAGTATTTCAAGTTCTGAAAGAGCAAAGATTCGAGTAAAGCTTTTAGAGCATGATAAAAGAGAAAGAACAAGTATGGAAATTGCAGAGGATTGTAGAGATCGTATAAAAGATATTCCAGGGGCAGAGATCACTATAGGACAAATGAAAGGTGGTATTGACTTTGGCAATAAGGATATAGAAATCATGATTTATGGAAAGAACTTTGATACCTTAAAGACAATAGCCAATGATTTTACAGATACCTTAAAAAATATAGAAGGAACGATGGATGCTGGAAATAATTTTGAAAATGGTTTAAGTGAAATGCAGATCATTATCAACAGAGAAAAGGCAGCTTTATTAGGATTAGATCATAGAAGCATTTCTATGACCATAAGAAATGCTATACATGGATTGCAGGCAACTACCTTTAAAATCAATCAAGAAGAAATTGATGTAATGATCCGTACAACGAAGGAAAAATTATCTCATAAGGAAGATTTTAATAATATTTATTTCTATGGA
This sequence comes from Marinisporobacter sp., assembly GCA_025210395.1. Taxonomy (GTDB): domain Bacteria; phylum Bacillota; class Clostridia; order Peptostreptococcales; family Thermotaleaceae; genus Crassaminicella. The sequence goes on from JAOARV010000023.1 coordinate 5,666, forward strand.
AAAAGCAATCAACCTATACCATTTTCTTATGTAGCTACTGCAAAAGAGGAAGAAGGCTGTTCAGCAATTTTTCATCATAGCGAGAAAAGATATGCAAAGGTTGGAGCAAATGTAAAAAATCAAGAACAAAAGATGGCTATACAAGAAGCGTTTATGAAGAAAGTGAATGAATACCCTATGCCAAAAGGTTATTCTATAGGGTTTGATCGAGAGCAAGAAGAGGTAAATGACTATTTTATCAATATGGGGAAAAATATGTTGATTGCCATGATTCTTGTATATCTTATTCTTTCAATACAATTTAATTCTTTATCGCAACCCTTTGTTATATTATTTTCTGTACCTCTTGCGGTAATTGGTGTATTTATAGGGCTTACCCTAGTAGGAAGCTATTTGGGATTAACCTCATTAATAGGAATGGTATCCTTAGTAGGAATCGCAGTAAATGATGCTATTGTATTGGTTGACTATATCAACTATTTAAGGAAAAATGGATATGAAATGGATCAAGCTATAAAAGAAACAGCTATGACGAGATTTATACCTGTTATGTCAACGACTATAACTACTGTAGGCGGAATATTACCCCTTACATTAAAAAATGATTTTTATGCACCTATGGGGTATGCAATCATATTTGGATTAAGCTTTGCCACTTTATTGACATTGGTAATCGTACCTATACTATATTCTTTAGTAGAGGGGATGAAAGCATATTTTAAGAGTAGAAAATTGAGAAAAATGCAGATGAATGGATAAAAACGGGAAGAAGATAAAAGAAATAGAGAGGAGAGAACAGATTGAAGAAATTATTATTCCTATTAGGATGGATCCTCATGATGAGTAGTTGTTTACTTATAGGTTGTGGGAATCAGAAGGCACAAGAAGCAGATGGAAAAAATGTGGATGAATTACAAAAAGAAGAAGCTGTATATGTAAAAACGGAGCCTGTTCAAACAATGAATTTTACGAATAAGATTATGTTACCAGGAAATTTAAAGCCTAGGGAAGAAGCAGTTGTAACAGCAGAGGTAAATGGAAAAGTACAAGAAATTGTTGGAGATTTAGGAAGTCATGTAGGGAAAGGACAGTCCCTTTGTAAATTAGATGATACAACTTATCAATTAGCATATGAGAATAAAAGCAAAGACCTTTCTATGGCTCGTATAGAATACGATCATCTAACAAATGATTATGAAAGAACAAAGACGCTTTATGAAAACCATGTAAAATCAAAATCAGAATTGGAGACAGTAGAAAAGGAATATGAAAAACAAAAAGAATCATTAGGAATAAAAGAAAATGATGTAGCTTTAGCAAAGAAAAATGTGGAAGATACTCATATCAAAGCCCCTATTTCTGGAATTATTAGTAGTAAGAAGGCTTTGATGGGGCAAATGGTTTCTCCTGGTACGCAGCTTTTTAAACTTGTCAATATAGATCAAATATATGTGGAAGTAGGAATTGCTGAAAAAGATATGCCTTTTATAAAAAAGGGACAAAAATGTGTTGTAAAGGTAGAGGTATTTTCGGATAGCATTGAAGGAAAAATAACAAACATAGGACCAGAGCCTGAAAAAGATACCAAAACATATCCAGTAAAAATTTTGATCAATAATGAAAAGATGAAATTAAAAGCAGGAATGTTTGCAACAGCAAAGATTATATTAGATCAGCATAAAGATGCATTAGGAGTACCTAAAAAAGCTGTGATGAAAGAGAAGGAAAAGCATTATGTTTTTATAGAGGAAAATAAAAAGGCTGTGAAAAAAGAAGTAAAAATAGGCTTTTCTAGTGATGCTGCTTATGAAATTTTAGAGGGTGTCGAAAAAGGAGATCAGGTTATTGTAGTAGGGTATGAAAATTTAGAAGATGGAAGCTTAGTTGAAAAAAAATAAGGACGAATCGTCCTTATTTTTTTTGTAGGAACATCTAAATTTTTCTTAAAGAAAATTGGTAAAAAAGAATAAATTGATATGAATATATTTTGTATGATATAATAACACAAGATATTAGTACTAGGTGCTAAGATTAACCCAAAAATTAGGAGGTTTTACATAATGAATATAAAAGATCTGAAAGAATTATTACTAACCATAGATCAAACAAGTATACAAAGAGTAGATATTGAAGAAAAGGATTTAAAAATCAGTGTGACAAAAGCAGTAAATGAAAATAATTTATCTTATGAAATGACTAGAAGTGAAAATAAAATAGAAAAAGAGGTTGAAGTTATTCAAGAAAACTTAGTGATCAATGATGAAGAGGTTTATATTGTGAAATCTCCTATTGTAGGAGTTTTTTATGCAGCACCTAGTCCTGATGCACAAGATTTTGTTGAGGTAGGTTCATCTGTAGAAAAAGGGCAACCTATATGTATCATAGAAGCCATGAAGATTATGAATGAAATTCAAAGTGAAGAGTCAGGTCAAGTAGTAGAGATTTTAGTAGAGAATGAAGATATTGTAGAATATGGTCAGCCTTTAATGAAAATTAGGAGGTAAGCTGTATGTTTAAGAAAATATTAATTGCCAATAGAGGAGAAATTGCTCTAAGAATTATTCGAGCATGTAAAGAATTAGGTGTAAAAACGGTGGCTGTTTATTCAGAAATAGACAAAGATTCTATTCATGTACATATGGCTGATGAAGCCGTATGTATAGGACCTGCCATATCTTCTAAGAGTTATTTAAATATAGAAAATATTATTAGTGCAGCACTCATTACCCATGCAGAAGCCATTCATCCAGGCTATGGTTTTTTATCGGAGAGTATAAAGTTTGCTAAAATTTGTGAAGAACAGGGAATTAAGCTTATTGGACCAAAGGAAGAGCATATCAGAAGAATGGGAAACAAAGCAGAGGCTAGAAAGACTATGATAGAAGCTAATGTGAGTGTTGTTCCTGGTTCAGAAGAAGCTACAACAGAGGCTCTAGAGGGATTAAAAATTGCAAAAGAAATAGGATTTCCTGTTATGGTCAAAGCTTCAAGTGGTGGCGGTGGAAGAGGTATGAGAATTGTACACCAAGAAGAAGATTTTATCAATCAATTCAATATGGCAAAATCAGAAGCTTTTGCTGCCTTTAATGATGATGATATGTATATAGAAAAGTTTATTGAAGAACCAAGACATATAGAATTTCAAATCTTAGGAGATGAACATGGTAATATGGTTCATTTAGGAGAGCGTGATTGCTCTTTGCAAAGAAGAAATCAAAAGGTATTAGAGGAAGCTCCTTTTTCTAGGATGGATGATGATTTAAGAAAAAGAATGGGACAAATGGCTATAAAGGCTGCTAAAGCTGTGAATTATGTAAGTGCAGGAACCATAGAGTTTTTATTAGATAAACATCATAACTTTTACTTTATTGAAATGAATACGAGGATTCAAGTAGAACATCCTGTTACAGAAATGGTTACAGGAATAGATTTAATAAAGGAACAAATAAAGATTGCTGCTGGAGAAAAATTAAGATTCACTCAAGAGGAAATAAAAATCAATGGGCATGCAATAGAATGTAGAATCAATGCAGAAGATCCAAATAATAATTTTGCACCGTGTCCAGGAATTATTGAGAATTATTTTATCCCTGGAGGAAATGGGATTCGTATGGATAGTCATATTTATAGTGGCTATAAGATTCCAGCTACATATGATTCTATGATCGGAAAGCTTATTGCATGGGGAAAAGATAGAAATGAAGCAATGGCTAGAATGAAGAGAGCTATTGATGAGATGACGATTATAGGAATCAATACAAATATTGATTTTCATAAAGAGCTATTAAGTCATGAGAAATTTATTGAAAATGAAATTGATACTTCCTTTATTGGTAAAGAAATGATGAAATAGGTTTAATAGAGAAAGGTGAATAAAATGCTAAAAGAATTATTTCGAAAGAAGAAGTATGGAACGATCCATATACATGATAGTAAAGAAAATAAAAAAGCTTCTTTAAAAAATCTATCGAATCATGAAGAAAAGCATGATAAAAAAGTAGATGAAACCTTTTGGGTGCAGTGTAAAGATTGTAAGGAATGGGTATTAAAAGAAGAGGTTCAAGAGAATATGTATACCTGTCCTAAATGTGATTATCACTTTAGGATAAGTGCTAGAGAAAGAATCTGTTTATTAGTAGATGATAATAGCTTCATAGAATATGATAAAGAATTAGAAGCCAATGATCCATTAGTTTTTCCAGAATATAAGGAGAAAGTAGATTTAGCAAAGGAAAAATCAAAGGAATTAGATGCTATTATCACGGGAGAAGGAAAAATCAAAGGAATCCCCCTTATGATCTGTGTCATGAATCCAGAATTTATGATGGGAAGTATGGGATGTGTCGTTGGAGAGAAAATCACTAGGGCTATCGAAAAAGCTATAGAGAAGAGACTACCTGTAATCATTTTCACAGCTTCTGGTGGCGCAAGAATGCAAGAAGGAATTCTTTCTTTAATGCAGATGGCAAAAACATCAGCAGCACTCAGTAGATTAGCAGATGAAGGACTGCTTTTTATTTCAGCTTTAACAGATCCAACTACAGGAGGGGTTACAGCTAGCTTTGCTATGCTTGGAGATATAATCTTAGCAGAGCCGAAAGCATTAATCGGCTTTGCAGGACCTCGCGTAATAGAACAAACGATAAGACAAAAACTGCCTGAAGGATTTCAAAGGTCTGAATTTTTAATGGAGCGAGGTTTTGTAGATAGAATCGTCCATAGGAAAAATTTAAGAGAAGTATTATATAAAATATTAAATATTCACACAATAAGAGGTGAAAAAAATGAATAGCCATTTAGATTTTGAAAAACCTATTATAGAGTTAGAAAATAAAATAAAAGAACTGGAGATTTTTTCTGTAGAAAATGGCGTATCTTTAGATACAGAGATCAATATTTTAAGAAATAAATTAGAAAATATTAAAAAGGAAGCTTATAGTAATTTGACACCATGGCAGAAAGTAAAATTAGCAAGGATGCAGGAAAGACCTACTACATTAGATTATATAGAAAAAATCATTCCTGATTTTATAGAACTTCATGGAGATCGATTCTATGGAGATGATGCGGCTATCGTTGGGGGTATTGGAACTCTTGAAGGCATGCCTGTTACAGTGATTGGACATCAAAAGGGGAAAGATACAAAGGATAATATTAAAAGGAATTTTGGCATGGCGCATCCAGAAGGATATAGAAAGGCTTTAAGGCTTATGAAGCAAGCTGAAAAATTTAAAAGACCTATTATTACTTTTGTAGATACGCCTGGTGCTTATTGTGGATTAGGTGCAGAGGAGAGAGGTCAAGGAGAAGCCATCGCATTTAATTTACTAGAGATGAGTAGACTCAAAACACCAATAATCGTTGTAGTCATTGGAGAAGGCGGAAGTGGAGGAGCATTAGGTTTAGGCGTAGGAGATCGGGTTTGCATGCTTCAAAATAGTATATATTCAGTTATTTCTCCAGAAGGACTTTCAAGTATCCTTTGGAAAGATGCGACTTTAGCTCAAAAGGCAGCAGACATTATGAAATTAACTGCTGATGATTTACTTTCATTGAACGTAATTGACAAAATCATAGAAGAGCCATTAGGCGGTGTTCATAAAGATATTGATTTTGTTGTGGAGGGAATAAAGGATTATGCATTAAAAGAAATATGTAATTTATTAGAATTAGATCATGATACATTATTAAATGAGAGATATAAGAAAATAAGAAAATTTGGGTTGTAAAAAGAGGGTGTATATAGAGTTGTCTCACAATAGGAATTTATTTCTAGATGGAGAGAACTCTTTTTTTGTGAAAGTTTAGGAATGAAATGGATGCTTTTGATGGATAATTATTGATAGATCTTTTGGATAATCTTCAAATATGATATATAATAAGTGAAGAAACTGATTAAAAGGAAGGTAAGTTTATGAATTTATTATCTGTTGAAAATATTTCTAAAAGCTATGGGGATAAGATATTATTTGATGATGTATCCTTTGGCATCAACGAAGGAGAAAAAATAGGATTAATAGGGGTAAATGGAACAGGAAAATCTACTTTTTTAAAGATGATTGTAGGTGCAGAAACTACTGATACGGGTAGGGTCATTAAAGGAAATCATGTTCGTATTGAGTATTTATCACAAAATCCTTATTTTGATCCTGATGCAACGGTGCTTCAACAAGTGTTTAAAGGAAATTCTCCTATTATGACATTATTAAGAGATTATGAAAAGCTATTGGAAAAATTAAAATATTCTCCAAATGATGATGCATTGCAAAATAAATTTATGAAGTTAAATCAAGATATGGATGCTTTAGGAGCGTGGCAATTAGAGAGTGAAGCAAAAAACGTATTAACAAAGCTAGGTATTTATGATTTTGATGTGAAGGTAGGAAACCTTTCAGGAGGACAAAGAAAAAGAATTGCATTAGCTAGTGCACTTATTAGTCCTTGTGAGCTATTGGTTTTAGATGAGCCAACTAATCATATTGATAATGAAACTATAAAATGGTTAGAAGAGTATTTGAATAAAAGAAAAGGTGCATTACTGATGATTACCCATGATCGGTATTTTTTAGATCGAGTGACAAATCGTATTTTAGAAATAGATGGGGGTAACCTTTATCAATATACAGGAAACTATAGTACTTTCCTACAGGCAAAGTCAGAAAGGGAAGAACAAAGATTATCAGCAGAGAAGAAAAGACAAAATCTTTATCGGAAAGAATTGGCTTGGATTAAAAGCGGTGTGAAAGCTAGAACTACAAAGCAAAAGGCTAGAATTCAGAGATTTGAAAAGATTGAAGAAGGAAAAATAGATATAAATGAAGAAAAAATGGAGATATCTGTAGGGAAAAGGCGTTTAGGAAAGAAGGTTATTGAACTCAACCATATATCTAAAAGCTATGGAGAAAAAAAGTGTATTGATGATTTTACTTATATTGTATTAAGAAATGATCGGGTAGGAATTGTAGGACCTAATGGAATGGGAAAATCCACTTTATTAAATATTATGGCAGAAAAAATTGAACCAGATGGTGGAAGCATTGAAAGAGGAGAGACAGTAAAAATCGGATACTTTTCTCAAGAAAGTGATGAAATGGATCAAGCTTTAAGAGTGATTGATTATATTAAAAATGAAGCAGAATATATTACAAATGGAGAAGGCATGAAAATCACTGCATCTCAAATGCTAGAAAGATTTTTATTTCCTCCTCATGTGCAGTGGACGCCTATTGCAAAGCTATCTGGTGGAGAAAAGAGGAGACTTTATTTATTAAAGGTTTTAATGAGTGCTCCCAATGTGATTTTTTTAGATGAGCCTACAAATGATTTAGATATCAAGACTTTGACTATTCTTGAAGATTATCTTGAAGAATTTCATGGTGCTGTCATTGTTGTTTCCCATGATCGTTATTTTTTAGATAAGGTGACAGATAAAATTTTTGCCTTTGAAGGAAAGGGGAGCATCAAGGAATATACAGGAAATTATTCAGAATATGAAGCAGCAGTAGAAGCAAAAGACCATTCTTTGAATCATGAAAAAGCTACTAAGAATACAGAAAAAAAGAAGGAACAAGCTATAAATAAACCTAAAAAACTTAAGTTTACCTTTAAAGAGCAAAGAGAATATGATCAGATTGATGGAATCATTGAAAATATAGAAGAAAAGATTGAAGCGGTTAGTGAAAAAATCAATCAATCAGGAAGTGACTTTGAACTCCTTCAAAAGCTAGTAAGTGAAAAGGAAAGCTTAGAAAAGGAATTAGATGAAAAAATGGAGAGATGGACCTATCTAAATGAGTTAGCAGAGAGAATAGAGGAGCAAAAAGAAATTTCAAAGGGATAGAACCAATTCCATAAAAAAGAAAGATGAAATTCTGATTTTAAAAATAGGCTGCTAAGAGCAGCCTATTTACTCATCAATATATTGATATTTAGAACAGTGTTTGCAAATTTTTTCACTTCTTCCTACTCTTCTCCAAACTTTGATTCGATTAATGAAACTAAAGCTGCTATAGCCTCTTCTTCATCTGGACCACTTGCAGAAATAGTAATTTCAGCATCTTTTGTAAGTCCTAAACTAAGAATATTCATAATTGATTTTGCATTGAAGGATGATTCGTTAAAAATGATGTTGATATCAGATTTAAATTGAGTTGCAGTTTTTACAAATATTCCAGCTGGTCTAGCATGTAATCCTGTTTCGTTTAATATTTTTAATGTTTTTTCCATTTTATTTGGCCTCCTATGACTTTTATTATTTTACATCTAAAGTAGTTTTTTCTACGCCGTATACACTTTCCCAATCTGTAATAAATTGATCAACACTCCAATCCGTTAAGGGGTGCTCAAGGATTTTATCCATAATCTCAGGATTTACAGTAACTGACTGAGCTCCTGTAAGGGATACACAATGTACTTGTTGAACATTTTTAAATGAAGCGGCTAAAACTTTAGCATCTAAACCATATAATTCAAATAATTGAACGATTTCATCTACAACACCAACGCCATTGCCGCTGATATTGTCTATTCTATTCACATATGGAGCAACAAATTCAGCTCCAGCCATTGCTGCCATAAGAGCTTGCTGAGCTGTAAAAATTGCTGTAGCTGTAATTTTTATCCCTTTTGATTGAAGGATTTTCATGGCTTTGATCCCTTCTTTAGTGACAGGGATTTTAATATATAAGTTTCCACCGATCACTTTATTTAGATAAAGGGCTTCTTCAACCATTTTTTCAGCATTTGTACTCACTGCTTGTACATGAAGCATAGATTCTACTCCGATAATTTCTCTAATATTTTTTAAGATTTCTAAGAAATCTCTTTTTTCTTTTGAAATAATTGTTGGATTTGTTGTAACTCCATCCATAGGATAGAAGTTGTAAGCCTTCTTAATTGCTTCTAAATTTGCAGTATCTAATAAATAAAGCATAAAAACATCTCCTTCATTTTATAATTTAAATTTAAATTCTTCAATACATTTTTTGATTGCATCCTTTGTATCTGAGAATACAATTCCATATTTTCTGAGTTGATCAGTACATAAACGTACATCTCTTGGATGTTCTTTATATTTTTCTGTATCTTTTTCAATAAGTGCATCAATTCTTTCTTCAATACCAAGCTTTTTTAATATGAAGCAAGTGATCTCATAACGGCTTAACGGATTGTGACTACCTGTGTGATAAGTTCCGTATGGAATAGCAAATATTTTTGTGAATTGATCTATGAGTTCATGAACATAAGTTAGTCCTCTATATTCATTGCAGGTAACTTTTGTTTTTTTACCTTCTAGAGCAATCAATAAAGTATTCCATAGTATGTTTGGGTTGATGCCACAATTTCTTTCAGGAAGACCAAATAACCAAGTAAATCTTAATATCCAAAGTTCATCTAAGGTTTCTCTTAACAACTTTTCAGCTTTAAGCTTATTTCTTCCATACATGGTTTTAGGGGTAGGAATCATATCTTCTGTATAAGGACCTGACTCAATATTATCATTAAAAACTTGTTCTGTACTGATGAATACCATTTTTGCATTTACTTCTTTACATGCTTTTGCTACATTTAAAGCACCTGTTACATTTACTTTATGAGCAATTTCTGGATTGTTATTACAAAAGTCAGTGCTTGCAATGGCAGCAGCATGAATAACATAGTCAGGGTTAAAGGCTTTAAAAGTTTCCATTACCTTTTTTTCATCAGTAATATCTAATTCTGGTACATCTGTAGAGAGAATTTCATAATCATTTTGGTATTTCTTTGTAAATCTAGTACAGAAGAATCCATTTCCACCAGTTAATAAAATCTTCTTCATTTGATCACCTCATTTTAAATTTTAACCACCAATTGTTACATGAAGACCTTCTTTTTCTATTTTATTTTTTACTTCCTCGATCAATTCATCAGAAGGAACAGGAAGATCTTTCAGCGGATACGATTTATTCAAAAATACATATTTATTGCTTCCATATTGATGGAATGGTAAAATGTGTATTTCTTTTAAATTTAAGCTTTTCACAAATTTAATGATTGCTCTTATATTCTCATCATCTAAGGTGTAACCAGGTATTAAGGGAACCCTAGGGATGACTCTTTTTCCTAATTGAACTAAGGAGCGAAGGTTATTTTTTATAAGGTTTATATCTGCTCCTAATATTTCTTTTCCTTTATTTTCATCCATTATTTTAAGGTCAAATAAAATTAAATCTAAATAATGGGCTAATTCAATAAGGTGTTTTGTTTGCCCTTGTCCACCGGTTTCTATAGCAGTGTTTATACCTAAGCTTTTTAATTCTTTGAGAAGTTCCTTTGCAAAAGGAGCTTGGGATAAAACTTCTCCACCAGAAAGGGTAACGCCACCATTGGAAGTATGATAAAAGATATTATCCTTTATGACTTCCTGAACAATTTCATCTACTGTCATATATTGACCAAATTCAGTAATAGCCCCTGATGGACATTCATCGACATCAAAGCTACATTGACGACACTGGATACATTTTGAAGTTATTTTTACTTTTTGAATTTCAAAGCTTAAAGATTCAGGATTGCTACACCAAGGACATCTTAGGGGGCATCCTTTGAAAAATACTATTGTTCGAATACCATCGCCATCTCGAAGAGAATATCGCTGAATATTAACAATCAAGCCTTTCATATGATCACTTCTTCCTATAAATTATGCTCAGTTCTTCGTATGATATCATTTTGAATCTCTTTACTTAACTCTGTAAAGAAAGCACTATATCCTGCTACTCTTACTACTAAGCCTTTATATTCATTTGGAGATGCTTGTGCTTTTTTTAGTGTATCAACAGAGATTACATTGAATTGAACATGTTGAAGCTTAAGCTTCATAAAAGCAAGAAGGAAATTAGAAAGCTTATGAATACCTTCTGTCCCTTCAAGCGTTTTTGGACTGAATTTTACATTTAATAAACTGCCGTTGGTTGTTAAGTAGTTATCTAGCTTGCTTACACTTTTAAGTACAGCAGTAGGACCTAGTGCATCTCTACCAACCATAGGGGATAGGCCTCCATCTGCAAGCTGTTCTCCATTTTTTCTGCCATCAGGTGTTGCACCTACAGCTTCACCAAGAGGAATATGAGCTGAGACTGTATAAGAGCCAGGAATAAAGCTTCCACCTCGTGGTGTTTGGTATTTTTCAACAGTTTTTGCATAATATCTCAGAATATCTGAACTGATATAATCTACTTCATCATTATCATTTCCGTATTTATCGTACTTGTTAATGAGTCGTACTTTTAATTTTTCATATTCTTCACATTCAAAGTTGTTTTCTAATGCTTCTATGAGTTTAGCAAAAGAAATTCTTTTTTCTTCAAAAACAATTTTTTTAAGGGCATAAAGGGAATCACTTAAATTTGCTATACCAATTCCTTGAACACCAGAAAAATTATATTTTGCACCACCATAAGTAAGATCTTTACCAGTTTCTAAACATCCGTCAATGAAACAAGATAATAATGGAACAGGGGCAAATTCTTTATGACCAATATCTACAATATTACTACCATCTACCATAAGTTTTACATAATAATCTATTTTTTCTTTTATTTGATCAATAATATGGTCAAATGTAATAGAAGGATGATCTTTATTTTCTTTTAAAGAAATTTCCATTATTTTCAACAAATTAAATAATGCGATATCATGAAGTCCATAAGTTTTTCCAGGAATGGAAAGTTCAACACATCCCACAACAGAATAGTCACGTGCATGTTCTAAGCTTACACCTCTATTTAAAAATCCGGGAACGATGACTTCATCATTGAATATTTGAGGAACACCTGTGCCGAGTCTTATGGTTTCAGAAGTTTTATTTAAAAATGGTCTCTCAATCAATTCGTTTACTCTTACACCTAAGTTAGGTTGAGGAAGACGAATATCTTGATAAGTGTCTAAACAAAGATAAGATAAATCATTCACAGCAGAACGACCATTTTTTGTAAGTCCTCCAAGGGTGATGGTATATCCAGTTGGAAAACCAGCAAAATATTTAGCACTATTGCTACTTCTAATTAAAACCACATCATTTGTTTTAATCCATAAATGGGTCAAGATTTCTCTAAGTTTTTCTTTGAACAGACCCTTTTCAATGTCATGTTTATAAAAGGGATACATATATTTATCAAAACCACCCAATGACAATGAGCTAGCATTTGATTCATATTGAAGAATTACACACATATACCATAATAATTGACAAGCTTCATAAAAGGATTCAGGCTTTTGTTTAGAAATCTTCTTTGAGATACGAGCAATTTCTAAAAGTTCAGCCTTTCTTTTTTCATCTATTTCTTTTTTAGCATAGTCTTTTGCTAAATCTGCATATCTTAAAATATGTTTTTGAGAAGATTTAAGAACGATTAAAGATGCTTCATAAAAATGATTATTTGGACTTTGCTCATGTAAAAGGATTGTTTGATCAATGATCTTTTGAAGACCTAAATTTAGTAGCTTTTCAAAATCGGCAATAATATGACCTTGGCCTTTATCTGTTTGATTGAGCTTTACAATTTTTAATGCTACAGGTTCTTTTACTTCAGGGGTTAGCTTGTTATTGATAAAATCCTTTAAAGATTTTCCTTTCCAATAAGGATATAAAACTTCTTTATATGTTTTTTTATCTTCTTCTGATATATAAAAAGAGTCTTGAGGTCTTTTTTCGAAGATATCAAGTTCATCATAAATCCAATAAGGATCCATTTCAGGAGAGATAATACCACTTCTAGGCTTGATTGTACGATTACCAGCTATAAGTTCGCCCTCTCTTATAGAAATATTTACATGATGGAGTATATGAGCAGTAGCTTTGGCTCTTCTAATAATGCTGGGTTCATTTTCTGTAGTTTTGTAGCTTTGTGTATAAAGTATTGCTCTTTCTATAGAAACTTCTCTCTTGTTTTCAAAAAGTTGATTTTTTAATGATTGAATTTTTTCATAATCCATTGATCTATACCTCCTTTTTATAAAATGAAACTAAAAATGCTTTCGAGAATTGTTTGTTATTATTGTTTATTGTTTTGTATTATTGTATAATTAAAATAATAAAAATTCAATAGGAAAATTTAATATTTTTCAAATTTTATGATAAGAAATAGAGAGGAGTTCTAGTATGACTGATTATGAGAAGCGGTTAAAGGAATTAAAAAAGCAAGAAGAAACATTACAGTTTACTGAATTTACTAGTGAAACAGCTTTAGAAATAGGCATGAAGCTGATTGAGAAAGCAAAAAGTAGAAATATACCTATTATTATTGATATCACAAGAAATGGACATCAATTATTTCACTTTTCAGCAGAAGGAACTTCACCAGATAATGATCAATGGATTATTAGAAAGAATAATGTGGTCAATAGGTTTCATACGAGTTCCTTGTATATTGGGACTCAATTAAAAATGGAAGGGAAGACAATAGAGGAAAAATATCATATTTCTTCTAAAGAATATGCACCTTTCGGAGGAGCATTCCCATTAATCATTAAAAATGTAGGCGTTGTAGGTGCTATTTCTGTATCTGGTTCAAGACAAATAATAGATCATAACTTAATTGTAGAGATTTTGAAAGAACATTTATCTAAATAGGGGGATTTTAGGTGTATAAATTATTGGTATTAGATATGGATGGAACGCTTTTAGATGAGCATCAAAGGATTTCAGAAGAAAATATTATTGCTGTGAAAAAGGCCCAACAAATGGGGATTAAAATTGTAATAGCTACAGGGCGTACAAAAAAAGGAATTGGAAAATATCTAGAAGCGTTAGACTTAATAAATAAGGAAAATTATTCTGTTGTATGTAGTGGAGCCCTTGTATTAAATAATACAGATGAGATCATAGGGGTTACCCCTCTAAAACAAGAAGAATTCAAGTATGTATTTGATTTAGCTAATGAACTAAATATAACTTTAAACATGTATGCTGAGGATGGAATTTTAGTCCATTATGATAATTATTTTAGTAGATTTGATGCGGTTGCAAATGATTTGCCTTTGAAAATTGTAGATTATCATTCACTAGATGAAGAAACCTTAATAACTAAAATTATGTTAATCAATGAAGATTTAAGTGTAGCAGAAGAGATCAAATCATTTTTCCCAAGCATTGATATAGAGGATAGAAGTATTGCATTAAAGGAAGATTATGATAAAGATTTATTTAAGGATGTTTCAAAATTACCTTCAGATCTTTTGAAAAAATTTACAGTTGCAAAAGTAACGCCCTATAATGTAGAGATATTGAATAAAAATGCCAATAAAAGAACTGGGGTAGAAAGGATTGCTCGTGAATTGAAAATAAAACCTGAAGAAATTATTTGTATAGGGGATTCTGGCAATGATAGACATATGATTGAATATGCAGGACTTGGTGTTGCCATGGGAAATGCCTTTCCAGAAATTAAAAAAATAGCTGATTATGTTACTTATACCAATGAGGAAAATGGTGTTGCTCATGTAATAGAGAAATTTATATTAAAATAGGGAACATTCTTATTATAGCTAATGTTTTATGATATAGTCTATATAAAATATCTTACTAGAATGAGGTGGAACCATTTTGTTTGCAGAAGAAAGAAAAGAAAAAATTATAGAAATGTTAAATAGAAGAGGAAAAATTGTTGTAAAGGAATTAAGTCAAGAATTTGATGTGACTGAGGATTGTATAAGAAAGGATTTAAAAAATTTAGAAAAACAAGGAATGCTGAAAAGGACCTATGGAGGAGCAGTGTTTAATAGAGAGCCTGCCCTTAAAAATAATATTTTAAACAGAAAAAATATTAATTTAGAGGCAAAGAAAAGAATTGCAGAAAAGGCGTTTGAAATGATTCAGCCTAGAGAAACCGTGTTTTTGGATATTTCGTCAACAAATATATTCATTGCTGAACAAATTGCAAAGGGGGATAAAAAGCTTACAGTTATAACGAATATGATCGATGTTATTGTAGCCTTTTCAAATTGCGAACATGTAGAAGTAATAGGCATTGGAGGAATATTTCATAAAGAACTAGATGGGTTTATAGGTTCTACAGCTATAGAGAGTATAACTAAATATAAAGTAAATAAAGCTTTTATAGGTAGCTGTGGTGTAAATATGTTTGATAAGAGTATTACAACTTTTGATGTAGAAGATGGCAATACAAAGAAAGCTATTATGAATGCTGGTAAAAAAGTGTATTTAGTAATGGAAAATAGAAAATTTTATTTAGATGGGATTTACAAATTTGCAGACCTTTATGATATAGATGCAATTATTGTAGATAAAAAGCCAGATGAAAAAATATGTAATGCATTAAAAGAAATAAGTGTAGATATTATTTAGGATCATTCAGATCTAAAAAACATATAGAATAAAAGTTATTGTCAGGGGGACTAGAAATGTATCCTTTGAAATTTAAAAATATATATTATGAAAAGGTATGGGGAGGAAGAGATTTAGCACGATTTAGAGACAATCTACCAGATGGAAATATTGGAGAAAGCTGGGATGTAGCGTGTCATCCTCATGGTATGAGTATTATTTCAAATGGAGAATTTAAAGATACGAGGTTAGATGATTTAATAAAGCAAAAAGGTGAGGGGTTAATAGGGAAAAAAATTTCTAAAAATCGATTCCAAATTTTAATTAAAATTTTAAATACAAGAGGAAAACTATCTGTTCAAGTGCATCCAAATGATGAATATGCAAAACGAGTAGAGAATGAAATGGGAAAAAATGAAGTTTGGTATGTGATGGATGCCTTCGAAGATGCTAATTTGATTGTTGGTCTAAAGAAGAAGTGTACACAGGAAAAACTAAGAAAAGCTATCGAGGATGGTAATTTGGAAGATTGTATGAATAAAGTACCTATTAAAAAGGGTGAAACCTATTTTATTAAAAGTGGATTAATCCATACAATATGTGAAGGAGCAATTATTGTTGAAATTCAACAAAATAGTGATACTACTTATAGAGTTTATGATTACAATAGAGGAAGAGAGCTTCATATTGAAAAGGCATTAGAGGCTATTGATTTTAATTTAAAAGGAGAGAAAAGTACAGGATTGAAGGTTGAAAAAGATGATTTTTCTAAAACCTATTTATGTTTAGGGAAGGACTTTTCATTAGAATTATATGAAGTAAATAGCAATTTTTTTGAAAAAAGTGATGCAGAAAGATTTTATATTTTCACATGCGTTGAGGGACGGGGAAAAATTGCTTATGAAAGTGGTGTTGAGCATATCAAAAAAGGAGATAGTATATTTATACCCGCGAGTCTTGGAGCGTATAGAATAGAAGGTAAAATGAAATTATTAAAGTCTTATATCCCTGATATAGAAAAGGTTGAACAAGAGATTCTAAGGGAAGTTAGAAAGTGAGATTTTAGTAAGTTTTGATAAGACTAATCTTAAAAAGGTTAGTCTTATTGTTTGAATTTATATACTATTCGAAATAAATAATGGGATTTTTCCGCATTAATGTGGAAATAAAAGTGAATATTGTAACATGGAAAATAGTCGGAAAAAATGATAAGATAGAATGAGAAAAAACAATAATAAACAATAAAAACGCGTTTGTAAACCAATATTGGGAGTGATTAAAATTAAAGGCAAAGAAAATGTAAAGAAACAAATTTTCTTAGTTTTAATTAAAAATAAAAAGCCTATAACTGTATCTATGCTAGCAAAAGAAATTTCCATGTCAGGCAAAACAGTTAGGAATTATTTGAAAATTTTACAAAGTGAGCTAGATGAAAAAGAAATAAAGTTGATCATAAAGCCAAATGTAGGTGTTTATTTAGATGTTACTGAAGAGGAAAGAAAATTACTGAATATGGGCATACATATTAGCAGTAATGAAGAAGAAAAATATTCACCTGAACATAGACGTAGTTATATATTAAAAACTTTATTAAAAAATAAATATAGCTATACATTACAGCTCTTTGCCGAAGATTTATATTGCAGTAAAACTACCATCATTAATGATTTAGTATATATTCAAAGCTGGCTAGAAAAAAGAGGATTACAACTAAAAAGAAAACAAAATCAAGGGCTTTGGGTTGAAGGGAATGAAAAAAATTATAGACGTGCAATGATGGATTTGTTTTTAGAAATCAATGGAAATGAAGAGATTGAGGTAGAACAAGAGCTAGATCAATTAGATTATCGAATTGATTTTATTAATTATAAAAAAGTCAAGGAACTATTTCCTTTTGTTGATTTATTTAAGATACAAGAAATTATTCAGCAGGCTGAAAAAAAACTAGGATATTATTTTACAGATCAAGCTTTTATTAATTTAATTATACATATAGCTATTGCAATAGAAAGAATTAAGAATGAAAAAGAAATAAAAATGATAAAAAAGCATTTTGAAAGCTTAAAGGATAAATATGAATTTGAAGTGGCTACATGGGTTGTTAAAAGATTAAGTGAAGCATTTCATTTGTTTTTTTCAGAAGATGAAATAGGTTATATTTCCCTTCATATGTTAGGAGCTAAAATACAAGAAGATATTGATACTAACAATTGTGATATGGTATTAGATGTTCAAAATCGTGAATATATTCATATTGCAAAAGAAATTATCAGCCTTGCAGGAGACGTTTTAAATATAGATTTATCCCATGATCAACAACTTCTTATTGCCTTAGTATTACACTTAAGACCTACGGTAGTTAGATTAAAGTATGGATTAAAATTAAGAAATCCCATACTTCAGACTATAAAGAATGAGTATACAAGTATTTTTGGTGCTGCATGGGCATGTAGCAGTATATTTGAAAAAAAGTTAGGCGTGTCTATCAATGAAGATGAAGTAGGATATATTGCAATGCATCTTGCTGTAGGAGTTGGAAGATTGAACCAAAAAGTAAAAACGATTATTGTATGTTCTAGTGGGGTAGGCACCTCTCAATTAATTAGTACAAGATTACAAGAAAGATTTCATAAAATTGAGGTTGTATCAATAATTCCCTTAAGTTCACTAAATGATGAAATTATTGAAAAATCAGATTTGATCATTTCGACCATACCAGGAATTATTGATAGTAATAAGGTTGTTTATGTAAGCACTATTCTTGATGCAACAGATGTCCTAAAGATAAAAAGCGTTCTTGGAAAATTAGAAGGGAAAAGTAATAAAGAAGATATTCAGGATGATTTTAAAAATGCAAGTATTAAAAAAATCATTGATGAGGAGTTATGTTTTATTGATGATCAAAAAAACGATTTCATAGAGATTGTGAATCATTATGGAAGAATTATGGAAGAAAGAGGCTATGTGAAAAAAGGCTTTTGTGAAAATGTTTTAGAGAGAGAAAAAATTGGATCCACCATAATAGGAAAAGGAATTGCCATTCCTCATTCGAAGCAGGAATTTGTAAACAAATCTAAAATTTGTATTGTTAAATTGAAAAAGCCTATTACTTGGGATGGTCAAAAGGTAAGGTTAATCATTCTGTTAGCCTTTAACCAGAAAGATTTAAACACTACAAAAGCATTTTATAAAAAATTTTATTCCATATTAAATGATAAAAATTTCATATATGAAATGATGACATCAGATAATAAATCAGAAATTATTAATATATTCTTAAATGGAGGAAATTAGTATGAATAATTTAATTACAAGAGAAATGATAGCATTAGATTTAGAAGCAACCAATAAAAATGAAGTAATAGAAAAACTTGCAAAAATGATAGATGAGCAAGAGAGATTGAATGATTATGAGGTTTATATTAGAAAGGTAAATGAAAGGGAAGAAACTTGTCCAACAAGTCTAGGATTTAGCTTTGCAATACCCCATGGTAAATGTGATGCAGTAAAAAATGCTTCAGTAGCTTTTGCAAGATTAAAAGAAGAAGTGCAGTGGAGTGATGAAGAAAAAGCAAAATATATTTTCTTGATAGGTGTTTCTGATCAGGAGGCAGGAGATCAACATTTAAAAATCTTAGCCCAATTATCAAGAAAGATTATGCGTGAAGAGTTTAGAGAAAAAATTGAAATAGCTAATAGTGTTGATGAGATGTTAAATATTTTAAGTGAATAAATATATTTCTTGAAAACAAACGAAAACGTTTTTTTATTAAACTTTATGAGGAGGTTAAAAAAATGAACGATTTAAAAGCAATATTAAAAAATACTAGACAGCATTTGATGACAGGGGTTTCATATATGATACCTTTTGTAGTTGCTGGTGGTATTCTACTTGCATTATCTGTTGTACTTTATGGACAAGGTGCAGTGCCAGAAGAAGGAACATGGCTACATGAGTTGTTTTTTATTGGTGTTAGAGGCTTCCAATTAATGATTCCAATATTAGCAGGTTTTATCGCATTCTCAATTGCAGAAAGACCAGCAATTGCACCAGCAGCAATCGCAGCCTATGTTGGTAATGAAATGGGTGCAGGATTTTTTGGAGCCGTTATAGCAGGTTTATTAGGTGGTATTATCGTTTATTACTTAAAAAAGATAAAAGTTCCTGCAGTTTTTAGATCTGTTATGCCTATCTTTGTTATTCCTATCATAGGGACATTTATAACAGCTGGTTTAATGCAATGGGTTATTGGAGCACCGATTGCTACAATAACTAAAACATTAACAGCATGGTTACAAGGTATGCAAAGTGGTAGTATTGTTATATTAGCTATTATCATGGGTCTGATGAATGCATTCGATATGGGTGGTCCTGTAAATAAGGTTGCTTATGCATTTACGATTATGGCAGTTTCAGAAGGGCTTTATAAAATAGCTGCTATTAATGCTGTAGGTGTTTGTGCACCACCAATAGGAATGGGAATTGCAACATTTTTGGCACCAAAAAAATATACAGAATCAGAGAAGGAAGCAGGTAGAGCATCTATTTTAATGGGATTAGTTGGGATTACAGAGGGTGCAATTCCTTTTGCAGCAGCAGATCCACTAAGAGTTATTCCATCCTTGATGATTGGTGCAGCAGCTGGTTGTGCATCAGCAGCCTTATTAGGAGCAGAGAATATGGTAGCTTGGGGAGGACTTATTGTACTGCCAGCGGTGACAGGGAAAATACAATACATTATTTCTATCATCATTGGTTCTGCAGTAACTGCACTTTTAGTAAATCTTTTAAAGAAGCCTGTACAAGAGAAGGTTGAAAATCATTCAGAAGCAGATAGTATAGGTGATGAATTAGAATTAGAATTTGAGTAAAACTTTTATCAAATAAGTTTCAAATTAAAGGGAGGTATAATATATGAAAATTGTAGCAGTAACAGCTTGTCCGTCAGGAGTGGCACACACATATATGTCAGCTGAAGCTTTAGAAAGATCAGCAAAAGCAAGAGGGATAGAAATAAAGGTTGAAACACAAGGATCTATTGGTATTGAAAACAAGTTATCTATGGAAGATATTAAGGATGCGGATGTAGTTATATTAACAAAGGATATTGGGTTAAAAGAAACAGAAAGATTTGAAGGGAAAACTATTGTAAGACTGGGTGTAAGTGAAATAGTAAAAAAATCAGATCAAATTATTCAAAAAATTGAAGCCCATATAAATAGTAAACAATAATAATCTTTGATTCAGGTGGTGCTATGTACCACCTGAATTTTATATATGAAGCTTTTTATCTTTTTTTATCTTCCATTCTCTAATAATGATTTCATCTAAGATTTCTCCAGCTACATAGATTACTTTATTACATCCTGCGTCTTCTGTTCGATGCATGTCCTTTAATTGAGTACAGTTAATAGATCCTAGTTTTTTATGGAATTTTTCAAAGAATTCTAAAGTCAGCTTTTTCAAATAATCACTTTCATGGGCTACATTATTTGTAAATAATATACCTAGAACAGCTAAAGCACCACTGATTGCACCACATACCTCTTCTATCCACATGCCTCCACTAAAGGGTGCCATAGCTCTAAATACTTTCTCATCTAGTTTTAAATCATAAGCTTCATTAGCTGCATAAACTATAGTTTCTGAGCAGCTTAAATCATATTTGTTTGGATCTCTATATTTTTTCATAATTTCTACTAGCATGATGATAACCTCCTGAGTTTGTAAATGTAAGATCATAAATAATTATTTTGTTGCTAATTGGTTCATATGATAATAGTTTACCAAATATACTATAAACATACAAAAAAAATTACCCAGATAGATTGATTCAATTGATTATCCAATTTTGGGAATGATCTTGTAGGCAGATATAAGTATTATAGATGAAGTTAGAGAACAGCTTGCTGCAACATAAGAAAAATCTGCTCTCATACTTGAAGCAGCAAGGGGTATTATTACAAAAATAGATTTAGATATCATTAAAATAGTTTAGTTAAAATATTGTTTATATGGTAAGATAGAGAATAAATAAGAAAGATACGTAAAAGTATTTTGTTAGGAGGTTAGCATATGAAAATAGGATATGCAGCATCTAGTGGAGAAATAGACATATTTGATACGCTAAAATATACAAAAGAGAATGGCTTTGATTGTGTTGAACTTAATGTAAATATGCCTATTTTTTTTCCTGAAAGATTTACAAAGGAAGAAAGAGAAGAAATTAAAAGATATAAAGAAGAAAACCATATAGCGATTACTTTACATGCTCCAGAGGATATTACCCTCTTACAGCTGCAAGAAGGAATTAGAAAAGCTACAATAGATAGATTTAAAGAAGTGATTGACTTTGGCTATGATATAGGGGCTAGTAGAATGACTATGCACATAGGAAGTGCAGTATGCTTTACCCTTACAGATCGCAAATCTTATTTAGATGAATTTTATTATGAAGAATATAAAAAGGTACTTAAAGAGAGTTTAATAGAATTAAGTGATTATGCCCAAGATAAGATTTACTTATGTATTGAAAATTCAGGAAGATTCCCACAAAAAATCGTACAAGAGACATTAGGAGAACTTTTAGGTCAAGAAAATTTATATTTGACGTGGGATATAGGACATAGCTATACGAATCAATATAATGAAGTAGATTTTTTCTTGAAGAACATAAAATATATAAAGACTTGCCATTTACACGATTATAATGGGAAAAGTGATCATCAGATTATAGGGAGTGGAAATGTAGATTTTAACTATCATATAGAAAAGATGAAAGGGTTAGATGTATATTATATCATTGAAGTAAGGCCAAGAGAAAATGCAGTAAAATCTTTAGAAAAGTTAAAGGAAATATTATAGATATATACAAAGAGCCATGAACTTAGAGGAAAATAGCCTAAAGTTCATGGCTTTTTACATCTCATATTATTTTTCAGGGTGATAGCACTACAATTTTAAATTGTGTTGTTGACACGATACAATTATTATGCAATAATATGATCGTAGTGATCATGTGATATTAAAAAAAAATTGGATATGAAGGATGAAGGGAGAGAGTAGAATGAAAAATAATGCTTGGACAACAAGAAGAATGATCCTTTTAGGATTGTTTATAGCTGTGAATATGGTAGCTACTTATATACATATTCCAATAGGGCCTAGTATGATGCATCTAGGAACAACGACTCTTTTTATAACGGCACTTATTTTAAATCCAACGGATGCAGCTATAGCAGCCGGTGGAGGTATGTTTTTGTTTGATATTTTTGCAGGGTATACGACTTATGCACCATTTACTTTAATCATTAAGGGGTTAATGGCATATGTAGTAGCGAAAATTGTTCAAAGTAAAGACTACAAGGGGATCAATATGAAGATCAATTTTTTAGGATATGTAGTAGGAGGAATGATTTCATTAGTAGGGTATTATCTAACGAATGTATACTTTAGTGGGAATTTCATAGCACCTATTGCCAAAATACCAGGATCATTGCTTACTACAGGGATAGGATTACTTATTGCATTACCTATAGGAATACAAGTGAAAAAAGCTTTTATGAAGGTAGATAAGCAAGCATATCATGTAAAATAAAGAAAATCCCAAAGAGATCGTAATCTCCTTGGGGTTTCTTTATTATTTAAAAATATTCAGGATATAGATACCTTATGTAGTAGATGCTGGACTAGTAAAAGAAAATAATTAGTCTGAAAAAAATAGAAACTATTGAGCTTGAAGGGAACTTTGGATTATAATAAAATAGATGACGGAAAAGATTTTTTTTTGTAGAGAGTATTGACATTTTTTGATAAGATTTGCTACCTTGTAATAGTGACCATTTTTAGCAAAGAAAAATAAGGAGGAATGAAGTTGCTCCAAGAAAAAATATTGTGTTTGATTTCTATTTATGGATATATAGGTATATTTTTAGCTTTAGTATTTGGAATAATAGGACTTCCTATACCTGATGAGGTATTATTAACCTTTGCAGGTTTTTTAGTTACCCAAGGAAAAATGAATTTTTTCTGGGTGGTGGGCATTGCTTTTATAGGAAGTATTATAGGGGTATCTGTCAGCTATACCATAGGATATTGCTTTGGATGGCCTTTCCTAAAAAAATATGGGAAATATCTACATATAAATGAAAAATCTTTTTATAAGACTGAAAAATGGTTTGATCAATATGGGAAATATGCTATTATTATAGGTTATTTTATTCCAGGGGTTCGTCAGCTGAATGCTTATTATGCAGGGATTACGAAGAGACCCTATATGAGGTTTGCTTTTTATGCCAATATAGGAGGATTACTTTGGGTTACTTCATTTGTTACTCTCGGAGTTTTTGTAGGTGAAAGGTGGCAGGCTTGGGTAGAAAAATTTCACACAGCTGCTATAGCCATCTTAGTGCTTAGCTGTATAGGCATAGGAATATATTATTTTATAGAAAAGAAAAATAAGAGGAAGTAGAGGAGTAGTTATTAAAGAAATTAAGACAGATATATGTGTAATCTTCAAACCTTTATAAAAAGAATTATACTATGAAAATGGAGAACATTTTTAGAAGAGCCAGCATATGGTTCTTTTTATTTATATATTGAAAATTATAGGGATAGGAAGACTCCTGAGAGAGGATAAGAAATAAAATGATAAAAAGTAAAAAAAAGATTGAACAGAACAAGAAAACATGTTAAAATATTAACAAAATACTGATACACAAGTATGCAATCAAACACTTGATTAGAGAAAATATTTTTTTTATCGTACATAGTTAATAAATTAACATAAAAATTAATTATGCTAATTTATTAAAAGGGAATTCCTAACAAAATCATTAAAGCAATCATATAAATAACCGGTTAAAAGAAAATGAAATGTATTTTTATAAGGAAAAATTCTAATTGAGTGAAAAAAAATGCAATATAAGAAATTAGAATCTTAAAAAAGAAGTAAAAAATGATCTAAAAAGAAAGTAAAATGTTAGTTATTTAACAAACGAAACAATGTAACAAAAATGGAATCATAATTAAATTTTAACAAAAATAAGAAAGCGGGGGAATGTAATGAAATTTGATGTAGTTGCTTGGATCACAAATCCATTTGTACTGATATTTGTAGCGGTGTTTACGGGAATGTTGTTTGGAAAAATAAAATTTGGGAAATTTAATTTTGGTGTATCGGGAACTTTATTTTCAGGATTATTAATTGGTTGGTGGGTACTTAAATATGCTAAAGGCTTTGGAGAAGAAGATGCTGGATTTAAAGCGGCGTCAAAGCTTATAAAATCTGGTGTTATAGATAAAAACTTTTTCTTTTTATTCTTAATCCTGTTTGTTGCAGCAGTTGGGTTATTAGCAGCAAAGGATATGGGAGCAGTACTTAAAAAATATGGAGCAAAATTTGTTATACTGGGTTTCTTAATCACATGCTTAGGGGCAACAGCAACCTATGGAATGACTCTTTTAAGTCCAGCATTAGGACTTAGCTCTAATCCATATGAAATCTCTGGCGTTTATACAGGTGCATTAACAAGTTCTCCGGGACTTGCAGCAGATATTGAGACAGCAAAAGGACATGCCACTCATAAAGCGGAAATATATGACGCTATGACTGATGCAGAAAAGGCGAAAATCCTTTATGTATTAGATTCAGAAGGTGGATTAACACCAGAAAATACTCCTATACTATCAGATGAGCAAAAAGAACAATTAGTAAAAAATGCTGAAGCTGGAATTGGTGTAGGGCATGCCATTGGATATCCATTTGGCGTTTTAATCGTAATTATTGCAGTAAACTTCTTTCCAAAGATTTTTGGTATGGATGTAGAAAAGGAACAAAAAATATTTAGAGAAGAAATGACAGCAGCAAAAGTAGCTGCTGGTGGAAAGGAAATACAAGAAACTTCCTTTGATCTTATTGCTTTTGCAGTTGCTTGTTTCTTTGGTTATACAATAGGAAAGATAAAAATTGTACTTCCTTATTTAGGAGATTTTAGCTTAGGTTCTACAGGCGGTGTTTTAGTAGGATCATTGATTCTTGGACATATAGGAAAAATAGGATTCATCAATTTTAGAATGAATAATAAGATTTTAGGTGTTGTTAGGCAATTATCTCTTGCATTTTTCTTAGCTATTGTAGGACTTAGATATGGTTTTAAAGTATTTGATGCATTACTTGGAGCAGGATGGTATTTAGCAGTTGTATCATTAGTAGTAGGTGTTGTTGCAATGACGATTGGTTTCTTTGTAGGAAGATATATGTTAGGAATCAACTGGATTATGTTATCAGGAGCAATTTGTGGAGGAATGACATCAACTCCAGGACTAGGAGCTGCAGTTGATGCAATTGGTAGTGATGACCTAGCAGCAGGATACGGAGCAACTTATCCATTTGCATTGCTAGGAATGGTTATCTTTACAATTATACTTCATAATTTGCCAATGTAAATAAATGATTGGGGGAAATAGAGATGAAATATGGTGACAGAATAAGAAATAAAGAGCTAGCGAGTAAAATAACAACAGCAGAAGAATTAGCAGGACTGATTAATGATGGAATGGTAATTGGTGTAAGTGGATTTACACCATCAGGATATCCAAAAGCAGTACCACTAGCTCTTGCTGAAAGAGTGAAAAATACTGGAGAAAAAATGAGCGTAAGTGTATATTCTGGTGCTTCGTTAGGACCAGAAGTAGATGGAGCTTGGGCAGAAGCAGGGATTATTGCAAAAAGACTGCCTTATCAAACAAATAGCACCTTAAGAAATACCATTAATAATGGAGAAGCAGAGTATTTAGATATGCATTTAAGTCATACACCACAATATGTAAATTATGGAATATTACCAAAGGTGGATATAGCTATTGTTGAGGCAATAGCTGTTACAGAAGAGGGACATATTATTCCTACTACTGGTGTTGGAAATACACCTGTATTTGTAAAGCAAGCAGATCAGGTTATTGTAGAAATCAATATGAAAAAGCCTTTAGCCTTAGAAGGAATGGCAGATATTTATATGCCACAAAATCCTCCAAATAGAGAGCCTATTCCCATTACAAAACCAGATCAAAGAGTAGGAACGCCTTACATTTCATGTGGAATAGATAAAATTGCAGGAATTGTTATAACAGATTTACAAGATAAAACGAGACCCCTTACTCCAGTGGACCAGGTATCTAAAAAAATATCAGCAAATATATTAAAGTTTTTAGAAAAAGAAGTAGAACTAGGAAGATTGCCTAAAAATCTACAACCCATCCAATCAGGTGTAGGAAGTGTTGCAAATGCAGTACTTTATGGATTATGTGAATCAAGCTTTGAAAATTTAACATGTTATACAGAGGTTGTTCAAGATTCAATGCTTGAGTTATTAAGATGTGGAAAAGCGAGAATGGCATCTACTACATCTATAAGCCCTTCACCAGAAGGATTAGTGCAATTTGAAGAAGAAATAGACTTCTTTAAAGATCGAATTATTTTAAGACCACAAGAAATCAGTAATCATCCAGAAGTAGCAAGAAGACTAGGGGTAATT
The DNA here is from genome assembly GCA_025210395.1 of Marinisporobacter sp. Classification (GTDB taxonomy): domain Bacteria; phylum Bacillota; class Clostridia; order Peptostreptococcales; family Thermotaleaceae; genus Crassaminicella. Next base: position 32,526 of record JAOARV010000023.1, read on the forward strand.
GCTATGAATACAGCCCTAGAGCTTGATATATACGGAAATGTTAATTCTACCCATGTAATGGGATCTCGTATGATGAACGGAATTGGTGGTTCTGGAGACTTTGCTAGAAATGCATACCTTACAATATTTACAACAGCATCGATTGCAAAAGATGGAGATGTTTCATCTATCGTACCAATGGTTTCTCATGTAGATCATACAGAGCATGATGTAATGGTCATTGTAACAGAGCAAGGTGTTGCAGATTTAAGAGGACTTAGTCCAAAGGAAAGGGCTATGGAGATTATCAATAATTGTGTACATCCAGATTATAGAGAAAAATTATTAGATTATTACAACAGAGCTTATGAAAGTGGACATAAGCATACACCACATATATTAGAAGAAGCACTTTCATGGCATACAAAGTTTATGAAAACAGGAAGTATGAAATAAATATTATAAAATTCATAAGAAAGTCCTAACATACGAAGAAATTTGGGCATAATAAAAAAATAAAGCAAGTCAAGATCTTGGCTTGCTTTATTTTTATTTAAGACAACAAAAGATCCCGTTAGGAATATTTATATTTGCTTATAATAGAGATATACTATTTATTGGGGGTGATCCTTTGAGTATGAAGGAATTAAAATCAATGATTGAAGAAAGTAATCATATTGTCTTCTTTGGAGGGGCAGGTACTTCTACAGAAAGTAATATACCTGATTTTAGAACAGCAGACACAGGATTATATAGTGATACGGGAGAAAAATATCCACCGGAGACCATGCTTAGTCACAGCTTTTTTATGCAGCATACGAAAGAGTTTTATGAGTTTTATAAGGAAAAGATGATTTATCCTGAGGCAAAGCCTAATTTAGCGCATTTAGCTCTAGCAGAGCTAGAGAGACAAGGAAAATTAAAAGCTGTAATCACTCAAAATATTGATGGATTACATCAATCAGGAGGAAGTAAAAATGTGTTAGAGCTTCATGGATCTATCCATAGAAACTACTGCATGAAATGTAGAGAAAGCTATTCTTTAGAAGATATCATGAAGAGTGAGAAAGTAGTGCCTAAGTGCAAAAAATGTGGAGGAATTATCAAACCAGATGTAGTTTTATATGAAGAGGGGTTAGATCATAGTACCATTCAAAAATCTGTAGAATACATAGCTAGTGCAGATGTACTGATTGTAGGAGGAACCTCCCTTGTAGTATATCCAGCAGCAGGACTGCTTGAATACTATAGAGGAAAAAAATTAATACTGATCAACAAAAGTACTACGCCTTATGATCATACTGCTAATTTGGTGATTCAGGATAGTATTGGAAAAGTATTAGATAGTGTTGTAGGTGAGCCATAAAGGCTCACCTTTTATATTACGATTTAGGAATATAAAAATCGAGAATATACTGATAACCGCTTGGCGCTAAAGGGGGACTAAAACACCAGATTATCATATTCTCGATATAAAAAGTATCACCCAAAAACTAAAGATATATACATGAAGAATGATAAATAAAAAAGTATTTTGAGGAATGTTTTGTAAAGTTATATTTCGATATGAATAGTTTTGGAAAATCGTACAATGTTTACAACTGGTAGAAATTTTGATGAATAAAATGAAAAACAATAGTACTAGTAGATTTTCCCCCAAATACATGGACTATTTTAATATAGATCAACACGTTAAACATTAAATTGATGATGATTATTATTATTAAGGAATGAAAAGGGTAAAAATTGTATATATTTATATAATAATACGATAATATACCTATTACAAATTGGAGGTAAGTGTATGATAAAAAAAACAAACAATTCTTTAGAATTAGATCAAACAAAAGATTATTTTATAGCAAAAAAATTAGAAGATTTAGCTATAGAAATAGGGGAATTATCAGAAGAAGAAAAAAAATTTATCATAGAAAGGGTTTATGAGAAGAATAGGCGTGCTATTGTACAGCTGTGTAATACGATTATAGATTATTTAGGATGGTAAAAGAAAAGTTCATACTCAGATGAACTGACTATGAACGTAAGAAATGATTATATACTAAAATATTCATTTACTGAGGATAATGCACCTGATACCATATATTCGATATCTTCCTTTTCAATAACATAGGGAGGCATAAAATAGAGAACATTCCCTAAAGGACGAAGTAATAATCCTTTTTTAAGGGCAATTTGATAAATTTTATATCCTACCCGTTCTTTCCAATCAAAGCCAGTCTTTGTTTCTTTGTCTTGAACGAGTTCTAATGCTCCAACCATCCCTAACTGGCGAAATTCTCCTACAAAAGGATGGTTATAAAAAGCTGATTGTACTGTATCTCTTATGATGTTAGCTTTTTCTTTATTTTTCTCAAGGATTTTTTCATCTTTAAATATATTTAAGGTTTCACATGCCACTGCACAAGCCATAGCATTTCCTGTATAACTGTGACTATCCATGAAAGCTTTCAAATTAGCATAATCACTATAAAAGGCATCATATATACTATCCGTCATAAGCATAGCAGATAGAGGCATATAGCCAGCTGTAATTCCTTTTGATACACACATAATATCAGGAGATACATTTGCATGCTCACAGGCAAACATTTTTCCAGTTCTACCAAAGCCTACTGCAATTTCATCTGCAATAAAATGAATATTGTAGGCTGTACAAAGCTTTCTTAATTTTTCAAGATAAATAGGCGGATATATTTTCATACCTGCAGCCCCTTGGATCAAGGGCTCTATAATGATCCCTGCAATTTCTTTATGATTTTTAATAACTAATTGTTCCATAGCTTCAAAGCACTGACCATTACAATTGGTTCTGCATTGATCATAAGGACATCTATAACAATCAGGTCCTTGAACCTTATGGGTTTTTATAAGAAGGGGTTTATAAATTTTATTATAAAGATCAATATCTCCTACTGAAAGGGCACCCATAGTTTCACCATGATAAGCATCAGAGATGGCCACAAATTTAGTTTTATTAGGACTTCCTGTTTGTTGATGATATTGAAAGCTTAGCTTTAAAGCATTTTCTACTGCTGAAGAACCATTGTCCGAGAAAAATACTTTATTGAGCCCTGGCGGTGTTATTTTTACAAGTCTTTCAGCTAGCTCTATAGCAGGTTTGTGAGAAAAATTTGCGAAGATGGTATGCTCTAATTGATTAATTTGCCTGATAATGGCTTGATTGATTTTTTCATTGCAGTGTCCAAATAAATTGACCCACCAAGAAGAAACCACATCTAAATATTTGTTTCCATCTACATCATAAAGATAAGGACCTTTTGCCTTGTCAATAACGATAGGGGGAAAGGTTTCATAATCCTTCATTTGAGAACAGGGGTGCCAAATATACTTTAAATCTTTTTTTTGTAATTCATTCATGAGAATCCCTCCTAATAGGTTTTCATCCATTTAACAATCTTTTCTATTGAAATATTTTCTTCAAAGACTTCCTTTAGGTTGCCATATTCCATTTTTTCTACATGGACATTTTTAAGCTTTGGAATTGTGAAGATAGGAAGATTTGTAATCCTTTCAATGGTTTTTTTATTGTCAGGATGACAGATATTTGAAGGATCATAACCATTCAATATAATTCCTTTTACTTCAATCCCTAAGCTCTTTGCAAAATTCACAGTAAGAATAGTGTGGTTAATCGTACCTAATCCTGCACGAGCTACTATAAGAATAGGTAGATTTAATTCTTTGATCAAATCATAAAGCATATAGTTTTTTAGGATAGGAACAATCAAACCTCCAGCTCCTTCTATAACCATATAGGGGTATTTTTCTCTTAATTTACATAGATTTTCTTTGATGGTAGTGATTTTAATTTGTATATTTTCTATTTCAGCAGCTAAATGGGGTGAGACAGGAGTACGGAACCTATAAGGAGTCATATTCTCTAAAGGTTCAGAAAGCTTTCCTATTGTTTTTACAAAATGGGTATCTCCTGGAATCAATGTATCTTCTTTTAAAGTAGCTCCACTTAAGACAGGCTTAAAATAACAAGCAGGATAGCCTTTTGAACGAAGAAGATGCATAAGCCCTGCGGTGACAACGGTTTTTCCCACATCTGTATCTGTTCCAACGATAAAAATTCCTTTTGACATATGTACACCTCAAATCATCAATAGATTATTTATAGTATGTATTTACAAGGAGAGTAAAAGTGTTTTTTATTAATGAATACTTTTTTATAGAATAACCTTAAAAAAAGATATTGTCAACTAGGCCAAAAATAAAGTTTACAATATTTTTTTAAAAATATTGTTGACTTTTTATCCATATAGAGAATATAATGCATACATAAACACATGAACATATATTCATATGTTTATATATAACAGGTAGGATCAAGGTTAAAGAGCTTTGCATAAAGAATACGAAATAGATGAATTTAATTTATTAAGGAGGAGTATCATGGAACAAAAAAATAAAGAGTATTGTAGCTGTAATACCATTCATGAGGAAGTTGTAAAAAGAGTTAGAGAGAAGATGCCAGAAGAAGAAACATTATATGATTTGGCAGAATTTTTTAAGGTGTTTGGGGATAGTACAAGAATTAAAATCATATGTGCTTTATTTGAAGAGGAAATGTGTGTATGTGATATTGCAGCATTACTAGGAATGAAACAATCGGCAATATCTCATCAGTTAAGAATTCTAAAGAAAGAAAGACTTGTTAAATTTAGAAGAGAAGGAAAAGTAGTTTATTATTCTTTAGATGATGAACATGTTCAAAAAATATTTGAGCAAGGATTTAATCATATTATGCATCGATGATCAGGATGAAGGGGGAAAGAATATGAGTAAGATGCAAACAGAATTTCTATTAGAAGGTCTTGGTTGTGCTAATTGTGCAGCAAAAATAGAAAGAAGAATAGAAAAAATCCAGGGAGTTACCCAGGTAAGTATAAGCTTTGCTACTAAAAAATTGCTACTAGAATGGGATGCTTATGAATTAGAAGAAATGAAGCAAAAAATTAAAGAAATTGTACAAAAAATAGAACCCCATGTACAAGTAATAGATGAAAGTAAAAAGAATAAAAGTCATCATGAGGAATATGGACAGGGAAGTTGCTGTGGACAATCCCATGGACATGACCATGGACATGAAGGCTGTTGTGGAAAAACCCATGAACATGACCATGGTCATGAAGCTTGCTGTAAAGGGTCCCATGGACATAATCATGACCATGGAGATTTTAATAAAAGTGAAATCATTCCCCTTGCTAGTGGAGCTATATTATTTTTCATAGCCATGGTTGGTAAGTTTACCTTCTTTACAGAACTTTCATTATATGTAGTTAGTTATTTATTAATTGGTAAAGAGGTTTTATGGAAGGCGATAAAAAATATTTTTAGGGGAGAATTTTTAGATGAAAACTTCTTAATGGCGATTGCAGGAATGAGTGCCTTTGCTATAAAAGAATTTCCAGAAGCTGTAGCTGTTATGCTGTTCTTTAGAGTGGGAGAGTTTTTTGAGGGGATAGCTGTAAATCGTTCAAGAATGTCTATAGAGGCTTTGTTAGACATTCGACCTGATTTTGCTAATTTAAAAACAGAAAAAGGTGTAGTAAAGGTATCGCCAGAGGAAGTAATGATGGGTCAAGAGATTATTGTAAAACCAGGAGAAAAAATTCCATTAGACGGAAAAGTTATGACAGGAAAATCTATGTTAGATACATCTGTACTTACAGGAGAATCTGTACCACGAAAGGTTCAAGTAGGAGATGATGTTTTTAGTGGAGCTATTAATCAAAATGGTGTTTTAACGATAGCGGTTACAAAAGGTTTTGGAGAGTCAACCGTATCTAAAATATTAGAATTAGTTGAAAAAGCAAGTAGTAAAAAAGCACAAACAGAAAAATTCATTACAAAATTTGCAAGATATTATACACCATCTGTTGTATGTATAGCGTTAATGCTTGCCATAATACCACCTATTTTTATTGAGGGGGCTGTGCTTACAGAGTGGGTTTATAGAGCGGCCATATTCTTAGTTGTATCTTGTCCATGTGCATTAGTCATATCTATTCCCCTTGGATTTTTCGGAGGAATTGGTGCTGCTTCTAAAAATGGCATACTCATTAAGGGTGGGAATTATTTAGAAGCTTTAAATAAGGTAGATGCAGTTGTATTTGATAAAACAGGAACCATTACAAAGGGGATTTTTGAAGTTACAAAAATAAATACAGCAAAAGCTTTCAAAGAAGAGGAACTCATTTATTATGCTGCTTATGCTGAATATTACTCAAATCATCCAATTGCCCTATCTATACGAAAAAGCTATGATGAAGAAATTAAAGAAGAAAAGATGAAAGATTATGAAGAAATTTCTGGACATGGTGTAAAGGTAATGGTAGATGGAAAAGTAGTATTAGCAGGAAATAAAAAGCTAATGGAAAAATATCATATAGATTATAAAGAAATAGATCTATTAGGAACTATTGTGCATATTGCAGTAGATGGACAATATGCAGGAGCGATCATCATATCTGATGAAATCAAAGAGGACTCTTTTGAAGGAATTAAGCAGCTTAAAAAATTAGGGATTAAAAAATTAGTTATGCTAACAGGAGATCATAAAAGAGCAGCAGAGCTCATTGCAAAGGAAATAGGAATAGATGAGGTGCATGCAGAATTGTTACCTCATGAAAAGGTTGAAAAGCTTGAAATCCTACAAAAAAGCATAAAAGGAAATATGGCATTCATAGGAGATGGAATCAATGATGCACCTGTACTTGCAAGGGCAGATATAGGTGTGGCCATGGGCGGACTGGGTTCAGATGCAGCTATAGAAGCTGCAGATGTAGTACTCATGACAGATGAGATTAGCAAGATAGCAAAGGCTATTGAGGTCGCAAATAGAACAAGAAAAATCGTATGGCAAAATATTATCTTTTCATTAGGAATCAAAGGGATTGTTATGGTGTTAGGTGCAGCGGGGATAGCAAACCTATGGGAAGCAGTTTTTGCAGATGTAGGGGTGGCTTTAATTGCCATATTCAATGCTATGAGAGTTATGAACAATAAAGGATAAAGCAAAGTGCTTTATCCTTTATAATTCCTAGGAGATACCCCTGTAATCTTTTTAAATACTCTACTAAAATAATTAGGATCACTATAACCTATTTTTTTATAGATTTCTTTTATAGGAATGTTTTCAAGGAGCATTTTTTTTGCTGTTTCGATTCTTATTTCTGTTAAAAATTCAATGAAATTAGATCCTGTTTCCTGTTTGAATAATTTACTAAGATAATAACTGCTGATAGCAAATTGATAGGATAAATCTTCTAATTTCAGGTCAAGATGATAATTCTGGAGGATATATTCTTTAACAGATTGAATGATTTGACTGTTTTTGTTTTCGTGATCTTCCATATAATTTTTTATTTCTTGGAAGAGGGATTTTTTTATGATAGAACTGTTTTTTCTATCTTTTATAAGTTGTATGCTCCCTTCAAAATAGATTTTTTCTCTTTCTTGATAGCCTCCATATTGTAGAGCGTTCACTATTTGTAGTATTTCAAAATAGAAGGCTTCTTCATCGTCAAATTCTTTTTTAGTAATACCTTCAATGATCTTTTCAAGTTCTATAACATATTTTTCGTCGGCGTGTATGATTTTATTACAGATTTTGAATCTTTCTACTAAAGAATAATCATAGCTTTTTACTGCTTTTATGGCAAGATTTTTTCTTACCTTAAGGATACTAGTTTTAAGTTTTTCAAGCTGTTGATTTTGTATAAAAGAATAATCTATATGGATATTTTTCCTTTTAAAGTGCCAATAGATTTGTTGTAAATTTTCTTCTACGTCAATTTTATCAAAATCAAGCTTTTCAATAAGGATATATAAAATATGATGATAAGAAGATAAGATACATTCATTTCTTTTTTTAAATAGTTTATAGGAAGTATCATACAACTCTTTTAAATTTATAGGATTTGTTATGTTTTTAGCTTGAATACCTATTAAAAAGTAATCTTCAAAATTAAAAGCTAAAAGATGGGTAGTCTCTACAATTTCTTTTATTCTTTTTATGTTTTCTTCTAATATGATAGAAATAAATCTTTCCTGCATAACAGCTTTTATACCAATAAGATCTTCTTTTAATCTTAATTTTTCTTTTCGATCCTCTTTTTCTTTTACAATCACTTCTTTTACTTTTGAAAGGAGTTCAATGAGCTTTTTTCGTCGAACAGGCTTTAAAAGATAGTCATAAACATCTAAGGAAAGACTTTCCTTTGCATAGGAAAAACAATCGTATGCGGAAAGCATAATGATTTTAACGTCTTTTCTCCTAGTTCTTATTTCTCTGGCTGCTTGTATACCATCAATACCAGGCATTTTAATATCTAAGAATATAATATCAGGTCCATATTCTTCTGCGTATTCAATGGCTTCTCTTCCGTTTTTTGCTTCAGCTATAATTTCTATATCATTAAAATTTTTTGTGATAATAGTACGAACCCCTTGTCTTTCAATAGGTTCATCATCTGCAATTAATATTTTTATCATTTTTATTCCACCTTTGGTATCATTATTTTGACCATGGCACCGCCACTGGCTTTATTATAGAAAAATAAAAGTCCTCTATTTTTATAAAATAATTTAAGTCGCTCTATTACATTATGAAGACCGATACTACTAGATGGCTCTGACTTGATATTGTAATCATAAGAAAAGCCCTTTCCGTTATCTTCTATTTTTATGAGCATATAATTTCCTTTATCTATAAGACTAAACATAATTTTGCCACCCGCCTCTTTTCCTTCAAGTCCATGTTTAAAGGCGTTTTCTACAATGGGCTGAAGAGATAGGAGGGGGATTTTGTAGTTCAAAAGACCTTCATCAATCATTTCTATAAATTCAACACGATCAGAAAATCTAGTCTTTTGGATCAATATATATTCCCGAAGATGCTGTATTTCCTCTTCAAGTCTTACTTGAGAAGAAGGATTTCTAAGGGTATACCGAAGAAGGTCTGATAAAGATTCTATTAAATCGCAGGTTTCATCAGCTCCTTCAATGATAGATGTTTTAGCAATAATATTTAAAGTATTAAAAAGAAAGTGAGGATTGATTTGGGACTGTAATGCTAAAAATTGAGCTTCCTTTTCAAGCATTGTTTTTCTTCGTACTTCTTCTAAAAGGGATTTTATTTTTTCAACCATGAGATTGAAGGTATTTGATAAAATAGAAATTTCATCTTGGCTATGGACCTGAAGCTTTGAAACTTTAAAATTACCTTTAGAAATTTCACGTGCATTTCGAGTAATGGCTTTTACATGCTTAATCAATTTAGCTGAAAATACGAAAACAAAGAGGATGCTTAAAAGAATGCTTAATGCAAATATAAATAATATTGTTTTTGAAAAATTACTATTGTGTTGAATGATCAGAGCATAGTTTTTAAACCTATTTTGATAAATATGATTATTGATTTCATCTAGTCCTTCAAGGATATAATTGTATACCTTTAATGCATGATTATAGTTTTTTATATATCTTTCATCTGCGGTACTAAGGGCTACCCGAAAAGTACCTTCACAATATTTTTCGTAGTTTATTAGAAGATTTTGAAGGTCTGTACATGTGTTATAAACCTCCATTGGTAGATTTTCATTTTTAAAATCTGTTATAGCAAAGGATGCTGTATTGATAGAAGAATAGATGGTATCAATGTAATTGGTAGATCGAGTTAATAAAAGATTGTCTAGAGCTATTTTACTATTAGTGATAGAAGATTTTATGTTGTTGAGCATACTAACATCTTCTATAAAGTGATTGTACTCATTAGAAATTCGATTGATGGTATAAAGGCTATAAAGGGCAACCCAAGCAAGAAGAATGAGAAGGAGTAGATAGCTTACGATTAATTTTTCGTTGATGGATATAAATTTATTCTTCATTTAAATTCTCCTTATCTATATAGATTAGGTCGTCAAAAATAGCATCTTCAACAAAATTGCCTCTTTTTACATCAAGCATACTCTCAATGGCTTTATTTCCTAAACTATAGGGATTTTTTATAAATACGCCTTCTATAACTCCTTTTCTTACAAATCTTTTTGTCCCTTGTATATCACCCATACCAATGATTTTAATTTTTCCTACTTTATTGAGTCGTACAAGAACTTGTCCAGCTAGATAGGTGGAGTATTCATCATTGCAGATGATTCCCTTTATGTTTTTGTTTTTCATGACCATATCTTCTATAATTTTATATGTATTCACTTTTTGTTCATCCATATAGGAAACTTCTATGATTTTTATATCTTCATATTCCTTTGCTTTATTATAAATACCTGTGAGTCTTAAGGTATTTTCTTCACTGCTCATAATCAGACCAATTTCTCCTTTATCATTCAAAACTTCAAAAAGCTTTTCGGCCATCATATTTCCTGCATAATAATGATTGATGCCAAGATAGGCATTTCTTTTACTATCTAAAACATCTCCATCTATAGTGAGGAAAGGAATATTTCTTCCAATAGCTTTATTTACTAAGTTTTTATAGTCCGTGTCATTACGTGTATAGGAAATGATCCCATCACAATTAGATTCTATGGCACGATCAATCATAGAAAGATGTTTTTCTTTATTAAAATAGTTGATCCCTAGTATACTAATACTCACATTGTTTTCATTAGCAGAAACCATAATCCCTTTATTGATTTTATTCCAATAATCATTTTTTTCCTTTGGAATGAAGATAAAATGATAATTTCCATTTTTTATATAGGATGAAGAATTTGATGTATTGTATATATTTTGTGGGCGTAGAAGAATAGTAAGCACCGTGAGCAGAATGATAAGGAATAAGATATATTTTTTCAAAGAGCAACCTCCTTTATGACAATATTCTAAACTTGTATCTTATTATAGCATAAGAATATCCTTTTTAAGGATAACATGAATTGATTATGAATTCCTCGAGCGCCTTGAAGGTTTTATTTTCTTCTTGTATTATTTCAATAGAAATAGTGACTTTACGAAGTCTAAGGGGGTCATGGTAAATTCAATATATGAATAAATATGTAAAATCTTCACTTTTTTGCAATATAAATTACAAAAAAGTGAAGAAAACGTTTTTTTGGAAATTTAGAATGAACTATAATCTTAAGATTCATGACAACTATGTTAAGATTAAAAAAGCTATAATAGGCTTAAGGAAAACATTTTCATGAGGGAGGAATAATAATGAGTAAATTTTTAAAGAAAACCTTAGCAATTATGTGTGTATTTGTTTTAGCTATAGGTGCCTTTGTAGGATGTGCAAAGAAGGAAGAATCTAAGCCAGCTGAAGCAGATGGAGATGAAAAGAAAGAAATCGTTGTAGGTTTTTCAATGGATACCCTTAAAGAAGAAAGATGGCAAAAGGATAGAGATATTCTTACAGCTAGAGCAAAAGAGCTTGGTGTGAAAATATTAATTCAAGCGGCTAATGGAGATGACAATAAGCAAATTGCTCAAGCTGAGAACATGATTTCTCAAGGGGTAGACGTATTGATGGTTGCACCACATAATGCTGAAGTTGCAGCTGCAATCGTTGAAAATGCCCATGCAGAAGGAATTCCAGTACTTTCATATGATAGACTAATTAAAAATGCTGATGTAGATCTTTATGTATCCTTTGACAATGAGAAGGTTGGTAATTTACAAGGAGAGTATATTACTAAGTTAGTTCCAAAAGGAAATTATGTATATATTGGTGGTTCTCCAACAGATAATAATGCAACTCTTTTCAAAAAAGGTGCTATGGATATATTAAAGCCACTTGTAGATAGTGGAGATATCAATATTGTATACGATCAAATGTCTAAAGACTGGCAGCCATCAGAAGCTCAAAAGCATATGGAAAATGCTTTAACAGCTAACAAAAATAAAGTAGATGCTGTAATCTGTGCAAATGATGGTACAGGTGGAGGAGCTATATCAGCTCTTGCAGAGCAACAACTTGTAGGAAAGGTTCCTGTAACTGGTCAGGATGCTGAGCTTGCAGCTTGTCAGAGAATTGTTGAAGGACAACAATCTATGACTGTTTATAAGCCTATTCCAAAGCTTGCTTCAACTGCATTAGATTTAGCTATAAAAATGGCAAATGAGGAAAAGATTGAAACAAATTCAACTGTAGAAAATGGAAAAATTGATGTACCTTCTTACCTACTTGAACCAGTAGTAGTGGATCAAGAAAACATGATGGATACAATCATTGCTGATGGATATCATCCATTTGATGAAGTTTATAAGAATGTTCCAGAATCAGAAAGACCAAAAAAATAATTGTCCCAAAAAGAGGTTAGCTACTAACCTCTTTTTTCCTAAAAAATTATAAGAATTTAAAATTTGGAGGTGTCCCTTTCATGAAAGGATATATTTTAGAAATGAAGGGAATAACAAAGGAATTTCCAGGGGTAAAGGCTCTAGATAACGTAAATTTCAAAGTGCAAAAAGGAGAAGTACATGCATTATGTGGAGAAAATGGTGCGGGAAAGTCAACCCTTATGAAGGTTTTAAGTGGTGTATATCCTTATGGAACTTATGAAGGAGATATTGTTCTTAAGGGTGAGGTTCAAAAATTTAATGGTATTGCTGATTCGGAAAAGAAAAAAATAGCTATTGTATATCAGGAATTAGCTTTAGTTCCTCAAATGACAGTGGCAGAAAATATTTATCTAAATAATGAACCTCTGATTTATGGAAAAACAACTATAGATGATGAACAGTTAAATTATATGGCAAAGGAGTTGTTAGACCGATTAGGACTTAAAATTCCTACAAATACACTGGTAGGAACTTTAGGAGTAGGGGTACAGCAGCTAGTAGAAATAGCAAAAGCTTTATCAAAGGATATAGAAGTTCTTATTTTAGATGAACCTACAGCAGCTCTTACAGATAGTGAGGTTGAGACTTTATTTAGAATCATAAAAGAATTGAAAGAAAAGGGAATTACATTTATTATCATCACCCACAAATTGGAAGAAATCTTTGAAATATCAGATACAGTAACGATTATACGTGATGGTCAAACTATATCAACCCATCCTATAGAAACATTAGATGAGGATACAATTATTCAAAAGATGGTTGGAAGGGAACTAGAGGATAGATATCCAAAAGTAACCCATCAGAGTGAAGATGTGATTATGGAAGTGAAGGATTTTAGTGTACACGACCCAATAAGTAATAGAAAACTAGTAGACCATGTATCCTTTCAAGTGAAAAAAGGAGAAATATTAGGCATAGCAGGTTTGATGGGTGCAGGAAGAACAGAATTGGTAATGGGATTATTTGGATGTTATGGAAAAAATGTATCAGGAGAAATTTATCTTGAAGGAGAAAAAATTAAGATAAACTCGCCAAAGGATGCCATTAAACAGGGAATAGGATTGGTTACAGAAGATCGAAAAGGAAATGGATTAGTCTTAGGACAAAGTATTATGATCAATACCACATTAACTTCTTTAGATAGAATCCTTACAGGTGGTGTTTTAGATGAAAATAAAGAAATAGCTTATGCCAATAAATATGTAGAAGATTTAAAGGTGAAGACACCAAGTATAGAACAATTGGCAAAAAATTTATCTGGTGGGAATCAACAAAAAGTAGTTATTGGAAAGTGGCTCATGACAGAGCCAAAAGTACTCATCTTAGATGAACCTACTAGGGGAATTGATGTAGGAGCAAAATACGAAATCTACAATCTCATGAACAAGCTTGTAGAAAAAGGTGTTGCAGTAGTGATGATTTCCTCTGAGCTTCCTGAAATCATAGGGATGTCTGATCGAATTCTTGTCATGCATGAAGGGAAATTTAAAGGAGAACTATATGAAGGCGCATCACAGGAACAAATTATGTATTTTGCTACAGGAAGGAGAACAAGCCATGAGTGTTAAATCATTAGATAAAAAAAGAGAATTTAACATAAGAAAATATACCATGATTATTGCCCTTGTAGGCATATGGTTATTATTTACCTTTTTAGATGATACAGGAACCTTTTTAACCTCTAGGAATTTAGCAAATCTTTTTAAACAAATGTCAGTTACAGCAATCCTTGCAATGGGAATGTTTATGATATTAGTAGATCTTCATATAGACTTATCATTAGGTTCTCTTGTAGGTTTGAGTGGAGGAGTATGTGCTCTTTTGATGTATCATTTTAATATGCATCCATTCCTTGCAATCATTCTTACTATGTTGTTTGGTGTTTGTTGTGGAATTTTTACAGGAGCATGGGTAAATGCAGGAGTTCCAGCTTTTATAGCATCCCTTGGAGGAATGCTTGCTTATAGAGGATTGATTATGGGGATTTCAGGTGGGCAGTCTATACCAACTAGCCATCCAGCCTTTCGTTTTTTAGGAACTGCCTATGTACCTCATAGTGTTGGATGGATGATAGGAATTGTTGCATCTGTTGCTATCGTATATATGCTTATAAGAAAAAGACAAAGTAGAATAAAATTTGGATTTGAAGTAAAGCCTATGGCTCTAGAAACTTTTTATATGGTGGTTTATGTAGGCATTATTATGACTTTTGTAGTTGTGATGAATTCTTATAAAGGAATTCCAATGCCTATTGCAATTGTTATGGTTCTTGCACTTATTCTTAATTTCGTTGCAACAAAGACAAAGTTTGGTAGGCAAGTATTTGCAATAGGTGGTAATAAAGAAGCAGCAAGACTTTCAGGTGTTGACATTAAGAAAAGAACGCTGCAAATATTTATTATTTCAGGACTTATGGCAGCTGTTGCAGGGATTTTATTAACTGCTAGATTAGGAACTGCTACAACAGATGCAGGAAATGGCTTTGAACTAGATGCCGTTGCATCTTGTGTAATCGGTGGAACAAGCTTATTAGGTGGAGAAGGAACCATCATCGGAGCAGTTTTAGGAGCATTGGTAATGGCTTCTATTGATAATGGTATGTCTATTCTTGATACACAAGCTTATTGGCAATTGATCGTAAAAGGAATGATCTTAATTATTGCAGTATTTGTAGATATATATACAAAGAAAAAGGGGAAGTAAAAATATATAGAACCAGCTTCTTGCTGGTTCTATATATTTTACGTAGAGGATTTATTTACTTTATTGATATAATAAGTATTATGGAGGTGTATGTATAATGAACGTTTATTGTGCCATTGATTTAGGTGGAACAAAGATGAATATAGGAATGATGACAAGGGAAGGAAAAGTTTTAGAGCATATTAAAATGCCTACCTTTGTAGAAAAGGGACCAGAGCAAGCTATAAAAAGAATGAAAGATGCTATATATGAGTTATTAGAAAAACTTAGCTTAAAAAAAGAAAATATAAAGGGGATTGGAATCGGGTCCCCCGGTCCTTTAGATAGTGAAAAAGGAATTATTATAAGGAGTGCTAATTTAAAAGGATGGAAAAATGTTGAAATCGTGAAAAGTCTTTCTGAGGATTTTAAAGATATGCCTATAAAGCTAGAAAATGATGGGAATGCTGCAACTTTAGGAGAGTACTTATTTGGAGCTGGAAAGGGTTCTAAAAACTTTGTTTATATCACTGTAAGTACAGGAGTTGGTGGAGGTGCCATTATAGATGGGAAGCTTCAAAAGGGTGGAAATTCAAATGCCTTTGAAGTAGGACATACCATTATAGATATCAATGGACCTAAATGTAATTGTGGCAATTATGGATGTTTAGAAGCTTATGCTTCAGGAACTGCTATGGGAAGAATTGCAAGGGAAAAGCTTTTAGAGGGAAGAGAAAGTATCATTTCAAAAATGGCAGGGGAAAATATTGTAAGAGCTGAACACGTATTTGAAGCAGCTAAGGAAGGGGATTCATTAGCTCTTGAGATCATCCAAAAGGAAGGATATTATCTAGGTATAGGACTTTATAATATTATTGCTCTTTATAATCCTGAAAAAATAAGTATAGGTGGCGGTGTTTCTAATGGCTTAGATTATTTTTATGAAAGAATGATGAAAACCATCAACAATATGTCGTTAAAGCCAAATATTGAAATCTGCAAAATAGAAAAAGCAAATAGAGAGGATTGTGGTTTAGTAGGAGCTGGAGCTTTAGCTTTTTATTCTGAATAAAAGATAGACCTTGAAGGAGTGAATTTATGGCAAAAGAAAAAAGTAATTATACTACTATTACGATGGTAGAACGAGGATTACAGATTATGGATCAGCTTTTTTTAGCAGAGGATGCCATGGGGGTTACAGAAATATCTCAAAAACTTAATTTGCCTAAGGCTACTGTTTATCGAATTTTAAACACTTTACAACAAAAAAATTTTATAAAAAAAGATGAAAAAACAGATAAATATGAATTAGGTCTAATTTTTATTCAGTATGGAGAAAAGGTAAAGTCAAAATTAAACTTAAAAACTATAGCTAAACCGTTTATGAAGAATTTAGTAGAAGCTATTGGAGAAAGTGTTAATTTAGGGATTGATCATGAAGGGAATGTGATTACCATATATAGTGAGGAGGGAGAATCCTCTGTTTTGGTGTCAAAATTAATCCCTGTATCTCCTCTATATTGTTCTTCTATGGGAAAAATTTTTCTAGCCACAATGACAAAAGAGAAAATCAAAAGCTATTTTGATACAAATAAAATACAGGAAAGAACTATGAATACCATTACAAAATACGAAGATTTCATGAAAGAAAGAGAAGGTATACTAAGGGAAGAGCTTTCTTATGACCATGAGGAATATGAATATGGATTAACTTGTATTGCCTGCCCTATAAAAGATAAACAAGAAAATATTATAGCAGCTCTTAGCATTTCTGGACCAACAAGTAGATTAAAATTTAAAGAAATGGATGATCTCATAAAAGAAATAAGAAAAACGGGAGATGCAATTTCTGAACAAATAAAAAAGACACATTTGTAGATGTGGAAAATATAATTTTTAAAAGACCTCTCAAAGTAATATTATTGGGAGGATATTTTTTTTGAAAAAACAGGTTAAATGCGGATAATTATGCAAAAATAATCATTTTTCAAAATATATTGAAAATATTCTTGAAATATGATAAAACCATAGTATAGAGATTTGTTCGAATGCAATAAGATATATTTTTTTTGAAACAATATTGAAACACTGTTTCAATATTGTGGAAATGACTAATGATGGGTTATATGAAAATACGGGGGAGGAATCTTTATGGATATTAATTTGATTGGAGTTCCAATTTTTTATGGTGCGGATAAAAGAGGTCCTGAATTTGGTCCAGCTAAATTAAGAGAGAAGAATATTGTATCTATTTTAAAAAAGCATCATCACAAAGTTTATGATTTTGGAGATGTGCGTGTACCAGAAGTGAAAGAATACAATAAATATTATGAGCATGCAAATATGAAATATTCAAAAACCATAGAAGAGGTAAATACAAATCTTGCTCAAATGGTGTATTCCTCACTAAAAGCAGAAAGCTTTCCCCTTGTTATAGGAGGAGATCACTCTGTAGGTCTTGGAAGTATTGCAGGAGTTAGTAAAAACAGTAAAAACTTTGCAGTGATTTGGATGGATGCTCATGGAGATATCAATACAGAAGATACAAGTGAAAGCGGAAATATTCATGGGATGCCTTTAGCAAAGGCTATGGGCATAGGAAATACCCATTTAAAAGATCTCTATTTTGAAGGGCAAAAAGTTTCTCCAGAAAATGTATTCATCATAGGTGCAAGAGATTTAGATGCAGGAGAGAAAAAATTAATAGAGGAAAAGGATCTTAAAGTTTATGGCGTAGAAGAGATTCGAAAGAAGGGAATAGAAAACGTAGTCAATGAAATTGTAAAAGAGCTAAAGGAGCGAAATATTGAAGCTATTCATCTAAGCTTTGATATGGATTTTATAGATAAAAAATATGTACCAGGAACAGGAACTCCTGTAGATGAGGGAATGAATATTGATGAAACGAAAATTTTTTTAAAGTGTTTAGCAGAAACAAAATTAATAAAATCTATGGATTTTGTAGAATTAAATACACTCTTAGATAGAAAAGATATGACTGCTGAGCTTGCAATTGACTTGCTAGATTGGACTTTTAAGCATATGTAAGGTGAAAAGTTATTATAAAAAATAATTAGTAGGAGTACCCCTTCTGGAAAAGAAGGGGTATTTTTGGTGTATAATGTATAATAGATAAAAATGTATTGAATATTACAATTTATGGTATATTAATAGTAAAAAGCCATAAACTATTGGGAAGGAGAAGAAGCTTGGCATATACAGGGATAGATTTGATCAAAAAAGCAATTATTATTGCGAAAAAAAGATGTGAAGTATATAAAAATATTAGTAAAGCTATGGAGAAAAATTTAAAAGTTCGTATTGTAGCAAATATATTAGTGAGAAATGTAAAAAAAAATATTGAGCATTATGAAAAATTGAAAATCCAATTAGAAAATGATGATGAAACTATTGACTTTGATACATATGATAAGATTTCTTCTTTATTCAATAAATTTTCAAGAAGATTCGAAAATCCAGATATTAGAAATATGGAAGATGTTTTAGAATTTTCATTAAGTTTCGAGAGACAGGTTGTTGCACTCTATGTAGATATTCAAGGAAGATTAGTAAAGAACGCAGAGGATACAGAAAAGAAAGCCTATAAAATCTTATCTTCTATAATAGAAGATAAGAAAAATCATATTAAAAATTTACAAATGTATATTAAAAAATAGAATGAGTTTTGTAGATGGATTGCAAATTCAAAAGGAGATAAAAAAGGACCCATGATAATTGTAATAAGCACTATGAACTTAATGAAGATCTATGTAAATAAGGTTATAAAATAGAGGTTCTATTTTTTAGCATATATGATATGACTGAAGGCTATAAGCCATTAGAATCCTGTCCTAGACCATAGAATAGGGATGAATACTTACAAATAGTCAATGAGAAAAACAATGATGAAAATTTATAGGAGGGAAGTAGTATGGATTATCAAAAAAAGTATGATCAGTGGGTAAAAGATGAATATTTTGATGAAAAGATTAGAGAAGAGCTTTTAGGGATTAAAGAAAATTATGAAGAAATGGAAGATCGTTTTTACAAGGATTTAGAATTTGGAACTGCAGGGCTTCGTGGAAAAATCGGCGCAGGAACCAACCGAATGAATGTATATATTATAGCACGTGCAACACAAGGTCTTGCAGATTTTATTGTTCAAAAGGGAAAAGTATATATGGATCGTGGTGTTGTGATTGCTTATGATTCTAGACATTTCTCAAAGGAGTTTGCAAAAAAAGCAGCTTTAGTTTTAGCTGGAAATCATGTAAAAGCTTATTTATTTGAAGATTTACGTCCAACTCCTGAGCTGTCCTTTGCAGTAAGAAAGCTAGGTACAGCTTCTGGTATTGTTATTACTGCTAGTCATAATCCTAAAGAATATAATGGCTACAAGGTATATTGGGAAGAAGGTTCACAAATTTTAGAAGATGTAGCATCAGCTATTACAGAAAATATTAATCTTATAGAAGACTTTTCTATCATCAAAGAAATGGATGAGGAGGAAGCTATTCAAAAAGGATTATTAGAAATAGTTGGGAAAGAGATGGATGATGAATATATTGAAAAAGTAAAAGAATTAAGTTTAAGAGAAGATATAGATAAGGAAATAAACATCGTATATACACCTTTAAATGGAACAGGAAATATTCCTGTGAGAAGGGTATTAAAAGAAAGAGGATTTAAAAATGTAACCGTTGTACCAGAGCAAGAAAAGCCAGATCCTGATTTTACAACAGTTGGATATCCAAATCCTGAAGATGTAAAAGCTTTTAAATATGCACAAAAGCTAGGAAAAAAGATAGATGCAGATTTGTTGATTGCTACAGACCCAGATTGTGATCGAGTAGCTGCTATGGTCAAAAATGAAGAGAATGAATATATGCCTTTAAATGGGAATCAAACGGGGGCACTCTTGATTCAATATATACTAGAAGCAAAGCTAGAAAATAAAACATTAAAAGAGAATGCATATATTGTAAAATCTATTGTTACAGGAGATTTAGGAAAAGCTATTGGTAAAGCTTATGGCGTAAAAACTTATGAGGCATTAACAGGATTTAAAAATATTTGTGGGATTGTAAATGAATTTGAAAAGGTAGGAAATCATGATTTTGTATTTGGTTATGAAGAAAGCATTGGGTATGTAGCTGGAACCTTTGTAAGAGATAAAGATGCAGTTATTTCATCTATGCTTTTATGTGAAGCAGTAGCTTATTATAAAAAACAAGGAAAAACCCTTTTAGATGTTTTAAAAGGAATTTATAAAAAACATGGGTACTATCAAGAAAAATTGATATCGTTAGTGTTAGAGGGGATAGAAGGAAAAAATAGAATTGATCGAATGATGAAAATCTATCGAGATACATATCCTACAGAAATAGGAGAGAGCAAATTGGCAAAATATATAGATTATGAAAAACAAGTAGTCTTTGATTTTTTAAAGGAGAGAGAAGAAGCTATAGAGGTTCCTACATCCAATGTATTAAAATTTACTTTTGATGATGGTTCCTGGTATGCTGTACGTCCATCAGGAACAGAACCTAAAATCAAAATCTATTTATATACAAAGGCAGATACATTAGACCATTCACAAGAAAAGCTTAAAAATATGGAAAAGATTATTATGAAGAGGCTAGAGGAGATAGAGTAAAATAAAGGCATCTATTGAAAAATAGATGCTATTTTCTTGGATAGGTTGAATTTATGAGAAAATAGCTATATCTAATGAATTATAAATCCTTTTCATATGTTATAATATTTTAGCAAAAGAAATGGAGGTGCAAAAGTGATAAGCTATAAGATTTTCTTATCACAGATTTATGAAAGAGACAAGATTAAAGATTAGAAATAAGTTTTTAAAAAGATATACACAAGGATTTCCACTAATCATCAAAGATGCATTACATCATATAGATCCTTTAAAAGAGGAAGGTCAAATGATTCAGTTGATAGATGAGAAAAATAAATTTATTGCTAAGGGATATTATGGTCTTCAGAATAAGGGGATTGGATGGGTACTTACTTTAAATGAAAAAGAGAAGATCAATGAAGCTTTTTTCAATAAAAAGATAGTAAAAGCAATTAAAAATAGAGAAGCTTTTTATTCAAATGCTCACACAACAGCCTTTCGTGTTTTTAATGGAGAAGGAGATGGCATAGGAGGATTTACCATTGATTATTTTGATGGATATTATTTAATCAATTGGTATAGTGAAGGGATTTATGCTTTTAAGGATTATGTTATGAATGCTTTGAAAAAGCTCCCTCATTGTAAAGGAATATATGAAAAGAGAAGATTTGACACATCAGGAAAGTTTATAGATGAAGATAGCTTTGTTTGGGGAGAGGAAGCACCAGAGCCTTTGGTTGTAAAAGAAAATGATGTGAATTTTGCCATATACCTAAATGAAGGGGCTATGGTAGGCGTATTTTTAGACCAAAGAGAAGTAAGAAAGAAAATCAGAGAAAAGTATGCTAAGGGAAAAAATGTTTTAAATACTTTTTCTTATACAGGAGCATTTTCTATCTTTGCAGCTCTTGGGGGAGCAAAAAAAACTACTAGTGTGGATCTTGCAAACAGGAGTCTATCAAAGACTATTGAACATTTTAGCTTAAATGGGATAGATTATGAAACACAGGATATTATCGTAGAGGACGTATTTCATTATTTTAAGTATGCAGAAAAGAAAAATTTAAAGTTTGATTTGGTGATTTTAGATCCTCCTAGCTTTGCCAAATCTAAAAAATTCAGATTTAGCGCTGCAAAAGATTATAAGGATTTATTAAAGTCTATTATAAACATAACAGAGAAAGATGGGACTATCGTAGCATCCACCAATTGTGCTACCTTTGATATGAAAAAATTTAAAGGATTTATTGACAAAGCTTTTCATGAGATGGGTAAAAAATATGAAATAGTAGAAGAATACAGATTGCCAAAGGATTTTAGGACTGTAAAAGAATTTAGAGAAGGAAATTATTTAAAGGTTGTATTCATAAAGGTTAAAAAGTAGGGCTATAACAAGTTTAAATTTCATAAAATATATACATCCTCTTAAAGGATATTAAAAAATCATGCTGTAGGTAGACTTCTTTTCATTAGAAGCTGCTAGATAGAGTATGATTTTTTTTATTTGTAAGAGGTTGACAGAAATAAATAAACAGTGTACTATTTAACTATAACAGCAATACGAAAGAGGTGAATAAATGGATTTTGATACAAGAATACCCATATACCTACAGATTATTGAAAAAATAAAAAAAGATATTACATTAGGAAAGTTAAAAAAAGGCGAAAAGCTTCCTTCTGTAAGAAGTATGGCAAGTGAACTAAAGGTAAATGTAAATACGATTCAGCGGGTATACCAAGAGCTAGAGAGAAAAGGTATTACAGCTACTCAAAGAGGAAAAGGATCTTTTGTAATGGAGGATGAGGAAATGATTAGTAAAATCAAGGATGATATGGCAAAAAGATTGATTGAAAGCTTTGTAGAAGGAATGAAGGAATTAGGTTACGGAAGCGAAGGAATTGTAAAAAGTATTCATGAATATATGAGGGAGGAATAGAAATGGAGCTTTTAGAAATAAAAAATGTAACGAAAAAATATATTACAAAAAAAGCTTTAGATGGATTAAATATAACCATAGAGACAGGAAAAATATATGGATTATTAGGCCCGAATGGTAGCGGGAAAACAACTTTGATGAAAATGATTGCAGGATTACTTCAGCCAACGAGTGGAGAAATCTACATGATGGAAAAGAGAATCGGCACAGAAACAAAGAAAATGATTTCTTATATGCCAACGAGCAACCATCTTCCTAAATGGATGAAAATAAAAGGATGTATAAAATATTTTGATGATATGTTTGAAGATTTTCATCAAGAAAAAGCAAAAGAAATCATTTCTTTTATGGGACTCGATGAAGATCAAAAGGTAGGCTCTTTGTCTACTGGAATGCTTGGAAGATTAAAGCTTAGCTTGGTTCTTTCAAGGGATGCAAAACTTTATATATTAGATGAACCTTTAAATGGAATAGATCCTGTATCTAGGGAAAAAATTATGGAGACGGTTTTAAATGCTTGTGATGAAGAAAAAACACTCATTATTTCAAGTCATCTTGTAAAGGAGCTAGAAAGGATTTTAGATGAAGTGATTTTTATAGATAAGGGAAATGTGGCGTTAGCAGGAAATGCAGAGGATTTTAGAATAGAAAAGGGAATGTCTATAGATGAATTGTATAGGGAGGTATATCAAGATGCTTAAATTAATGAAATATGAGTGGATGAGCCGTTGGAGATTTTTCCTAGGTGGGATGGTGTTGTTAACATTGTTTAACTTTTATATGGTGAAATCTCCTCAAAATGCAGATCCTAGATTAGTTGCTCTTATATCTATTATTATCTTTATAGCAGGCATTGTTTTAATGGTAGATCATTTAGGAAGAATGTACAATAGCTTATTCAAAGAAACAGGTTATCTACTATTTACTACCCCTTTAAGTGGATATAAAATTTTAGGAGGAAAAATCATCACAGTAATAGTAGAGTGTTTAGGATTTTCATTATATGGAGTATTGATCCTATTTATAGATTATAAAATCATGTCAAGTAAATTTCCTTATTGGAAAATAGATGAACGTGTTGATAATGAAATGATTATGGTGCTTTTTAAGGTTTTTATAGCTTGTTTATTAGGATATATTATATTTTTATTAATGGCATATTTATCTGTAGTTTTAGCAAAAAGTATCTTTTCTGTTTTTAAATATGGGAAATTAGTATCCTTTGTATGCTTTATTATCATAGCTGAAATAATAGGAAGATTAGTAGATTTAACAAGTCGTATTACCATGTATACCCATTCATTGCAAGTAGATAGTTCAGTGGATGCTATTAGTAACGAATATTTTATGATCAGTATATGTATAATTGGTTTATTATTTATGAGTACAGGATATTTACTAGATCGAAAAATCAATTTGTAATAAAAACATAACAAAGAAAAGGATAAGAATCATGTATAATAAAGATAGATAATAAAAGAGGCCTCACCCTTAATGGGTGAGGTTGCGTACTTTAATGGAAAAGTTGGAACATAGTAGCATGATACAGCATATTTTCCAATGGTAGTAGAAATATAATTTCAAGAAAGGTGGGATCGTTTGAAAAAGAAAGACATTTATATGATGCTAGGCTGTTTTATTTTGATGATAGGATTTATTTTTACAGATCATTATTCTTTAGCAAAGGAATATAAAGAAGGAGTTACCATTAAAGATGGTGAGGAAATCATACAATATGAAAACTATGATGAAGTCGTAAAGCTTGAAGATGAAAATGTTTATATAGATTTAAACATTTTAAACAATCGTTTAAATTTACTAACGGATTATGATGAAAACAATCAAGTAGTAGTAATTACAAATACGAATAAAGTCATACGATTTTATGGAGAAGAAGAAGTAAAAGTAAATGGACAAATGGTCAATCATATCTCACCGATGAAGATGATTGATGGAAAACCATTTGTGCCTATGAATCAATTAGCAGACTCCTTAAAGCTTCAATTCATCTTTTCAAAAGAAAATAAATCTCTTGCTTTAGAAAATCAATTGGATAAAAAAATGACTGCAAAAGCAATAAAGGACAATGTAAATGTACGATTTGAAGCAAGTACTGCCTCTATGGATAATGATTTATTAAAAGAAGGGGAGACAGTTGAAATATTAAAGGAAGAAATAAACTGGTTAAAGGTACTAACCCCTAGAGGAAAAGTCGGATATGTACAGAAGAAAGAAGTAAAAGATCTAGAAGAAACTATGGGACTCGAAGTAACCAATCAACCTATTTGGAAGCCTGAAGATGGAAAAATCAATTTAACTTGGGAATATGTTTATAAAAATGTTTCAAAAAATGCTACTACTGGAGAATTTAAAGGATTAAATGTTGTATCACCAACTTGGATGAATCTTAAAGATGCAGCAGGAAATATAGATCATAAAGTCAGCAAGGATTATATTGATTGGGCAAAGGAAAGAAATTATAAAATATGGCCATTGTTTAAAAATAATTTTGATCCTGATTTAACAAATAGATTTTTAGGAGATGTTCTTGCAAGAGAAAAGGCAATCAATGAAGTATTAAAGTTGGTCAAAGAAAATCGTATGGATGGAATCAACATTGATTTTGAAAATATTTATGTAAAGGATAAAGAAAAACTCGTTTTATTTGTAAGAGAATTAAGTACAGTTTTTCATGAAAATGGACTAGTTGTTTCTATAGATGTGACGAAAAAGGGCGGAAGTGCAAATTGGTCTCAATGCTATGATCGGGCTGCTTTAGGACAAGTTGTAGATTATGTTTCTTTGATGGCTTATGATGAACATTGGGGGACAAGCCCTGTGAGTGGGTCTGTAGCATCACTTGGCTGGGTGGAAGAAGGAATCAATGGTCTACTTGAAGAAGTACCAGCAGAAAAGTTACTATTAGGAGTTCCGTTTTATACAAGAATTTGGACGGAAACCCCATCGAAGGATGACCCAACTAAAATGATTGTAAAATCAAAGTCTGCAAGTATGAAGACGGTAAATGAAATATTAAAAAAGAAAGATATTGAAAAGGTATGGGATGAAAATAGTGGTCAGAACTATGTAGAGTATATAGAAAATGGTGCTACTAAGAAAATATGGATAGAAGATGCAACTTCTATGAAAGAAAGAATAGATCTTATCAATAAGTATAACCTTGCAGGGGTTGCTAGTTGGAGAAGAGGCTTTGAAACAGAAGATATATGGAATGTGATTGAGGAAAATTTGAATAAATAATAAAAAAGCTGATGGGTTTACCATTAGCTTTTTTTTTAATGTTGACTTTAAAGAATTTTCAGTTTATAATATTGATATTTATTCAAATAATGTCTATACATATTCAACTTTACAGATAAAGTTTTTATAGATGTTTATAAATTGGGGGGAAGCATGAAAATGAATATAAAAGTAGCAAAATTTGGAGGATCCTCTGTAGCAGATGCAAAACAATTTAGGAAAGTGAGAGAGATTGTTCTAGCAGATGATTGTAGACGTTATATTATTCCATCAGCTCCTGGAAAGAGATATGGGGGAGATTATAAAATAACAGATTTACTTTATCTTTGTCATGCCCATGTAAAGCACTCTGTGCCTTTTGATCAAATGTTTGATATGATTTGTGAGCGTTATTTAGGGATTGTTCAGGAGCTTGAGTTATCTATTGATTTAGGACCTTATCTTTCAGAAATAAAGGAAAAAATTTCTAAAGGTGCATCTGTTGATTATACTGCAAGTAGAGGGGAATACTTAAATGGATTTATTTTAGCTCAGTATTTAGGTTATGATTTTGTAGATCCAAAGGATATGATTGTATTTGATGAATTTGGCTCCTTAGATGCAGATAAGACAAAAGAGCTTGTAGAAAAATCTTTGGTGGAGCATAAACAGGCTGTGATTCCAGGTTTTTATGGAGCTATGCCAAATGGCGAGGTTAAAACTTTTTCTAGGGGAGGTTCTGATATTACGGGTTCTATTGTTGCACAGGCTGTAGGAGCGGAAGTTTATGAAAATTGGACAGATGTATCAGGATTTTTAATGGCAGACCCAAGAATTGTAGAAAAACCAAAGCAAATAGAAAAAATTACTTATCAAGAGCTAAGAGAACTTTCTTATATGGGGGCTACTGTTTTACATGAAGAATCTGTTTTTCCTGTTAGAGAAGCAGGTATTCCAATAAATGTTAGAAATACAAATGAACCTGATAATAGAGGAACTATGATTATTAGTGATAAGGAAAGTATTCATGCGAATACCATAACAGGAATAGCAGGAAGAAAGGATTTTACAGTTATTTCAATTCAAAAAAATAGAATGAATGCAGATATTAGCTTTGTTAGAAGGATTCTTTCTATTTTAGAAGTAAATAGTATACCCGTTGAACACCTTCCATCTGGTATTGATAATATATCTATAGTAATAGATGATGAATACTTAGGAAGCAAACTCAATAAGATTGTAAAAGAGATCAGGGAGCAATGTAAGCCTGATGCTATAGAGGTATATCCAAATATGGCCCTTATTGCTACTGTTGGACATGGAATGGTTTATACAAGAGGGGTTGCAGCCAAATTATTTACCTCTTTAGCAGAAGCAAATATTAACATCCGAATGATTGACCAAGGTTCTAGTGAAATTAATATTATTGTGGGTGTTGAAACAAATGATTTTGAAAGAGCTGTGCAAGCTATTTATGATGGATTTGTGGAATAATGTTAAAGTAAATGTAAAAGGAAAACTTTATATCTCACATTCCGCTGAAAGGTTATTTATTCAGATGAATTTTATAATAATGCAAAAATAATCCTATGAAATTAAATTATTACCATAATACTACAGTATTAATTTTGATATAATTACAATTTAAGGATAAAATCTGAATAAA
>JAOARV010000024.1 GCA_025210395.1 Marinisporobacter sp.
ATTGCTTCTCTTTATGATCAATTTAATGAAGATAAAGAACTCATAAAATCTATTGTTTATGCTAGAAATTACTATTATGAATCAACAGAGGGAGTAATCGATGCTGTGTAAATAGGTCTAGCAATTTACCAGTATTTGTAACGGATAACTAATTATTAAAAGTGGTTTATCTATATCTCCATTATATATAAATACTATTAAATAAAAAATCACATTTATTCCATTTTATTCAATTATATGGTAACATCATATTGTTCTACTAATTTTTTACAAATTCAAATCTAATGAAAATATAAAGGAAGGAGATGTTAACATGCTGTCAATATGTAAACAGAATTCACGAAGGTTTATAATTCTAGCAGGAGTATTTTTACTAATAGCAATATCTTTATCAATAACAGGATGTACCCAAGAAACAGAGACAATGTCCTCAGAACAAAATATGGAAAATATTCAAATACTTACAGGGGAGGTAGATGTTGAAGGGGAAGGTGTTAGTATAACACTTACAGAAACATTATCTCCCGAACAAAAAAAACAGGAAGTTTGGACCGGAGATATGCCAAAAAGAATCATTCATGATATTTATCTTATAGAAACTGTAAATCTATTAAGAAATGCTGGAGCAGAAGTTATTTCCATAAATGATGAACGATTGATTTCAACAAGTAAAATACAAGCATACGGACCAATAATCAAAATAAATAATAGTGAATATGGTACCGATTGTCACACGATCAAAGCCATAGGGAATGCTGAAGCTTTAAGCAATGCATTAAATGAAGAAGATAGTTGTGTCCAATTATTAAAAAAATTTTTAGCCGTAAAAATAGAAAGAAAAGATCAATTATTCATACCTAAATATAAAGAAAGAATACATTTTAAATATGCAAAACCAGTAAAAAAAGAAAAATAAAAAATCTTCCCTCTGGATTTATTGTTTCTAACTTTTCCAGTGGGAAGATTTTTCATAACTTTACTAGTAACTCCTAAAACTTAATTTTCGTCCAACTAAGCGGACAATCAGAATCTGCATAGGCTCTTACACCGTCTCCATGATTTAATTTTCCAATAATCTTCGCATCTGTTGAAGGTTCTTCTCTAACATTCAAATGACTGCTAGTATTATTCAAATGAACTATTGCACCCCATGATTGCTCACCTGCATGATCTCTAGATATCAAATATTTTGATGCTACATAACCTGTCATAATAAATCTCTCCTCTTCATTTGTTTTTTTATGATCTTTGTAAGATTCTCTCGCTGACTAGCTTATTTCGTCTTACACTATATACAAACGAAATTTGTGCTCCATTTGTAAACGGGTATATTCAAAAAATTTAAAACCCTTATTATAAGCTTTTTATTGCACGATAGGATTAAATTATTATCCTTTTGGGTCAAATTGTACTGATACTCTATATGCTTCAAAATAATAAAGGGTAAAAATTAAAAAGAGCCTATATCTCAAAATGATTTAGAAATTCGTTTGAGATATAGGCTTTTTTTTACTATCTGCTACATGGCATAAAGCAGCTGGATAAATTTATTAATACAGATATTAAGCAAATTGAATAAAATGCTGATTTACTTATATTTATAATATTAAAATGACTTAAAAGAAACAAAGCTATTAATACTATAAACATAATTCTTGCTAATTTCCTTGTTAATTCTTTTATTGTTTTATATTTTTTATTTGAAATAGAACTTCCTTTAATTTCATTTATTTTAAAGTAATAAGATATACATGGAAATGTTGAAATAATAGTAATCATTATTGTAGGGATTAAGATCATACCAAAAATTTGTCTATATATGTCAGGTATGTAATTATATTTAGCAAGTGATACTAGAATAATACATAAAATAGAGCATAAACAAGATGGTATTGCGAGCTGTTTAGTTGATTTATATTGACTTATATATTTTTCTGATTCAGTATCACTATCTGTATAAATTGGATTTGTTCCTTCGGGAGCACTAAATATATGAATAGTATTTGACATAGAGCATACGTGAGTCCATCCTGCTTGTTTGAAATATGAAAAATATTCTTCATCTGCCTTACTTCTATAATCTAGAGAATATTGCAATTTTTGAGGTTTAGCTTTTTTAAGTTTATATCCAAAGAGTCCAAGCTTATCTAAGATCCAGCCTTCTCTTGCATATAAGGATAACATTGCCATTTCTGCATTTTCTGCAAATGCCAAACCTTTACTCCTAACATATTTTGTATTGAACATATTTTATAACATCTCCTTATTATTAAATATATTTTCTGCAATTTGAATCATTTCACGTTTTTTTTCAATTTCATTTTTTAGAGATTCAATGCCTTTATTGGTAATAATATAAACTTTTTTTTTGCTTGATTCTTTTGTAAGTTTTATAAGTTCTGCATTTAAGAGTTTTTTGATACTTGTATACAATGATGCAGGACCTATTGAAAATTTGCCTTGGGACATTTCTTCAACTGATTTCATAATTAAATAGCCATGTTTAGGTTTTATTAAAGAAACCAAAATATAATAGTAAGTGTCCGTAAGTTCGCCCATTTCTAAAGAATTATTTCTAGCCATATTATCCTCCTATAGTATATCGTTTAATGATATATCATTAAATAAAATATATCATTAAATGATATAAATGTCAACATAAATAGAAGTATTTTAATTGTTTGATTGAAAAACTTTAATCGGTTAAGTTCTTTACATCTATTAAAGACAATTTTTAGGGTCAAAATGTAAACCCCTATTTTGAAATTTTTTTAAAATTTTTTTAGAAGATTGCTATTGACTTTTTACATGAATGATACTTACTTTGCGCATAATAATCTTGAAGGAGTGATTTTATGCAATTTTATGATGTAATTAAAAACCGAAGAAGTATAAGGTCATTTAAAAATACCCCTATTGAAAGAGATAAATTAGCAAGGATTATTGATGCTGCTATGCGTTCACCTTCTTGGAAAAACCATACATCTTATAGCTTTATTTTAGTGGATAATGTGGGAGAAAAACAAGCTTTAGCAGGAGCTATAATGAATGATACACAGGAGGCAACAAATGCCATTGAGCAGGCTCCTATGGTTGCTGTTGTTGTAGGAGAACCTCATGATTCAGGAGTGATCAAGGATCAAGAATACTATATGGTAGATGGTGCGATTGCTATGGAGCATTTTGTTTTAGCTGCCACAAATGAAGGCTATGGAACTTGCTGGATTGCTTCATTAGATGAAAATACAGTAAGAAGAACTCTTAACATTCCTAATAATTATAGGGTCATTGCTATGACTCCTGTAGGAGAAACAGAAGAAAGAAAAGAGCATCATCACAAAAAGGATGTAAGAGAACATGTATTTTTAAATCAATGGGGGGAAGCTTATACACAAAATGATGGATTTTCTGGAATACATTAAATAATAATAGATTGTCTAGGATGATCATTTGAAGAGATCATATTTTTGTTACATGTAGGATAAAAGTTTCTGTATAGAGCAGAAACTTTTATTTTTGTGTAAATAAACAAAGAAGAGATGCATATGATTTATAATGATGGATGAAAAATATTATAGAAAATATGGAACTTTTTCTGAAGATTTTCGTCTAATAGGAGAATGAAAAAATAATAAGAGGTGATCACATGAAAAAAATGTTAACAGGACTATTGGTCATATCCTTGCTATTGGGAACACTAATGCCGATAAATGGTTTTGCGCAAAAAGATGGAGGTCTTGAAAAAGCCATAAAGGAGGTAAAGGAAAAATTACATATTCCAAATGAATTTACTGAATTTAGTTATAATGTTCATACCTCTAAGAATAAAAAGGTATGGCATATGAACTGGAGAGAGAAGAAGGATCAAGGTGGAAGCGTAGAAGCTTCTATAGACAGTAATGGAGCTATCTTGTCTTATAATTTTTATGAATACAATAAGGATCATGAAAAGAAATTACCTAAATATACAAAAGAACAAGGAGAAAAAATAGCTGAAGAATTCATCAAAAAAATAGATTCAAAGCTTTATGACCAGTTAAAATATGAAGAATATCAAGATACAAGAATAGCTAAAGAATATAGATATCACTATATTCGAATGGTAAATAATATTCCTTTCTATAGAAATGATGTGAGAATATACGTAAATAGTCAAACAGGAGAGGTTAATAGCTTCTATCGTAGTTGGGATGATGATTTGACTTTTCCAAACCCAAAGAAAGCCATTTTCTTAGAAGAAGCACAAAAAGCTTTTCAAGAAGAATTGGGATTAGAGCTTATTTACAAATATAGATATGATGAAAAACAAATCAAACCTTATTTAGTTTATACCACAAAATATCATACAAATTATACGATTGATGCTTTTACAGGAAAAAAGATAAAAATGGAGTATCCTGTTTTTTCTGGAAGAATGAGCGATGAAATGGCAAAGGAAGTAGCAAGTGATGATACAGGTATCCAGCTAAGCCCACAAGAAATAAAGGCAGTAAAGGAAGCTTCAAAACTTATATCAAAGGAAGAGGCTGAAAAAATTGCAAGAAGTACACAAATATTAAATTTAAGCAAATCCTTTAAGTTATCGAATGCAAGCTTAAATAGAGATTGGCCTATGAAAAAAGATTTTACGTGGCATCTTTACTTTAGCGAAGAAAGAAAAGAAAATGGGAAAAATATTTACAACTATGTGAATGTAGGAATAGATGCAGCAACAGGTAAATTTAAGAATTTTTATATTTCAGATCCTTACAAAGAAGATGCAAAGGCAGTATTTGATCAAGAAGCTTCAAGAAAAGCTGTTGAAAAGTTCCTAAAAGAATTTGTGCCTGAGCAGTATGCACAGACAAAATATGATGAAAATAATGATCATGATTATTTTGTAAAAGGAGAAGAAAAGCCTCTTTCTTATACCTTTACCTATACAAGGATGCTGGAAGGGGTTCCTTTTAGAGAGAATACGATTATTGTCCGATATAATGCAGTCACAGGAAAGATAACAAGCTTTAACATAGAATGGTTTAACATTAAATTTCCATCTGCAAGAAATGTAGTAGGGATGGATACGGTATATGAAAAAATGTTTCAAGCTATAGGGCTTGAGCTTCAATACAAGGTAAGTCATGGGGATGAGATTTCTCGTTATAATGAAAAGAGTCAAAAGGTGCAGCTTGTATATGCTATAAAGAATGGAAAACCTGTTATTTTTGATGGGAATACATGTGAAATATTAAATTATGATGGAATTCCTTATAAGGAAGAAAAGGAGATTGCTTATACGGATATTAAAGGGCATCCTATAGAGAAAGAAATTCAAGCGTTAGCAGATAGTGGAATAGGCTTTGAAGAAAAAGCCTTTAGACCAGATGAAAAAATTACTCAACGAGATTTCTTTAGATTATTTGTAAAAATTTTAAATTATTATGGAAGTAATGGAAAAGACGAAAAATCAGTAAAAGAAATGTATGCCTTTCTTATAAGAGAAAACATACTAAAGGAAAACGAAAAAGCACTAAAGGATTTTGTAACGAAAGAAGATGTTGCAAAATATGCAATTAGGGCTTTAAAATATGATGAAGTAGCAAAACTAAAAGGAATTTATAAGTATCCTTTTAAAGATCTAGAAAAAGCGAATAAAGAATATATTGGGCATATCACTTTAGCTTATGGATTAGGGCTTGTAAAAGGCAATGATGAAAAGTTTGAACCAAAAAAACAAATATCAAGAGCAGATGCAGCTAAAATTATTTTTGAGTATTTGAATAAATAAAAATAGGATCATTATAGGTTAAATTGAATAAAGTAAAAAACGTAAAAATGGTAAGAATCTAGATGCTTACCATTTTCTTTTCGCCATTGTAATGTCCTCCTTGTGTATTTTACTATCTTTATTTTATAAAATCTATTAGAATAAGGGGTTACAAAATAGTTACAAAAGCAGTTATAAATGGTTACAAAAGGGTTACAGTAGAATAGGTTTAAGGAAGATAGGCTTTTCCATATATTATAAAAAATAGAGAATAAATATTTCAAAAGTTCATCAAAAATTATACAATAAGATAGATGGCCTATTTGAGGAGGAACAAGGGATGATTGAAGAAAAAAGTATTCAAGAGTTTGAAAGTGGAGATGAAATCCAAGGCTTTTTTATTTTAAAAAAGATAGAAATGAAATTATCTACAAATAATAAAAACTTTTTAGATTTGACACTAGCAGATAAAACAGGAGAGATCAATGGAAAGGTTTGGGATGCTCAGGAGGGAAAGGATCAAGAATTTCCAACGGGAAGTTTGATAAAGGTAAGAGGGCATGTGAACGAGTGGAAGGGAAAGCTACAATTAAAAGTGAATTTAATGAGAGTGGCCATTAAGGACGATGGTAAAAATATAGAAGACTATGTACAAGCTGCTCCCATTAAGGCAGAAGAAATGTTTGATGAAATTTATCAATATGTGCAAAAAATTGAAGATAAGTATGTAAAAGGAATTGTTGATAAAATCATTATGGATTCAAAGGAAAAATTGATGTATTATCCAGCAGCGAAATCACTACATCATGCTATTCGCTCAGGTCTTATGTATCATATTCTTAGGATGCTGAGAACAGGAGAAAAATTAAGTCAGGTGTATACAAATGTAAATAGGGATCTTTTGTTTGCAGGAATTCTTCTTCATGATATAGAAAAAATAGAAGAGTTAAATGCGGATGAACTAGGTATTGCGGAGTATAGCAAAGAAGGACAGCTCCTTGGACATATTAGTATGGGAATGAATAAAATAAGTGAGGTAGGAAAAACTTTAGGCGCTGATGAAGAAATTATAATGCTTCTTAAGCATATGGTGCTGAGTCATCATTATGAACCTGAATTTGGAAGCCCTAAAAAACCTATGATTCCAGAAGGAGAGCTTCTTCACTATATTGATATGATTGATGCTAGGATGTATGATATGGAGGATCATTTGAAAAATATAAACCCAGGAGAATTTACAGACCCTATATGGTCTTTAGATAATAGGAGATTGTATAAAACATTGTTTTAAAAGAAATAAGATACACTTTGTTGTTTGTATTTATAAATGCAGTATGTTAAAATGAATTTGGTTGATATCGGAAGAGTCAAACCTATGTCTTTTATAAAAAAGAATAATATGCATCACAAAGAATTCTGCGCTGATCCTTTGGACAGGGACTGAAGAGGCTGTGAGTAGGGAAGTATATTTAGAAGCTTTATTAATTTTGAGTAAGTTTCTTAATTCTATTAGATATGTATACCCTTTCTATGCCGAGTAAGCCTCGGTCTTAGGAAGGGTATTTTTTATGGAGGAGGATGAAGGAATGATGCTCAATATGTTTAAAGGAAAAATTCATAGAGCTACAGTAACAGAGGCAAACTTAAATTATGTAGGAAGTATTACCATTGATAAAAAGTTGATGGATGCTGCCGGGATTTTACCAGGAGAAAGAGTTCAAATCGTAAATAATTGTAATGGTGCAAGACTTGAAACCTATGTGATTGAAGGAGAAGCCAATAGCGGTGTGATTTGCTTAAATGGTGCAGCTGCTAGATTGGTTCAACCTGGAGATGGGGTGATTATTATTGCTTATTGCTGGATTGATGAAATGGAGGCGAGAAGCTTTAAACCTAAAGTAGTTTTTGTTGATGAGAATAATCAAGTCTTGGAAAAAACCCATAAGGAAGTTCATGGAGATATAAAATAAGGGGCTGTCGAGAAAATGTATATTTCCTGATTTAAAGTATATTTTAAACAAAAGGCATTTTATCAAAACATTGAAATTGCTTAGTTTTGGTAAAATGCCTTTAAAATATTTTAAAAACTTTTCTATTTGTCGACAGACCTTATATACGATCCTTTGCTTTATAATGAGTATGAAGAAGCTCATGGGCTTTTTCACCATAAGGCTTACCAAGATATTCTTGGTATAATTTTAATACTTCTGGATTTTCATGAGACTTTCTTAAGGTTTTATTGCGATCTTCATTATAAATAGCTTCTTGACGTTTTTTTACAACTTCTTCGTTTCCATGATGATAAGGTTGTCCGCCACCACCGATACATCCACCAGGGCATGCCATGATTTCGATAGCATGATATTGACTTTTTCCATCCCTTATATCTTCAAGAAGTTTTCTAGCATTTCCTAATCCATGAGCAATACCGATTTTTACATCCATATCTTTGATTTTCACTGTTCCTTCACGAATACCTTCCATTCCTCTTAACTGAGTGAATTCAACGTTTTTTAATTCTTCTCCTGTCATCCATTCATAGGCTGTACGAAGAGCGGCTTCAATTACGCCACCTGTTGTTCCAAAAATGACAGAAGCACCTGTACTTTCACCTAAAGGATTATCAAAATCACTATCTGGAATATTTTTAAAATCAATACCTGCTTCTTTTAGCATGGCAGCAAATTCACGAGTTGTAACAACAATATCTACATTGTTTTGATGATCTTTTGTAAGCTCAGGTCTTGCTGCTTCTGCTTTTTTAGCAATACATGGCATAACGGAAACCACTACAATTTTATCAGGATCAAGGTTTAACTTTTCAGCATAATAAGTTTTGGTAATAGTACCAAACATGATATGAGGAGATTTACAAGTGGATGGGATATCTAATAGCTCTGGAAATTGATGTTCAATAAATTTTACCCATGCAGGGCAACAGCTAGTAAGCATAGGAAGTGTTCCACCATGCTCTAAACGATGGATAAATTCAGAGGCTTCCTCCATAATGGTTAAATCTGCACCAAAATCTGTGTCAAAAACACCATCAAAGCCCATACGTTTTAGTGCTGTTGCAAGCTTTCCAGTAACAATAGTACCAGGCTCCATACCAAATAGTTCTCCGATGGCGACACGGATAGCAGGAGCTACTTGAACGACTACATGTTTTTCAGGATCACTTAAAGCTTCCCATACTTTATGAGTATGATTTATTTCAGTTAGAGCTGCTGTAGGGCATACTGCTACACATTGACCGCAATAAGTACAAGAAGAATCCTTCATGGGAATGTTAAAAGCCGGTCCTACGACTGTTCCAAAGCCGCGACCTATTGCAGAAAGGATTCCGCAGGTTTGAACTTCGTTGCACATAGTTTCGCAACGGCGGCACATGATGCATTTATTAGGATCCTTTACAATAGCATCGCTAGATAGATCGAGGTCATAATGCATTTTTTCCCCTTTCCATTTAATATCTCTTATACCAAGCTCTTTTGCCAAGGCTTGCAATTCACATTCTAAATTTTTAGCACAAGTAAAGCATTCATTTGGATGATTAGATAAAAGCAATTCTACAGCGATTCTACGGGCGTTGATGGCACGAAGAGAATCGGTTCTTATAATCATCCCTTCATCTACTTGGGTAACACATGCAGGGACTAGGGAATTACATCCCTTTAATTCTACAGTACATACACGGCAGGATGCGGTTTTGTTCACAAGCTTTAGATCATGCAAATCAAGATGACATAAGGTGGGTATTCTTATATTTGCACGATTTGCAGCTTCTAATATAGTGATTTTTTCAGGAACTTGCATGGCTTGACCATTTATTGTTATATTTATTAGATGCTCAGACATATTTTCACCTCGCTATGGTTTGATTACTGCATCAAATTTACATGCATCAAAGCATGCGCCGCATTTGATGCATCGGCTTTGATCGATTACATGGGTTTCTTTTACTTTTCCACTAATACAGTCTACGGGACAAACCTTTGCACAAGCTGTACAGCCTACACATTTTTCAGGGCTGATACTATATTTGGCAAGGGCTTTACATTCACCAGTAGGACAATGTTGACCCTTTACATGGGAAATATATTCATCCCAAAAATATTTAAGGGTACTTAAGATTGGATTAGGTGCAGTTTGTCCTAGTCCACAAAGAGAACCATCCTTTACCATATAGGATAATTGTTTTAGTAATTCTAAATCTTCCATAGTCCCTTTTCCTCTTGTAATTTTTGAAAGAAGTTCATAAAGACGTTTTGTTCCTATACGACAAGGGGTACATCTTCCGCAGGATTCATCCATTGTAAATTCTAAATAAAACTTTGCAATGTTTACCATGCAATTGGTTTCGTCCATGACGATCATACCACCAGATCCCATCATGGAGCCAATATCCATAAGATGCTCATAATCAATAGGGGTATCAAGATCTTTTTCTGTAATGACACCACCAGAGGGACCTCCTGTTTGAACCGCTTTGAATTTATGTCCTCCTACTATACCTCCCCCGATATCGTATATGATTTCACGCAAAGTTGTTCCCATAGGAACTTCTACAAGACCTACATTGTTTACTTTTCCTGCAAGGGCGAAAACCTTTGTTCCTTTGCTTTTTTCAGTACCAATGGATGAGAACCATTCAGAACCCTTTAAGATAATAGGTGGAATATTTGCAAAGGTTTCAACATTGTTTACACAGGTAGGTCGCTCCCAATAACCCTTTTGTGCAGGGTATGGAGGTTTATTTTTAGGTTCGCCTCTTTTTCCTTCAACAGAGTTAATAAGAGCTGTTTCTTCTCCACAGACAAAGGCACCAGCACCATATTTTAATCGAATATCAAAGTTGAAATCTGATCCAAATATATTTTTGCCTAAAAGACCAAGCTCTCGAGCTTGATTAAGAGCAATATTGAGGCGCTCAATAGCAAGAGGGTACTCTGCACGAATATAGATGATTCCCTCCTCAGCACCAATGGCGTATCCTCCGATTGCCATGGCTTCAATAACACTATGAGGATCTCCTTCTAAAATACTTCTATCCATAAAAGCTCCTGGATCTCCTTCATCTGCATTACAGATCATGTATTTGGTGCATCCTTCAGATTTTCTTGTATATTCCCATTTAAGACCTGTTGGGAAGCCACCTCCTCCTCGACCACGAAGACCAGCTTTTTTTACAGCTTCGATAACATCCATAGGGCTCATAGAAGTAAGGACTTTTCCAAGGGCTTCATAGCCTTCAAAGGCAATATATTCATAAATATCTTCAGGGTTGATTAATCCACAATTTCTTAAGGCAATACGAAGCTGTTTTTTGTAAAAGGGCATTTTTTTATGCTGTTCAATTTTTTCATGCTTCATAGGTTCTTGGTATAGAAGTCTTTCAACTTTTCTACCTTTGATAATATGCTCCTTAATAATTTCATCTACATCTTCTGGATGAACTCTTACATAAAAGATATTATCTGGCTCGATTTTTACAATAGGACCTTGCTCACAGAATCCAAAACAACCTGTTTTGACGATTTGCACTTCTTCCCTATATCCATGTTCTTTGATCAGTTTTTCAAAATTTTGGATTACTTTATCGCTATCACTGGCCATGCAACCTGTACCGCCACATACCATTATATTCATCCTAAATGAACTCATAATTTCCCTCCTTACTTCAGGTTTATGCTCTATCAAAGGTATCCTCAATAATAGATTCTTTTAATGGTTCTCCCATCTTTATGTGCTTTTGAACAATTTCGCGACCCTTTTGATCATCTACCTTTCCATAAAGAGTAGGCTTTTGACCAGGAAGGTTTACTTGAACAATGGGTTCGCTGTGGCAATGACCAATGCAGCCTACTTGAACGACTTTTACATTTTGTAGACCTTCTTTAGAGACTTCATCTACAATAGCATTAAGTGTTTCGCGAGCTCCAGATGCAATACCACAGGTAGCCATCCCTACTAATATTTCTACTTGATCACCAGTCGTTTCTCCATGTTCTCTTAAGTTTACTTTTTTCATAGATTTTTCTCTGATTTTTTTTAATTCTTCTATAGATTTAATTTGCACTGCTGACCCTCCTATCACGGTAAGTATTAATGATTGCATCTATATCTTCTTCTTTTACACGACCGTATACCTTTTCATCTACCATAACAACTGGCGCAAGTCCACAGGCACCTATGCAACGAACTTCTCTTAAGGTGAAAAGTCCATCCTCTGTAGTTTCTCCTGAAGTGATATGGAGATTTTCTTTGATTTTATTAATGATTTTATCTGAGCCCTTTACAAAACAGGCAGTTCCCATACATACGCTGATAGTATGCTTTCCTTGAGGTTCTGTAGTAAAATAAGAATAAAAGCTTACAACACCAAATACTTCAGCACCAGGGATTTTAAGCTTTCTTGCTACAAAAAGCTGTACATCCCTTGGAAGATATCCAAATAGATCTTGTGCTTTGTGAAGGATTTCAATCAAAGCACCCTTTGTAGAAGGGAGAGCATCAATATATTTTTTAAGTTCATCAAATTTTTCTTTTGGTAAATGATTTGACAATTTATTCACCTTCCTTTCACAGGATTTTAAATAGTTCATTGATTAATTTTCCCGATATTTTTGGGATTAATGCATTTTTAAAGAGATAACTTTATTTTTTAAAGAAAGGATATTTATATAGTTGACTAGACAGATTTAGGTTGGTTACAATATATGTAAAAGATGTTAAAGATAAGAGGTAGGAGAATATGAATGAGAAAAAAAGAATCAGAGAAATTATTTCTGTTTTTGTAAAGCATGGAATGAAAAAGGAGATCGTAAATCCTGAAAATGCAAGAGCTGCTCTTGAAGAATTAGGACCTACCTTTGTGAAAATAGGGCAAATTCTATCTACTCGACCAGATATTTTACCCGATGAATATATTACTGAGCTTGAAAAGCTACAGGATGGTGTAAAGCCAGAAAAATATGAAGATATCAAAAATATTATTGAAAAAGAATTAGGAGAATCTATAGAAAACATATTTCCCTATTTTAATGAAAAGCCTATTGCATCTGCTTCTATGGCACAAGTTCATTTAGCTTGTACCAAAAATGGAGAAGAGGTTGTAGTGAAAATTCAGCGCCCCCTTGTAAAGGAAACGATGCTTAGTGATATTGCTTTATTAAGAAGACTTACTAGGCTTGGAAAGCTGGTTCCTCAAAAGAATGTGATTGATTTTAAAGAAGTAGTAGATGAAATAGGAACAACGATGGAAAAAGAATTAGATTTTTTAAATGAAGCAAAAAATATAGAGCAATTTAGAGAATATAATAAAAAAATAAAGTATATTGCTTGTCCTAAGATTTACAAGGAATATACAACTTCTAATTTATTAACCATGGAATATATAAAAGGGATAAAAATAAATAATATTGATACATTGAAAAATGAAGGATATCCTCTTAAGGATCTAGCCAAAAAGCTTATGAGTAATTATATAAAACAGATTTTCAAAGATGGCTTTTTTCATGCAGACCCGCACCCGGGGAATTTACTTATTTTTAATAAGAAGATAGCTTATATTGATTTTGGCATGATGGGTGTTTTAGATAAGGGTGTGAGAAATAAGTTAAATGATCTCTTATATGCAGTAGCAACAAGGGATATTGAAGATTTAACCCAAGCTGTCTTAAGAATAGGCATCAAGAAGGGGAAAGTGAATATAAGAAGTCTTTATTCTGATATTGAAGAAGTTTATAATCAATATATTCAAGAAAGTCTTCGAGATATAGACCTTCCCGAGTTTGTAGATGAAATGTTTCAGGTGAGTAAGAGAAATAATCTTGCTATACCTAATAATATGACTTTATTTTTAAAAGGAATTATGACCATGGAAGGGGTAATAGCCAAGCTTGATCCAGATATGAATATGATGGAGGTTGCAGCACCTTATATAAGAGAGCATATTTTACTAAAGAAAAATTATAAACAGGATATCATAGAGCAAATAGAGAACCTTTATCAATTATCAAAATGTGGATTGAAAATTCCTGTTAAAACATTAGAACTAGTAAATAGTGTATTAGCAGGAAAGCTAAAGGTTCAGATTGAACATAAAAATTTAGAGGAAAGTATTCATCAGTTAAATAAAATGACCAACAGAATTGTTTTTTCGTTGATTATCTCGTCTATTGTTGTGGGATCTTCTTTGGTGATTAATGCAAATGTAGGACCTAAAATCTATGATATGTCTTTTTTTGGTCTTATTGGGTATTTAAGTGCAGCAGTGATGGGACTTTGGCTTTTGATTTTGATTTTAAAAAATGAAAAAATGTGATGAGAAAAGAAATCTACTGAATAGATTTCTTTTTTAGTTTTTTGGATAAGCAGTAACCATTTGAGGACAAAGTGCATAACATGTACTAGGAAAAAACAAAAGAAGAATTCAAAAGAGAGAAAATAAAAAAATTAGGAGAGTGTATTGATTATGGAAGAAAATTTAATGTGTCCTCATCATGATTGTGTAAAGGTAAGACCTGCTAGAAAGGGTGGAAATATCCTAGAATGCAGCAATGACCCATTCCCTATTGATCCAATTATTACTGGAGCAGTAGCAAAGATTCCTGTAGTATTAGCAGAACTAACTGTACAGCTTAATTTAGACTCTTTTATTGAATTACCAGAGCCTGCTTATGAAATCAAGAAAATCAAAAAGAATGTAAAGGTTACTCAATGTTTATTATTACAAAACACCAACATGTTATTTATTAAGGGTTTTGTTCGTAAGAATATTGAATATGCTACAAGAAATTGCTCAAACTACGAGGGCTTCTGTGGAGATATCAAGCATTGTACAGTAGATGTACCTTTTACTTGTACAACACCAGTTATTTTTAACGGTAATCCACCTATTCCTGTAATAAACAATGAAAGAGAAGAATTTGAATTCTTTAAAACTAGCAAATTAAGAGGACCAAAATTCGCAGAGAAAGATCAATTGTTATCTGGAGATTTCTCCGAGTTTAACCAAACAAGTACAGAGTATTATAATGAATTACCTTATTGTGAATTAATCAGAAGTAGAATCGTAGAATATGATGAATTCTTAGGTAGAAGAAGACCAAAAGATATGGAAATACCATTTGAAGAAAAAGAATTTAAAAAAATAGAAGAAAAAATGGTTGTATATCTTACACTTAAGTTATTACAAAATCAACAAGTTCAGATACCTCCTACAATCGTGCAATAGTGATTTAAAAAAATTACGTCCAAAGGTTTTGGGCGTAATTTTTTATTTTAGTAATAGAAGAAAGAGAACAAAATGAGATGAAAATGAATAAGCTAGTAGAAATAAATAAAAATATTGTGAGCGTTAAATATAGGTTTTTAAAAATAGGTGAAGAGATGGGGATTAGGAGATAGGGGGAAGCAAGGGTGTACGAAAAAAAGGAATTATCTGATTCTAAAAAAGAGGAAGTAAAGGAGGCTCAAGTGGAGATTCATAAGGTAAAGACCAAACAATGCCATGGGCCAAAAGTAACAGGCGGAACAACTTCCCTATGTACGAATAGGGCTGTGCCAATGGATGCTATTACTACAGGCGTGATTG
This sequence comes from Marinisporobacter sp., assembly GCA_025210395.1. Taxonomy (GTDB): domain Bacteria; phylum Bacillota; class Clostridia; order Peptostreptococcales; family Thermotaleaceae; genus Crassaminicella. The sequence goes on from JAOARV010000024.1 coordinate 15,345, forward strand.
CACAAATACCTGTTGTATTAGCTAAGCTAGTTGTGCAAATAAACATGAATGCTTTGATCGAGTTACCTGAGCTTGCTTATGAAATAAAAGAAATTAAAAATAAGATAAAAGTTACCCAATCCTTATTGATGCAAGATACAAATATGTTGTTCATAAAGGGAGTCATTCAGAAACATATTAATTATGCCCTAAGCAATGATTGTAGAGGTGGGTGCATTTATGGAGAATTAAAACAATGTACAGTGGATATACCTTTTAATTGTACAACAAATGTGTTATTTAATGGAAATTCACCACTACAAGTAGAGAACAATAAAAGGGATGAATTTGCTTTTTCTAGAAGATCTGAGATGAATAGAAAAGATTTTTCACAAAAAGATCAATTGCTATCTAATGATTCTTCTGAACATAATCAGGTGGATGTAGAATTTTATAATGAATTGCCTTATTGTAGATTAGTGAATAGCAAAATTATAGAAAACGATAAAATAATAAAAGATAAAATTTTAGAAGGCAGTGAAGATTCTTGTGAAGGAAAGGTGTTTAATAAAATTGAAGAAAATATGGTTGTCTTTCTTACGCTTAAAATTCTACAAAATCAACAAGTGAAAATCCCAGGACCGTCAATGATCAACCTAGGACTAGGAATTGACTTAGGGGGATGTATTTAAGTTAGGGGTACTGCATAAGCTTTCTCGAAAAATTTTTGAGGGGGCTTTTTAAAATAGGAATATTGATTGAAATCAAGGTAAAAATTGTTAATATGTATAAAATTTACACACTTGTAATATCAGCGTATATATGATATATTATTATATGTGCCGTGAAAAACAAAAGTTTTATAATTATGTTTAATTTAGTAATTATAATTATATGTTTATGGAAATATTTAATAAATATAATAAACTTATTATTTATTACTATGGAGAGATGTCCGAGTTGGCTAAGGGGCACGCCTGGAAAGCGTGTAAGGCCGCAAGGCCCCGCGGGTTCGAGTCCCGCTCTCTCCGCCATTTGAAAAGTTTATAAAGTTTGCTGTGCTAGATGGGGAGGTAGCGGTGCCCTGTAACCTGCAATCCGCTGTAGCAGGATTGAATGCCTATCGACGGTTTGTTGTTGTAAAGTCTGCCCTGTATAAGTGGCGATGATGATTGGGTCCTACGCAATGAGAATCTGTGAACTCCGCCAGGTCTGGAAGGAAGCAACGGTAAGCAGACACTCTCGTGTGCCGTGGGGGTGCCTGAACTGAGTTAACTGTACAGGTAACGTTTGTAACAGCCTATCAACGATAGGTGCACAGCTTTACATAATAAAAGCTTACATGTAGTTTGATCTACATGTTTTTTTATTTCTATTTTCATAATGAATAAAAAATATAATATAGATAAAAATGCATAAGAGGAAAGTAGGTGGATGAAGTGTCTTATGTTGCATTGTATAGAAAATGGAGACCTAGAATATTTGAGGATGTTGTAGGACAAGGTCATATTACACAAACCTTGAAAAATCAAATAAAAAACCATAATATTGCCCATGCCTATTTGTTTTGTGGCACAAGGGGAACGGGAAAAACATCTACAGCTAAAATATTTGCTCGTGCTGTAAATTGTTTAAATCCAAAAGATTTTGACCCTTGTAATGAATGTGAAATTTGTAATGGGATTCAGCACGAAAGTATCATGGATGTCATAGAGATCGATGCAGCTTCTAATAATGGAGTAGATGATATTAGAGAGCTTCGAGAAAATGTGAAATATCCACCTACAAGGGGAAAATATAAAGTTTATATTGTGGATGAAGTACATATGCTTTCTACAGGAGCTTTTAATGCACTTCTCAAAACATTAGAAGAACCTCCCTCTTATGTGATCTTTATTTTAGCAACTACAGAACCCCATAAGATTCCTGCAACGATTCTTTCTAGATGTCAGCGATTTGATTTTAAGAGAGTAAAGGAATCGGATATTGTAAAGCGAATGACCTATATTTGTAGTGAAATGAATATAGAGGTGGAAGAAGGAGTATTTAGATTAATTGCTAGAAATTCAGATGGAGCAATGCGTGATGCTTTAAGCATATTAGACCAATGTATATCCTTTGGCTTAGGAAAAATTACTTATGATGATGTGATCAATATACTTGGAACAGTTAGTGAAGATATAATGTTTAGGCTAATTGATTATATTGGAGAGCAAAATGCAAAGGATGCTATGGAATTAATACAAGACTTAGTGTCTTCGGGTAAGGATATTCACCAATTCATAAAGGATCTGATTGAACATTATAGAAATTTAATGATGACGAAGGTATCAAAGGATTTAGAAGGAGTGATTAATCTTTCTAAGGAAAATATTAATAGGCTTGTGGAACAAGGAAAAAAATTAGATACAAATAGTATTATTCGAGCTATTAGAGAATTATCTCAAACAGCAGTAGATGCAAAATATGCAACCCAGCCTAGGATTTTATTAGAAGTTGCAGTGATTAAGCTAACGCAGCCTATGTTAGACAATTCTATAGAAGCCTTAATAGAAAGAGTAGAAACTTTAGAAAAAATTATTCAATCAGGAGAAATAAAGGTAGAAAAGATTGCAAAAACAGAAATAAAAAAAGAAGAAAATATAGAAAATAAACAGGAAGAAGATGCTCCTATAAAGGTAGAAAATTTAAAGACTGTAAATTTTGATACCTTAAAAAAGGGATGGGACAAGATATTAAAAGTCATTAAAAAGAGAAAAATTTCTATATATGCAGTCTTAATGGAAGGACAACTTATAAAGGTAGAAAATAATGCATTAGTGGTAGCCTTTAGGAAGGGTTTTGGTTTTCATAAGGAGGCTTCAGGAAAGAGTCCTTATAAAGAGTTTATTGAAGGGGTTATTGCAGAAATTCTTGGACAAAAGGTGCAGTTAAAATGCGTCATGGAGGATGAATTAGACGATTTACCTAAAGGGGAGGAAGGTTCTTCAGAGCAAGATCAAGAAATAGAAAAAATCATAGAAATGTTTGGGGAAGATTTAGTTGAGATTGTAGAGTAGTGTTTAGAGTTAAATATAGGAAAACTGGGAAATATAGAAGTATGTATAAAATATAGTTTGCTTGTAGTGACTGAAATACTTGTGATTTTAGGAGTTACATAGGTATTGGGTTTAAGGATTATATCTTCAGGAAAGTTTAAAAGGAACAATCTATATGATATAATATATGGGAAAAATCATTAAAATGTAAATAGAATAATGAAATAAATGAGGAGGAGATAAAATGGCAAAAGGGAGAGGAAAAATGCCAATGATGCCTGGCAATATGAACAACATGCTAAAGCAAGTACAAAAGATGCAAAAACAAATGGAAAAAACTCAAGCAGAACTAGAAGAAAGAGAAGTGGAAGCTAGTGCTGGTGGTGGAGCTGTATCGGTTAAAGTAAATGGAAAGAGAGAAATACTAGATGTAGTTATTCAACCAGAAGTAGTTGACCCAGATGATATTGAAATGCTACAAGATTTAATTCTTGCTGCTACAAACGAAGCATTAAGAAAAGCAGAAGAAATGACGAATAAAGAAATGGGAAAAATTACAGGGGGCATGAATGTTCCTGGGTTATTCTAGATAAAATGCCGAGCTTTTATGCTCGGCTCTTTTGTATATAGGCATAAAGTGTAGAAGAGAGGTGAAAAATATGAACTATTATGCAGCACCTATTGCCGTATTAATAGAAGAGTTTTCAAAGCTTCCAGGTATAGGAAGAAAATCAGCCCAAAGGTTGGCTTTTCATGTTTTAAATATGAGAGAATCTGACGCGGTGAATTTATCAGAAGCTATTCTGAATGCTAAAAGAAATACTAAGTATTGTTCAGAATGTGGAAATATAACAGATATAGATCCATGTAGTATATGTAGAAATGAGCAAAGAGATAAAAATATGATTTGTGTAGTACAAGATCCAAAGGATATAATTGCTATGGAAAAAACGAAAGAATTCAGAGGAGTCTATCATGTTCTACATGGAGCTATTTCCCCTATGGAAGGAATTGGACCAGAAGAGATTCGCATCAAAGAGCTTCTTATAAGACTTCAAAAGTATGATATAGAGGAAGTGATTTTAGCTACAAATCCTACTATAGAAGGAGAAGCAACAGCTATGTATATTTCAAAGCTTGTAAAACCTTCAGGAATTAAAGTAACAAGAATTGCCCATGGGATTCCTGTAGGAGGAGATTTAGAGTATGCAGATGAAGTAACTTTATCTAAGGCATTAGAAGGAAGAAGAGAAATATAGGAGTTATGCTACTATTTATAAAGATTGAAAAACATGGATAAAATGTAGAGTTTAGTTGCATTTGTCCATGTTTTTTTATTTGTATTGAAAAAGAATAATTGATTCTAAATTGACTATTCAATGAATAGAGAATACATAGAATAAAAGCAAATGTTATGTGTAAAAATATAAGGTCTTTAAGAGTGGTTGAAAAGCTAGTATATATAATAAGAACTAGATAATAATTTGACAATTTGAGTGGTGAATTGTAAAATTGTATAGAATTGGAAATGGAATTTTGAATTTATTATATTTGATTATATTGTAAATGGTAACATTTTCAACCAATCGTTATGAAATATGGATTATAATTATTTTTAAAGGAGAAGATGAGAAAAATGAATATTAAGAAAAAAATGTCTATTAGCTTTACTATTGTAATACTTTGCATGTTGATGATTAATGCTGGATTGATATTTGAATTGAATTCTGTAGATGAAGGTTATGGCGTAATTGTTAATACAAATGTACCCGTTGAAAAATATGTAGAACAAATACGTGCAACGAATTTAGAACAGGTGGCGGCAGTGAGGGCGTATATTCTTTATAAGGATGAAAAATTTCCACCACTATTTGAAAGTCTGAATGAAAAATTAGAAAATACTTATAGCAAAATAGAAGAAAAAGGAAAAACAGATGTTTCGAAGAAAAATTTGATGAGGGTAAAGGAGATCAATACAGAATATAATAAGGTAGCAAAGGATGTTTTTGCATTAGTAAAGTCAGGAAAACAAGAGGAGGCTATTAAAAGAGCAGCAGATGGTAGGGAACAGGTAAGACAAATTAAAGTAGTAACAGAGGAATGGTTAAAATTTGTGGAAGAGGTCGATCAAAGCATTATTTCAGATATAGGTAGAGAGATTGATCATACCATAAGGACGATGATGATTGTAGTAGGCATTGTTGTTGTTTTGATTACGATGCTGGTTATATATTTGATAAATAATATTTCGAAACCTATTTATGAGGTAGTAAAACATGCAAATATTATTGCAACAGGAGATTTTAGTCACGAAATATCAAAAAAATTATTTGATAGGAAAGACGAAATAGGAGAATTAACAATTTCATTTGATAGAATGGCTAAAAATTTGAGTGAATTAATAAAAAAAATAGCAAAATCTTCAGAACACGTAGCAGCTTCCTCTCAAGAATTAACAGCTACTTCTCAAGAGTTAGCAACTGCATCTGAAGAAGTTGCTAAAGCCATTGAAGAAATTACTAGAGGAGCAAATGATCAATCGAGAGATACAGAAGACGGTGTTTTAAAGGCGTTAAAATTAGGAGAATATATAGAAACAAATCAAAACTATATGGAAGAGGTAAATAATGCTTCACGTCAAGTGGTATCACTAATAAGTAAAGGGCTAGAAACGGTAGAAATACTAACAGAAAAAACGAAAGAAAATGGGATTGCATCAAAAAATGTATATAAGGGCATAAAGAAAACAAATGAAAGTGCAGAAAGAATAGGGCAAGCTAGTAGTGTTATAGCTACCATAGCAGAGCAGACAAATTTACTTGCACTAAATGCAGCTATTGAAGCTGCAAGAGCTGGAGAAGCTGGAAAAGGATTTGCTGTTGTAGCAGAGGAAATTCGAAAACTAGCTGAGCAGAGTAATGATTCTACAAAAGAGATTGATGAGGTAGTTAAGGAATTACAATTTAATTCTAACCATGTTGTTAAAATTATGGATAAAGTAGCATATATCACAGGAGATCAAGAAAAAAGCGTAATGACAACAAAAGAAAAATTTGAAGAAATTGCAAACTCTATTAATATAACAGAAGATAGAATAAAAAGATTAAGTGATTCAGAAAAAGCAGTAGAGGAAAGAAAAGAAGAAATTATTAATATTATTCAGAACTTATCTGCAATTGCTGAGGAAAATGCAGCCAGTACAGAGGAAGCATCTGCTGGAACAGAAGAACAAATTGCTTCTATGAATGAAATTGCTGATGCAAGTGAAGGATTATCACAGATAGCTCAAGAAGTTCAACAAGCCATTTCTAAATTTAAAATATAATCTTAGTGTATAATAAAATCTTATCAAAAGCATGGTCTTAAGGGATTGAAATATCTATGAGATCATGTTTTTTGCTTGTGGTTACAAACCTATAATTTTGCGTATGGGATATCCAAAATATGGATAAACTATAGATAAAGTGGTTATGGGGGGTATTTTCATGAGAAGAGGAATGAATCGTTCAACGAAAATGAACAAAAACGAAAACAGTTTTTTTAGTGCAGTTGGGAATTTATATGCACAAGTTATTACGGGAGAAAGTATACAAACAGAAGAAGACAAGATGATCAATAATATAAAAGAAGCTCATGAAGAGTGGAGAAATGCCGAAAAATATTTTCAAGATGCAACAGACCCAGATTTGATTGATTATGCCATATACAGAGTGGAAGCTGCAAAAACAAGATATACGTATCTCTTAAAGGTAGCAAGAGAGATGGGCATAAAAGCGAATATCTACTGATCAGTTATAGATAGACAAGTACTCTTTATAAGAGTATTTGTCTTTTTTAGAATTGTCATATTTTCAAGATGAATTTTATATAATGGAATATAAACAGTATGAGTAAGCCTTCATAAGATGTGCAATCAAATGGATAGAACGGCAAGGATAGGAGGAATTATATGGGAATAGGAATAGAATTAAATATTATCTTAGCTTATGCATTTGGTTTAATTTTGTTATATATACTGGGATATATATTATTAATTCCAATCAAATGGATTATAAAATTGGTTTATAATGGAATTATTGGTGGAGTTATATTATTGTTATTAAATTTAGTAGGAGGATTTTTTCATGTTCATATTGCCATTAATCCTATTACAGCTTTAGTAGTTGGATTTTTAGGTGTACCTGGTGTTATGTTGATGTTATTTTTTCAGTATTTATTATAAAAATAATGTTTAAGAGAGGATAAAAAACTATTGATAAGAGCTTGAAAAAAAGCTTATAGATGATGAGAATTTATTTTGATTAGATAGATATAAACCTGTGTGAAACGGTGAATTTATATCTATTTTTTCTTGTATACAAAGTATATTGACACTGATTATGGGTTCTGTTATACTATGTTTTAAGAGCTGTGATAATATATAAGACACAATATATCAAATATTTATAAACTGTTATAGTTTCAAAATATCTATACTATTACAGATATGCAATTATACCGTTGTAATACAACAGACTTTATCTTGAACTAGTTATATTGGTTTTCAAGTATGAATACAAATAAATGCTTTTGAGAAGCAAAGGAAAGAAATAACTAAAAAAGGATGAAGCGGTAGAATTTTTCAGAAAGATATAATAAAATAGTACAAGGATGGTAAATTATTAAATTATATAAGGGGGATTTACAAATGGCAAAGAATATGAAAACCATGGATGGTAATACAGCTGCTGCTTATGTATCTTATGCGTTTACTGACGTTGCAGCGATTTACCCAATCACGCCATCATCACCAATGGCTGAGCATTCTGATGATTGGGCGGCACATGGAAAGAAGAACATTTTTGGACAAGAGGTACAAGTTACAGAACTTCAATCTGAAGGAGGAGCTGCTGGAGCAGTACATGGATCATTAGCTGCTGGAGCATTAACAACTACTTTTACTGCTTCACAAGGGTTACTATTAATGATTCCAAATATGTACAAGATCGCAGGAGAGTTATTACCTGGTGTATTCCATGTAAGCGCACGTGCTCTTGCAAGCCATGCATTATCAATTTTTGGAGATCATTCAGACGTTATGGCAACTAGACAAACTGGTTTTGCAATGCTTGCATCTGGAAGTGTACAAGAGGTTATGGATTTAGGAGGAATTGCACATCTTGCTGCAATCAAATCTAAAGTACCTTTCTTACATTTCTTTGATGGATTTAGAACATCTCATGAAATCCAAAAAATTGAGACGATTGACTATGATGATTTTGCAAAGCTTGTTGATCATGACAAGGTAAAAGAATTTAGAAATAATGCATTAAATCCTGAACATCCTGTAACACGTGGTACTGCACAAAACCCTGATATTTTCTTCCAAGCAAGAGAAGCCTGTAACAAGTATTATGATGCAGTTCCAGATATTGTAGCAGATTATATGAAAGAAATCAGTAAAATTACTGGTAGAACCTATAGACCATTTGATTATATAGGAGCTGATGATGCTGAAAATATTATCGTAGCAATGGGTTCTGCAACAGATGCTATTGAAGAAACAATCGATTATCTAGTAGCTAAAGGAGAAAAAATAGGTTTAATCAAAGTTAGATTATATAGACCATTTAGTGAAAAATATTTCTTTGATGTATTACCTAAGACTGTTAAGAAAATTGCAGTTCTTGATAGAACAAAAGAGCCAGGTTGCCTAGGTGAACCATTATATCAAGATATCCGTACATTATTCTATGGAAAAGAAAATGCACCGATTGTCGTTGGTGGACGTTATGGATTAGGTTCAAAAGATACTACGCCTTCACAAGTAAAAGCAGTATTTGATAACTTAAAAGAAGTAGATCCTAAAAATGGATTTACAGTAGGTATTGTAGATGATGTAACAAATACATCTCTTGAAATAAAAGAAAATATTGTAGCTGCTCCTGAAGGAACAATCAGATGTAAATTCTGGGGACTAGGTTCTGATGGTACAGTAGGTGCAAATAAGAGTGCAATCAAGATCATCGGAGATAATACAGATCTTTATGCACAAGGATATTTTGCATATGACTCTAAAAAATCTGGTGGGGTAACAATTTCTCACTTGAGATTTGGTAAAACTCCTATTAAATCTACATACTTAATCAGTAATGCAGATTTTGTATCTTGTTCAACTCCTGCTTATGTAAATCAATATGAGTTACTAGACGGATTAAGAGATGGAGGAACTTTCTTACTTAACTGTAGATGGACTCCAGAAGAATTAGAAGAAAAATTACCTGAGCATATGAAAAAATATATTGCAGAGCATAATATAAATCTTTATATAATCAATGCAATTGATATTGCACAAGAAATCGGACTTGGTAGAAGAATGAACATGATTATGCAATCTGCATTCTTCAAGCTAACAAATGTTATTCCTGTTGACGATGCAGTAAAATACCTAAAAGAAGCGATCGTAAAATCTTACGGTAAAAAAGGTGAAAAAATCGTTAATATGAATAATGAAGCAGTAGATAAAGGAATCAATGCATTAGTAAAAATTGATGTGCCAGCTGCATGGGCAAATGCAGAAGGCGTTGAAGAAGCAGCAGTAACAGCTGAAAAACCAGAATTCATTAAAAACGTATTAGAGCCAATCAATGCTCAAAAGGGAGATTCACTTCCAGTAAGTACATTCCTAGGAAGAGAAGATGGAACATTCCCACATGGTACAGCTGCTTACGAAAAACGTGGTATCGCTGTAAATGTACCAGAATGGGATATGGCAAGTTGTATCCAATGTAACCAATGTTCATTTGTTTGTCCACATGCTGCTATTAGACCAGTTCTAATAAACGAAGAAGAAGCTAAGAATGCGCCAGAAGGCTTTAAAACATTAAAAGCTATGGGTAAAGGTACAGAAGGTCTTCAGTATCGTATGCAAGTAAGTACATTAGATTGTACAGGATGTGGAAGCTGTGCAGAAGTATGTCCAGCTAAACAAAAAGCATTAGTTATGCAGCCAATTGAAACACAAACAGAAGTAGAAGTTCCAAACTGGGATTATGCTATGACTGTTTCACATAAAGAAAATCCAATGAAGAAAGAAACTGTTAAAGGAAGTCAGTTCGAGCAACCACTTCTTGAGTTCTCAGGAGCATGTGCTGGTTGTGGAGAAACTCCTTATGCAAAAGTTGTTACACAATTATTTGGAGATAGAATGATGATTGCTAATGCAACTGGATGTTCTTCAATCTGGGGAGCTTCAGCACCATCTACACCATATTGTACAAACCACGAAGGGAAAGGTCCTGCTTGGGCAAACTCTTTATTTGAAGATAATGCTGAGTATGGATTTGGTATGGCACTTGGCGTAAAAGCTATGGTAGATAAGCTAGAAAGATTATCAAAAGAATTAATTTCATTAGATATTGATGAAAAAATAAAAGCACCATTTGTAGAATGGTTAGAAGGAAAAAATGAGGCAGAAGCTTCAAAGGCTGCTACAGCTAAAATCCTTACAGTATTAGCAACGAAAGAAGCTGCAGATGAAAAAACAAAAGCAATTCTAGTTCAAATCGAAGAGCATAAAGACTTCTTAATCAAGAAATCTGTATGGATTATTGGTGGAGACGGATGGGCAAATGACATTGGTTATGGTGGACTTGATCACGTTCTTGCATCAGGAGAAGATGTAAATGTATTAGTATTTGATACAGAAGTCTACTCAAATACTGGAGGTCAATCTTCAAAAGCTACACCAACAGCAGCTGTTGCAAAATTCGCAGCATCTGGTAAAAAAGTTAAGAAGAAAGACCTTGGTATGATTGCTGCAACTTACGGCTATGTATATGTAGCTCAAGTAGGTATGGGAGCAGATAAGAACCAATTCATGAAAGCTATCACAGAAGCTGAGAGTTATAAAGGTCCATCACTAATCATTGCATACGCTCCATGTATCAACCATGGTATCAAGATTGGTATGGGAAGAAGTCAAGAAGATATTAAGAGAGCAGTAGAAGCTGGATACTGGCATCTATATAGATACAACCCAATGCTAAAAGCAGAAGGGAAGAATCCATTTACATTAGATTCTAAAGAGCCAAAAGCAAGCTTTAGAGAATATATAGAAGGACAAGTAAGATATACTTCTCTTCAAAAAGCATTCCCAGAATCAGCTGAACAATTATTTGAAAAAGCTGAAGCGGATGCAAAAGAAAGATATGAAACTTATAAGAAAATGGCAGAAACAGCTATGTAATAAAAAAAGGTGTGCAGAAATTGCACACCTTTTTTATTTAGCACTTTATTTAAATAGTTTATTTTTTAGATGGATAGGAGGTGTTTATTGTGTGTTTAAATTATTTTTCAGGGGTTGGGCAATGAGGAAATGACCCATTAGCGTTTCTTCTTTTTTGCCATCTACTAAAAATTGTACCTGATCAATAGTTTCTAGGGAAGTAAGAGAATATACAATCTGATAGATTACAAAAAATTCTTTTAAAGAGCCCCCGCTTAAATTTTCTGAAGATAGATCTACATAGGCAGTTTTATTTTCTAATTTTGCATTTAAAAATTTTATGCCTGAAGGAATGCCTGTAGTAGCATTTTCTATGTCAGGAACTTTTTTTAGTTGATTTAAGATGGATAATAAAATATTATCATTTTTTATAGGAATTTGTTTTTTTACAACGATAAACTTTTCTAATTCTTCATCTCCTGTTTCTATATATTTTTCATTTGCATAATAAAGGATTGCTGCTATTTGTTTTTCTTGCGAGAGGGGCACTTTTTCTTTAGGAGAAGGTGCTTTTTTTGTACAGCTACATAAAATCAATAACATCAGTAAACTTAACATGATAGGAATTGTTTTTTTCATGATTATTCCTCCTGTAAAACTAAATTTACTGATAGTATATCATACCCATGTAAATTTTATCACGAATAAATTTTTTACAAGGATATTTTCATATTTTGAGCATATAATATCTTGAAGATAAACAAGAGGGGGAAAACATATGGGAATGCCATTACTAAAAGTAAAAGAAAGAGAAGGAACAAAGAAAAAAGCATTAAAAAAAATGAGAAGAGAAGGATTTGTGCCAGCTGTTGTCTATGGGAATAGTAAAAAGACACAGGAAATTAAGTTAAATAAGCAAGAGTTAGATAAAATATTAAACCGCTATGGCGTAGGATCAAGTGTACAGCTTGATTTAGGAGGAAAATTACGACTTACAATTATAAAAGATATACAAAGACATATTACAAAATTACATGTTTTACATATAGATTTACAAGAGTTAGATGAAAATAAAAAAGTAAAAGTGAAATTACCTATTCATTTAATCAATAAATCAGCTGTAGAATCTGCTACAGCTGTTATACAGCAACAAATGACAGAATTAGAAATACATACACTTCCTAAATACCTCCCACAATCTATTGAGGTAGATGTAGCCAATATGGAATTTGGAGAGCCTCTAACGGTTAAAGATTTATTGATCTTCAATGATGAATATATAGAAGTATTAAATGATGAAGATGAAATTATAGCACTTCTTGCAGCCAGTACAAAAATAGAAGAAAAAGAAGAGGAAGATTCAGAAGCGTTATTAAGAAAATTATATTAAAGGGTATTTTTGTTATTGGTAGGGGTTTATGAATAGAATATGAAGGAAAAACCTAGGTTGTATAAAATATGACCTAGATTTTTTTTTGAAAGTATTGATTGAAGGTTAATATTTTTTATTTGAGAAAAGGTTTTGTAAAATAAAGATCATAAATATTATGATACACTATAGTAAAGAATTTATATGAATTCAAATATTGAAATTATTTATTTATAAAATAAAAAGATCAATAGGAGGTATGGCTGTGGACTACAAGAATGTTATAGAAAATGCTAAAAAAATTCCTGACTTCAAATGTAGAGTGTGTTCAGAATGCAATGGAAAAGTATGTAAAGGTGAAATTCCAGGAGTTGGAGGAAAAGGTTCAGGTGCTAGCTTTATAAGAAATGTTGAAAAGTTAAAAGAAATAAAGCTAAATATGGATACGATTTATCATGCATCTGAAGTAGATGCATCTATAGAGTTATTCGGAAAGACCTTTAAGTATCCAATTTTTGCTGCACCTATTGGTGGTTTGATTCCATGCTATGGGGAAAAACTTACAGATTATGAGTATGCTAAAGCAATTGTTAGAGGGTGTAGAGAAGCAGGTACTATAGGCTTTACAGGTGATGGAGTAAAGGATGAGTATTTTATGGATCCTCTTTGTGCCATTGAAGAAAATGAATCATTAGGAATTCCCACTATAAAGCCTTGGAGTAAAGAGGAAATCATTGAACGACTTAGAGCTGCAGAAGGTAAAAATGTACCAGCTGTAGCTATGGATATAGATGCTGCAGGACTTGCTATATTAGCTCAAGCTGGAAAGCCTGTTAGTCCAAAAGCAGAGGATGATTTAAAAGAGATTATAGATGATACAAAACTTCCATTTATTATAAAAGGGGTTATGACTGTAAAAGGTGCACTAAAAGCTATGGAAGCAGGGGCTTATGGAATTGTTGTTTCAAATCATGGAGGAAGAGTGTTAGATCATACCCCTGCTACAGTAGAAGTCCTTCCACAGATTGTGCAAGCTGTTGGTGAAAAAATGAAAATATTTATTGATGGAGGGATCAGGAGCGGATTAGATGTTTTAAAAGTACTGGCACTAGGTGCAGATGCTGTTTTAATAGGAAGACCTTATGCTGTTGCAGCTTATGGAGGTGGATCAGAAGGTGTAAAGCTTTATACAGAAAAGATAGGAAAAGAACTAGTAGAAGGAATGGTTATGACAGGATGTAGTAATTTAGAGGAAGTCAATGAGAATATTATTTTTTAAACCGTCTATATAGGTGGTTTTTTACTCGGAGAAAAAATGCGAAAACTCAAAAAATTAAAACAAAAATTTGTATAAATAATACAAATATGTTAAAATTAACAATAAAAATAGCTTTTTGAGGGGATCGTATGAGGAAAAAATTTATTATTTATTTAATTTTAGCCATGGTATTTTCTAATATTTTGTTAGCTTTTTTTATTAATCGTTATATAGAAAATAAAATAGTGGGCATAATAGAAGATCAGAAAAAAGATATTATGCTCCAAGTAGAGGAGAAAATATTTGCTTTTGATACAATACTTCTTGCTATAGACCAAGAAATAAAGGAAAAGAATGAAAAATATATTTTATCAATTAGCCAAGAATTAGAAAAAACAATAAAGATGAAAAAAGATATAACTAATCATGAGATGAAAAAGCTAGCACAAAAATTTTCTGTATCTGAAATTTATGTAATCAATAAGGAAGGAACGATCGATTATACTTCGTTTGTGGCAGATAAAAATTTTAATATTTTTGATACAGGAAAAGCATTTAAAAAGTTTTTAAAATCCTTATATGGACAAGGGGTAATAAAACATCAAAGGATTAGTATTTGTAGGAATACAGGCATATTAAATAAATATACTTATTATAGTCCAAAAGAAAGTGATTATATCTTTTCTATTGCTATAGATATTAAACAGTATCTAAAAAATAATTATCCAAAGGAATATCATGAATTTTTATTTTCAAGATTATTCAAGTCTATTGTAGGAGACAATAAATATTTGGTAGATATTGATATATATGGTTGCAATGGAATTAATAGTTGGTCCTTATTAGAAACAGGAAAAAAATTTGATGAAAATAGTGATTTTAGGAGAAAGCTTCGAAAGGGAGAGACTATTTGTATAGATAAGGATGATCTATATAGTTACTATCATGCTGTTCAATCTAATGGATTTAATTATGATTTTACAAGGAATTTATATATTCAGTTAGTATATGATTTTTCAAATATAGAGAAGTGCAAGAAAGAAATATTTGGTTTTTCAATAAGCATATGTTTTTTTATTATAGTGATTATATTTTCAGTGGCATCCAGATTTTTTGATGAATATGTGATGAAAAAGATTCGTATAATGAATAATGGACTAGAAATGATTGCTAAGGGACAATATGAGCATTATATTGAAATGGGCTCGAGGGATGAGTTTTCTGATATTGCAAAAACGATTAATGAAATGAAAGAAGATATAAAAAGTAGAGAAACAGAGCTACGCAAGAAACGACAACAAATTCATCGTTTAGCTTATTATGATAGTTTGACAGGACTTCCTAATAGGGTACTATTTGAGGAAAAGCTATCTATAGCTTTAGAAGATGCTAAGCTGAATAAAGGGAAGTTAGCTTTGCTATATTTGGATTTAGATGATTTTAAAAAGGTGAATGATACGATTGGTCATATGTTTGGAGATTTGCTCCTTAAAAATGTAGGAAGATTACTACAAAAATGTTTAGGAAAAAATGCTACGGTTACCCGTCTTGGAGGAGATGAATTCGTTGCAGTTTTACCTAATATAGATGATGAAGAGGAATTGGTAAGAGTTATTGAAAATATAATAAAATCTTTTCAAAATCCTTGGATTTTAGATGATCGTGAATTTTATATTACTGTAAGCATTGGTATTACCATATATCCAAAGGATGGACAAGCTGATCATATACTTTTAAAAAATGCGGACACTGCCATGTATTCTGCTAAGAAGAATGGGAAAAATAGTTATCATTTTTATACACCTGATTTGAATGAAAAAATGATAGAGAAGCTAGAAATAGAAAACAATATAAGGCATGCAGTAGAACGTAATGAATTTATGGTTTATTATCAACCCAAAGTACATATGCGTACAGGTCATATTACAGGAGTAGAAGCTTTGCTTAGGTGGAAGCATCCTATAAAAGGAATGATTTCTCCTAATGAGTTTATACCAATAGCGGAAGAAACAAAGTTGATTGTCCCTATTGGGGAGTGGGTATTAAGAAATGCATGTGAACAAAATAAAATATGGCAAGAGTTAGGATATCCTGATGTGAGTGTATCTGTAAATCTTTCTGTTATACAGATCCAACAACCAGATTTTATACAAAAGGTAAAAAGAATTTTAAATGAAACAGGGATTAAACCTTCTTGTTTAGAATTAGAAATTACAGAAAATATTATTATGGAGAACTTTGAGTTGACTAATGATATATTGAATCATTTAAGAGGATTAGGGATTCGTATATCCTTAGATGACTTTGGGAAAGGCTATTCTTCTTTAAATTATTTAAAACAATTAGAGATCGATATTTTAAAGATTGATAAAGCTTTTGTAGACGATATTACTGAAAATAATCACCAACAGTCTATTGTAAAAGCAGTTATTGAAATGGCACACAATATGGATATAATTGTTGTTGCAGAAGGTGTTGAAACATGGGAGCAGTTTAAGTTTTTGAAAAGTTTACATTGCGATAAAGTACAAGGATATCTTTTTAGTAAGCCGATTTCTGTTTTGGAAATGGAAGAAATGATGAAAAAGAAGAGAAAAATATGTTAAAAAATATAGATAGGGTGAACCTACCTATATTTTTTATATGTTTTTATTATGATCATAAAGTTTTTCTAATAATTTACTTTTATTCTTGATTTTAATATGTGCTTCTTCTTGAACCTGTCCTATCTCACAATTAAGCTCTGTATCCATTGAAGGAGATTTATGAATGACAAGAATTTGACTTGGATAAACACTTTTATGTCCAACCATGAGATAACCAACAACGATAGCGATAGATGCATAGGATGCCACTTCAACACCAAATAATTCCATTGCTATGAGAATTCCTGCAATCGGTGTATTCGCACATGCTGCTAAGAATGCCACCATCCCTACAGCAGAGAAAAAAGCAATATTTCCATGCATCATTTGTCCCCATGCATTACCTGCTGTTGCACCAATATAAAATATAGGTGTTAGAATACCTCCACTTCCTCCAGAACCTAATGTAACAGAGGTGGTGAACATCTTAAGAAGAAAATCTAAACCTCCTACAGATTGCCCTGAAACACTTTTATTGATAACATCTGTACCTAATCCTATATAATCTTTAGTATCTGTTAAATAAACGATGATCACGAGAATAAGTCCACCAATAATCCCTTTATAAGGCTTATATAGATTGATTTTTGCCATAGATTCTTCGGTGAAATTTAAAATACGAATAAAAAGCATCGCTAAAGATCCCATAAAAGCTCCAAATAAAAGCATATTTAAAAACATTTTTATATTGCTCATAGGATTCAATTGAATCATATAAGAAAGATGGGATACTTCTAAAGCTTCATTTACAAGACAACTTACATAAGAAGCAATTAAAGATGGCAAAAGAACAATATATGAAAATCTACCTACATATAAAACCTCTGCTGCAAAAACTGCTCCTGCAATAGGTGTACCAAATACTCCTGCAAATCCAGCACTGATGCCACATATAACAAATCTTTTTCGGTCTAAAGGATCTTTTATTTTAAATAGGTCTGAAAAAAAGGATGCAATGCCTGCTCCTATTTGAGCACAAGGTCCTTCCTTGCCTGCTGATCCTCCTGATATTAGTGTGATAAGGGTTGCAAGTAATTTTACAGGGATGACTTTAATATCTATTTTGCCTTGTTTTTGATGAACTGCTTCAATGACCTTTTCTGTTCCATGACCTTCTGCATCAGGGGCTAATTTTACAACCAAGAGACTACTTAAAAAGAATGTAATAGGCATGAATAAGTAATAGTAATTCCACTTTGTCATATGAGATTCTCCTAAATGAAGAAGCTTTAGAAAAACACCTGTAACAGATCCTACAACTAGACCTGCAAATATAGCTATTGTAATCCATTTAATCCCACTGCTTAGGAGAACTGTTTGTTCAACAAAGTCCATTTTAATTTTGTTTTTCATTAAAAATCACCTCTAAATTTGTGTAAAATATTTATTTGAGCATATAGATCTTTACTTGTAAAAGTGGATTACTTATTATTCAATAAAGGAATCTTTATTGTAAAAATTTTATTAGATGCATTGAGGGAACTAATGTATTATGTAAATAGAAAATAAAACAAGCAAAATCTATAAGAATATGGAGTGAATGATGATTGTAAATATTATCCGAATTATTTAAAAATTATCAAATCATCCATTATATATTAATATTTCTTGTCCATAATGTAAAGTGTGAAAATAGGGGTTATTTACAAAAAAATTGATGAATAGAGACGATTGTATGAAAAGACGTGGCAAAATAATAAAAATTATAGGGAAGTCTCATGGATCATATCTCCACGTTTTTTACTTACCCCTATCTTTTGAGATTGGAAATAAGGTATACTGGTATGGATCGTAAAATTATACAGAATATATTTTAGAGGGATCTATTATATAATAGGTTTCTTTATAAAATTTGCGAGAAAGTTTACACGGATTTAAAAATGTAAATTTATGTGCAATAATGAAGGTTCAAATGAAAGGAAGGACTTTATATGGAAAAAATACATGAGATGATAGAAAAAGTTTTAAAGGAAGAGGCGTTGATTGATTGTGTTTTGAGTAATATAAGAAAAAAAGATCCAGAAATATATCAAAAAGTAACGATTCGTCCTCTTATTTTAAAAGAGGATAAAGTTTATCAATTTACTTATAGTTATCAAAAGAAAGTGATGCATGAAAATCTAAAAAAAGAAGAAATGCTTGAAAAGGTAATGGTTTTGTTCGAACAATTTAAGCAAGGGCAGTTTTTTACGAAAGATGCAGATTATCAAATACTCATCAGTAAAAAATTCAAAGTAAAAATATTAAAAAAGCCTCCTACAAAGAAAGCTACAAACTTAGAGCACAATAGAAAGAAAAAATATATACTATCTGAAGGAGAACCGAACCCTTTCTTAATAAGGCTTGGTGTAATGAATGAAAAAGGAAAGGTTCTTTCAAAGAAGTTTGATAAGTTTCGCCAGATCAATCGATTTTTAGAAATGGTAGAGGATATTATGCCCTATCTTAAAAAGAAGGACAAGGGGGTTAATATTATTGATTTTGGTTGTGGAAAATCTTATTTAACCTTTGCTCTTTATCACTATCTTGTGGAAGTATCCAAGTTAAATGTAAATATCATTGGATTAGATCTGAAAAAGGATGTTATTGAACATTGTAATGAGCTTGCAAAGGATTTAGGCTATGATGATTTAAAATTCATGATTGGAGATATTGAACATTTTACAGGAGCAGACAAAGTAGATATGGTTGTAACGCTTCATGCATGTGATACAGCAACAGATGCAGCCCTTACAAAAGCTATAGGGTGGGATGCGGATGTAATTTTATCTGTCCCATGCTGCCAGCATGAGCTATTTAAGCAAATTCATAATGATGTGATGAAGCCTATCTTAAAGCATGGGATTTTAAAGGAACGAATGTCAGCCATTGTTACAGATAGTATAAGAGCAAATATACTAGAAATTATGGGGTATCAAGCACAAATTTTAGAATTTATTGATATGGAGCATACACCGAAGAATTTACTTATTCGAGCTGTAAAGACAAATAAAGTTACGCAAGAGGCTATAGAGGAATATAAAAAGCTGAAAACGTTCTTAAGTATTGATCCTTATTTTGAAAGGGCTTTAGGGGATGGATTAAAAAGAAAGTTATAAAAAGTCTTTGAAGATTTGTGGATACATTGAATAAATATATAGATTGGTTCACAGTTTTCTAGAAAAAACAATAGATATCCACAGTTAAAAAGAAGCAAGTATAAAAGTCATACTTGCTTCTTTACTATTAAACTAATTTTACTTGATGATATACTTTTTTACCTTTTTTAATCATCATACTACCATTTTTAAAATCCTCTTCCTTAACTATGTGCTTCATATCTGTAATCTTTTCACCATCTAAAGAGATACCACCCTGTTGGATGAGTCTTCTTGCTTCACCATTAGATGAAGTAAGCTTAAGGTTTGTAACAAGTGTTATAAGACCCATTCCTTCTGTAAATTCAGAAGGAGACATTTCTGTAGTTGGTATATTTTCACTTGCAGGACCTTTTCCAAATAAAGCTTTTGCTGCTTCTTGTGCTTTAGTTGCTTCTTCTTCACCGTGAACAAGCTTTGTTACTTCAAAGGCTAGAATTTCTTTTGCTTTATTGATTTCAGCTCCTTCTAATGAACCTAAAGCGCTTACTTCGTCCATAGGAAGGAAGGTAAGAAGACTTAAGCATTTTCCAACATCTGCATCTTCAACATTTCTCCAGTATTGGTAGAAATCATATGGACTTGTCTTTTCAGGATCAAGCCAAACAGCACCCCCTTCTGTCTTACCCATTTTCTTTCCTTCACTTGTTGTAAGAAGGGTAAAGGTCATACCGTAAGCAGGATTACTATCTACTCTTCTGATTAATTCCACGCCACCAATAATGTTTGACCACTGATCATTCCCACCAAGCTGCATTTTACAATTATATTTTCTATGAAGCTCTAAAAAGTCATAGGACTGCATAATCATGTAGTTAAACTCAAGGAAGGATAATCCTTTTTCCATACGGCTTTTAAAGCATTCTGCTGTAAGCATTCTATTTACAGAGAAGTGTTTTCCAACTTCTCTTAAGAAAGGAATATACTCTAAATTCATTAGCCAATCTGCATTATTTACCATAAGGGCTTTTTCTTCAGAAAAATCTAAAAACTTGGACAGCTGTTTTTTAAAGCATTCACAATGATGATTAACTATTTCTGGTGTCATCATTTTTCTCATATCTGTTTTTCCAGTAGGATCTCCTACCATACCAGTTCCGCCACCAACTAATACGATTGGACGGTGACCAGCTTTTTGCATATGCATCATGGTTACAACTTGAAGAAAGTGACCTACATGTAAACTATCAGCAGTAGGGTCAAAACCGATATAAAAAGTAACAGATTCTTTTGAGAGAAGTTCTCTGATCTCATCTTCGTGGGTAGCTTGTTGAATAAATCCACGTTCTTTTAGTACGTCAAAAACATTGCTCATTTTAAAGCCTCCTTAATATTTATAAAAAAATAAAGGGTCTTCTCATCCTAAGGACGAGAAAACCCGTGGTACCACCTTAATTCGCATAAAGCCTTAAGCCACGGTAACGAGTGGGAACCGTCGAAGTTTTTTCTTCGAAACTCCAGCGTGTAATTGGTCTTACTATGTACTATAGACTTTTCACCAGCCAGTCTATTCTCTGATATTGTAACCATAGCAGACTACTAAGAGCCTTCATTGTTTTTTTCTATAAAACTATTCTATCCCATATTAACATAAGTATGTATAGAATGACAAGATAATAAATTTGTTATCCATGAGGAATATACTGAGCTATTAAAAAGGACAAGGACAATTTTGTCTGGACTTAAATATTTTTTAATAAGATTCCAAAACAATGCTTCAATAATTGATAGGATACGACCTCATATGTAGTACGGCATATAGAATGAAAAATTAATACAAAAACTTCAATGAGATGAAAGGATTTTCAAATGGGAAAAATTTCTGATTATTTTTTGGCAGCATAAATTGACAATATAGGATAGGACATGATATGATACATTCTGTGATTTATGTAGGTTCAATGTGTTTAGAAGCACTAGAAAATACATGAAGGCAAGTTGTCAGTTCGCAATATCCTGACACTAAACAAAACTACGGAGGGTGAAAAAATGAAAAAAACAAATTATTTAGTGCAGGCAGCACTTATTGGGGCTATTTATGTTGTCTTTACCGTTTTATTTGCGCCATATAGTTATGGGCCCATTCAGGTAAGAATTTCAGAAGCTTTAACAGTTCTGCCAATGTTTACTCCTGCTGCTATTCCAGGATTATATGTAGGATGTATTGTAGCAAACATCTATGGTGGTGGGGGAATAATCGATATTGTATTTGGAAGTTTGGCAACACTTATTGCAGCATATTTATCGTATAAGATGCCAAAAAAATGGTTAGTGCCTATGCCACCTGTTATAGTGAATGGAATCATTGTAGGGTTTATTTTGAACTATATCTATGATGCACCACTACTTGCTACAATGGGGTGGGTAACAGTAGGACAATTGATCGCATGTTATGGATTAGGATATCCATTGATTGTAACGTTGGAAAAATATAAAAACAAGATTTTCAAATAAAAAAATGCTAATATCTCATTGAGATATTAGCATTTTTTTATCCAAGTAAATTGAGTGGAATCAAACCTATTGAAACTCCTAATACATATAAAATAAATAATCCATAAACAACTGCCATAATAGGAGCATTCTTTTTGCTTACGCCATCCTTTTTAAGAAGTAAGGATGCTGTTGTGAACATAGATAATAAAAGAAATGCAAAGATGATAATATTATCACCAAAGTTTACTGGAATTTCTTTTCCTGCAATTAACATAGGTATACCTAAGCATATACAAATATCAAAGATATTTGATCCTACTGCGTTGGATACAGCTCCGTCAGCATCACCCATTTTAGCAGATTTTACAGATAAAAGAGTATCTGGAATAGACGTACAAGCAGCCAAGATGATTACAGAAACAAGCATTGTTGGGATATTTAATGTTCCTGAAATAACTAAAGCAGATTTTACAATAGCATCACAGCTGACCCATAAAAGCGCAATAGTAATAGCGATTACGCCAAATATTTTTGAGTAAGGCATATCGATAAAATCTTCATCTTCTCCTTCATCTTCAAGCTCTTTTTGTAGTTCTGCTGTAGCACCAATTTGTTCTCCAAGGGTAAGATTTTCTCTATATCTCTTTGTTTGGAAATATAAAGTTACAATGTACCCTATATATATACAGATTAAAAGCATCCCTGCAACAGGTGAAAACTTACCTGTATAAGTTGTAGCTACTAAAGTAAGAATACTGATGGTATAAAAGATCATATCTCGGTATACACCAGAGCGATCAGCTTTTAATTTGTCTGTTCCTTGATAAGCAAAAATAGAAAGCATTGGAATCAATAGAACATTAAAAATTCCAGAACCGGCAATTGTAGGGACCCCTACATCAGCAAATTCCTTATATACGATGACAGCAACCATAGCTGTTGAAAACTCTGGAAAAGATGAAGCAATGGCATCAAAGGTTGCGCCTCTTACAGAGTTTGGAATATTTAATTTTAATCCTAGTACGTGTAAAACATCTCCTAATTTATCTGATGCTTGATTGATTACCCATGCAGCAGCAAAGAGTGCTATTAGAGCAATCCATATATTACTAATCCAATTAAACAACAAGAACCCCTCCTTACAAGTATTTGACTTTCATTATAACATATAAAAAATTTTTTTAAAGAAAGATTTTTTATACCATGTCTTATATATTATCAGGTTATAGGATTATTCTCAACTAAACATGGGAGGTTTGATAAATATAACAATGTTTCATTAACGTACTATAATTAGAATTAAATTACAATAAAAATATTGAAAATTATCAAATTTAGAATAAAATGATAGTAGGGGTGTAATTGTATACATTTAAGTTTCTATAAAAACATAGCTGTGAGGAATCTATTTTATAAGAGAAATGAGAAGGGGTGGAAATATGCAAGACAAAGATGATCTAAGTTTAAAAAAAGCAAAAAAGAAAGAACCGAGAAAGCTATTCGATCCATTAAAAAGGAACAATAAATCATATACAGGAATCTGGAATAATTTAAGGATGGGGTATAAGTATGGATTGGTTTTAGGAATCGTATTTGTTGTTTTCATTGTTTCATCAGGAATCACCATTCAGGAATTACTTAATATAAATGAAAATATAAAGAATATGGAAACTGCTGATCAACGAGCGATTATGATTACGGAGATGGGATCGTTATTTCGAGAAAAGGATGTAAAAATTGGAGAATTTATTTTTTATGGACATGATAGTCATTTTAATGAATATGAAAAAACAAGAGAAGCTTTTATGACTTTGATGGATAAAATAGAGCCTATGATGAATACAGAGTCTTTAAAGTTTAAATTTAATGTTATCGGAAATAATGAGAAAAAAGTAAAGACCCTAGTAGAACAAGAGATTGTTGAAGGTGTAAAACTAGAAAATGGTAAAAAATTGATGAACGCTAAAGTACAAACTTCTATAATTCGAAAAAATACAGTTGATCTATTAGAAAAGATTAAGGAAGAGATAGAGCAGGACCGCAAGGTTGAAATTGAAAAAGCCCATGATAATATGGGAAGAGCTATAAAAACACTTGTGATTAGTGGTTTATGTGCTATTTTATTGAGTGTTAGTATTATGATGATCATCAGTAAAAAAATAAGAAATCAATTCAATAAAGTTATTCAAATCACCAATAAAGCAGCACAAGGAGATCTTACAATAGAGCGTCTTACATATAAAGGGAAAGATGAAGTAGGTCAATTGTCAGCTGCTATTAACCAAATGGTAAATAATCTTAGGGGAATGATGAATGAAGTATTACATGTATCAGGAGAAACAAATAAACAAACGCACGCTTTTATGGATATTGCCAGAGAAGTGAGAGAAGGTAGTGAACAAATTGCAGCTACTATGCAGCAAATGGCTGTAGGGGCAGAAGAACAAGCAACTTCTTCTACAGAAATTGCTCATGCCATTAATCATTTAAGTAAACTAATAGAAGAGACAAACCTTAAAGGAGAAGAACTTAAAAATAGCTCTGAAGAAGTATTAGCAGTAACAGATGTAGGAAATCAACAATTATTGATGTCTGTAGATCAAATGGATGTGATCAATCATATGGTAAAAGATTCTGTAGATAAGATCAAAAGACTAGATCAAAAGACTCAGAATATTTCTCAATTAATTAAGGTAATCAATGATATTTCAGAGCAGACAAATCTTCTTGCATTAAATGCAGCTATAGAAGCTGCTAGAGCAGGGGAAGCAGGGAGGGGCTTTTCAGTTGTATCTGAAGAAATTAGAAAACTTGCTGAGGAAGTTAAAAATTCAGCTTCTGAAATAAGAGAAATTGTAGAAGATATTCAAAATGAATCTAATAATATGACAAAAGACCTAGAAGGTGGATATAAACAAGTAGAAGACGGAACAGAAAAAATTAAGAATACAGAAGAATTGTTTAATAAAATCAATGAAGAAGTTAAAAATATGGTAGAAAAAATTCAGTATGTATCACGAAATTTAGAAAAGGTAGCTGAGCATAGTGGAGAAATAGGTTCTTCTGTAGAACAGGTGGCAGCTATAGCAGAAGAGAACTCAGCATCTATTGAGCAGACGGCTGATCTTGCACAGAAGGAAAATCATGCTATGGAAAGAATGAAGGAAGAAAATGATAAAATGATGACTTCTATGGAAAACTTTAAGATTTTAATAGAACAATTTAAATTATAGAGGTATATTTTTAGTAAATTTGAAAAATACTTCACAAATAGAAGGAATTTAACTAAAAATGAAGAATCCTTAATTAAGGATAGGTAACTAATGAAGAAGATAGAAAATAGGAGGTTTTAGCATGGCAATTAGTTTACAAAAAGGACAAAAGGTAGATTTAACAAAAACAAATCCAGGGATTACAAAAGTACTAGTAGGTTTAGGTTGGGATGTAAACAAATATGATGGTGGAAATGATTTTGATTTAGATGCTGCTGCTTTCATGCTAGGAGAAAATGGAAAAGTTGCAAGTGAAAAAGATTTTATCTTCTATAACAATTTAAAGGATGCAGCACAGTCTGTCATGCATCTTGGCGATAACTTAACAGGTGAAGGGGACGGAGATGACGAACAAATAAAAATCGAATTAGGAAAAGTTCCTCAAAATGTACATAAAATTGATTTTACAGTTACTATTCACCAAGCAGCAGAAAGAAATCAGAATTTTGGACAAGTATCCAATGCGTTTATTCGTATTGTAAATGAAGACAGTGGAGAAGAATTAATTCGTTATGATCTTGGAGAAGATTTTAGTATAGAAACAGCTGTTGTCGTTGGAGAGATCTATCGTCATAATGGAGAATGGAAGTTCAATGCAGTAGGAAGTGGCTTCCAAGGAGGTCTTGGAGCTCTTTGTGGAAACTTTGGACTAAATGTATAATACTTAGAAAAGGGAGGGTCAAAAATATTTGACTCTGCCTTTTTTATAACATTTAAGAGATGATAGATTTTTCAAGGAAAATATTCATTTTCAAGGAATCATTCAAAGAGGAGGAATAAGATGGAGTATAAAATATTATATCCAGAAGCATATCCACTTGTAGCTATCAATTTGCAAAAGGGTGAAATGGTTAAGGCGGAATCCGGTGCAATGGTATCTATGGCAAATACTATTGATGTAGAAGGTCGTGCAGAAGGTGGTATTATGAAGGGGTTAGGAAGAATGTTAGCTGGAGAGAAGTTTTTCTTTCAAACTCTTGTAGCGAACCGTGGATCAGGAGAAGTACTATTGGCACCGTCTGCTCTTGGTGGTGTTGTAGATGTAGAGTTAGATGGTTCTTATAATCTTTGTGTACAAAAGGACGGCTTTTTAGCAGCAACACAAAATATTGAAGTATCTACACAAATGCAGAATTTATCTAAGGGATTATTTTCAGGAGAAGGATTTTTTATTGTAAAAATCAGCGGGAGAGGGACTGTATTCCTTAATTCTCTTGGAGCCATTCATGCTATTAATATTCCTCAAGGAGAAGAGAGAATAATAGATAATAGTCACTTAGTAGCTTGGCCTGAATATATGCAATATACTATTGAAAAAGCATCAAAGGGATGGATCTCAAGCTTTACTTCAGGAGAAGGATTAGTTTGTAGATTCAGAGGACCTGGAACTGTACTTATTCAAACTAGAAATCCTGGGGGATTTGGTTCATGGGTAAGACAATATGTTCCATCTTCGAAATAGTAAAAAAATTTGAAGAAAAAGGAAGATATTTTAGCAGGAATTTTAAAAAAAAGTTAGAATTAGTAATATTATGCAGAAAAGAACCTTTTCTTGTTAGAAAAATAACCTTAATTATTAAGGAGGAGTAGTCATGGCAATTAATTTACAAAAGGGACAAAGAATTGATTTAACAAAATCAAACCCTGGACTTTCGAAGATTATGATTGGATTAGGTTGGGACCCAGTAGAGCAAAAAAACACAGGAGGACTTCTATCAAGTCTTTTTGGAGGAGGAAAGGCTCCAGAAATTGACTGTGATGCATCTATATTAATGTTAGATAATAATGGTAAACTTGGTAGAAAACAAGATCTTATCTACTTTGGAAACTTAAGAAGTACTTGTGGAAGTGTTGTTCATTCAGGAGATAACCTTACAGGTGGAGGAGCAGGAGATGATGAACAAATCTTTGTAACTCTTGGTATGGTGCCTAACAATATACAAAAAATGGTATTTGTTGTAAACATCTATGATTGTATAAGAAGAAAACAAGATTTTGGCTTGATTAGAAATGCTTTTATTCGTGTAGTAAATGGTGGAGATATGAAGGAAATCATTAGATACAATTTATCAGATGATTATGCAGGAAAAACAACCCTAATTGTGGGAGAAATTTATCGTCATAATGGAGAATGGAAGTTTGGTGCTATCGGTGAAGGTACAAATGATGCATCACTTAGTGAGATTGTAAAAAAATATGCATAAAATATAAGGGGGCTAAGATTGATGGGTATTAATTTATCAAAAGGACAAAGAATCGATTTAACAAAAACAGATCCTTCTTTAAAGAAAATTATTGTAGGTCTTGGATGGGATACAAATAAATATTCAGGAGGCTATGATTTTGATTTAGATGCTTCAGCATTTTTAGCTGGAGAAGATGGAAAAGTAAAATATGATCAGGACTTTGTTTTTTATAACAACTTAGAAGGTGGAAAGGGTTCTGTTGTTCACACAGGAGATAATAGAACAGGAGAAGGGGATGGCGATGATGAAGAAATCAAAATAGACTTCTCTAAAGTTCCTGAGTATATACATACTATAGGGATTACTGTTACGATTCATGATGCTATACAAAGAGCACAAAACTTTGGGCAAGTATCGAATGCTTATGTTCGTGTTATAAATGAAGAAACAAACCAGGAGGTACTTCGTTATGATTTAGGAGAAGAATTTTCTGTTGAAACAGCTTTAGTTGTTTGTGAAATTTATAAGCATAATGGAGAATGGAAGTTTAAGGCAATTGGTAGCGGTTTCCAAGGAGGACTTGCTTCCCTTTGCAGAAATTATGGACTTCAAGTAGACTAAAGATCTTTAAATATAAGGGGCTGTAGAGAGATCAAAAATAAGCTTTAGAAAGATTAAAAGGCATTTTATCAAAACCAAGTAATTTTAGTGTTTTGATAGAATGCCTTTTTATTCTTTAGGAAATTATAAAATTTAAAATCTGTGGATAACTTATGATTGAGAAATCAAATGTTTGACCACTTTGAGTAAGTTTTATTACAAAATAATAGTTTTGTAATAAAACTTGCGAAATGAGCATATGCGGCAGTATAATGCGAATTTTTTTATTAAACGTATATTTTAAGTTAGAATATATATATTTCCGACAGGCATTTGTAAAAAATTTTCAAATTATTGATTTTTCTATTTAATTTAAAAATTTTTCTGATACAATTTTATATATAGATTTATTAGTTATAATGAATTTCTGATGAAATTCATTATAACTAAATGTTTTCATTGAGAAATTTATAGTAAAAAAAGAACATCTAGAAGGGGTCTTAGTATGAGATATTTTAGCTATTTAACTAATGAAGAGAGCAATGATATTTTCTATTGCTCACCAGAAAATTTTCATAGAGACGATCCAAAAGAGATATTAGCGGATGCTTTAGGTGCAGTTTTATATATGCCTGCTACGAAAGAAAATATTGTACAGCATATAATAGAAAAAAAGAATACAGGTCTCATGTCTATGGCCATGTGTCTAGAGGATGCTATCGGAGATAATGGGGTGAGAGAAGCAGAAAGAAGCGTAGGGGATAATTTAGACCAGTTATCAAGGGCTATAAAAAGAGGAAAAATCAATTATGAACAGATTCCACTTATATTCTTAAGGGTAAGGACCCCAGAGCAGATGCTTAACATAGCAGATAAAATTGGTGAAAGTTTAACCCTTCTTACAGGCTTTGTATTTCCTAAGTTTACATGGAGAAATGGAGAAAGCTTCTTTAAAAATTTAAAGAAGATCAATGATTCTCTAGGAACTAAATTATATGGAATGCCTATCCTAGAAACAGCAGATATACTTTATAAAGAGACTAGAATAGGAGCATTAAATGGGATTAGGGAAATAATAGATGAATATAATGATTTAGTTTTAAATATAAGAGTAGGTGCAACAGATTTTTCAAGTTTATTTGGTATTCGAAGAGGATATGATATGACTATTTATGATATTTCTGTGATTAGAGACTGTATTGCGGATATACTAAATTATTTTACAAGAGAAGATCAGGCATATGTTGTATCAGCTCCTGTATGGGAATATTTTTCAAGCGGTGATAGAGTACTAAAACCACAGCTTAGAAGAAGTCCTTTTGAAGAGGCTTATGGGCAAGAAGGAATTGAAATCCGAAAAGAATTATTAAATGCTTATTTAGATGGACTCATTCGTGAAGTACTACTAGATAAAGCAAATGGCTTTGTGGGAAAAACTATCATCCATCCAAGTCATATTACTCCTGTACAAGCACTCTATGTAGTCAGTCATGAAGAATATATGGATGCTTTAAGCATTATAAAAAATAATGATGGACGTGTGGGGGTTAT
The DNA here is from genome assembly GCA_025210395.1 of Marinisporobacter sp. Lineage (GTDB taxonomy): Bacteria > Bacillota > Clostridia > Peptostreptococcales > Thermotaleaceae > Crassaminicella. Next base: position 45,022 of record JAOARV010000024.1, read on the forward strand.
GAAAAGTCAGTATGAAAATAAAATGAATGAAATCAAGCCACATCTTAATTGGGCAAAGAAAATATTAAAAAAATCAAAAATATATGGGGTGTATCATGAAGGACAAAATTTTACAAGCTTGCTTACCAGAAAAACACATTTATAATATCTTAAAGGATTTACGTGTCACTATAAACATGACAAAAAATCCTTATAAAATCCCTATGGATCAGCTTTTTTCTATGGCCGCAAGAAAGAATAAAAAAAGAGGATTTCTATTTGTTAGCAAAGTACTTGGAAAGCATATTCCAGTAATACCACAAGTTTCTTTATTGATAGGAGCTTTGCTTTCTGTAGAATTAATGAAGGAAGTGTATGGGAAAAATAATTCTTTTACAGAAGAGATCCTTAAAGGGTTGATCCATAAGAACGAATGTAAAGAAATATATGAAAAAATAAGAAAAAATCCTATGAAGCTACCCGAAAAAGCTTTATTTATCGGATTTGCAGAAACTGCTACAGCACTGGGTCATAGTGTATTTGAAAACTTTGAAAATGCTATTTATATTCATACAACAAGAGAAAAACTTTTAAACCTTGAGGATGCCTTTCATTTTGAAGAGGAGCATTCTCATGCTACGACCCATGGTTTTTATCCATTGGATAAAGATTTACTAAAAGAAAAAAGTCCTATTATTCTAGTGGATGATGAAATTACTACAGGAAAAACAGCTATCAATATTATTGAAGCCATTCAAAATAAATTTCCAAGACAAGAGTATGTAGTTGTATCTATATTAGATTGGAGAAAAGAAGAAGACCGAAAAAGATATGAAGAGCTAGAAAAAAGATTAGGGATAAAAATATATACGGTTTCATTAGCATCAGGAACTATTGAAGTAGAAGGAAAGCCTGTAGAGGATGTACCTTCTGACAAAGAGAATAAGAAAGACCCAATAAAGTCAGAGATGAATACAATAGAAATAAAAGATGAGTATTTTAAAAAATTATTCATTTCCTCTATAGATAGTCAAGGACAAATAAATACCTGCCATTATTTAAAGGAAACAGGTAGATTTGGAATTGAAAGTGAAGAAACAAAAGAAATGAATAAGGTATGTAAAGCAATAGGAGAAAATCTAAAGAAAAGACGAAAGGGACAAAAAACCCTATGTCTAGGTACAGGAGAATTTATGTATATTCCCATGAAAATAGCAGCTTATATGGGGGATGGGGTAGTATATCATTCTTCTACAAGAAGTCCTATTCATCCTTATAAAAAGGATGATTATGGCATAAAGAATGGTTATTCCTTTAAAAGTCCTGATGATCCATCCATCATGAATTACCTTTACAATATTCCATACGGACATTATGATGATTGCTTTATATTCTTTGAAAGGGAAGTAGCTAAAGAAAGAATGGATGAAATGATGGATATTCTAAAAAGCTTGGGAATTTCATTGATCAATATGATTATATGTTCAAGCAATGATGAATTAGAAGAGCCTAGTAAAATGGGAAGCTATAAAGAGAAGGATGTAACCTTTTTATTAAAAGACATTAGTAATATTATGGAAGAAAAGGGAACAAATGAACGAGAAAAGCTCATTCAAAGTGGAACCCATTATTCTGAAATGCTTCCAATAGAATACAAACCTACAAAGGAATATATTGATTTATTTCATTTATCCTTAAATGAATCAGCAAAAAAGCTTAGCGTAGCTGTAGGTGTAGTTGCTCAAAAAATCATAAAAAATAGAGGACAAAATACAGTTCTTGTATCCTTAGCTAGAGCGGGAACCCCTGTAGGAATACTCATTAAGCGTTATATAGCCTATAAATATGATTTAGAACTTCCTCATTACAGCATATCCATTATAAGAGGAAAAGGAATAGATGAAAATGCTATAAAATATATTTTAAAGCATCATCCAGATAAGCATATTCAGTTTATAGATGGATGGACAGGAAAGGGGGCTATTACAAAGGTTCTAAAAAAGGCATGTAAGGAATTTAAGGAAAAGTATGGAGTTTTGTTACAGGATGATTTGGCAGTCCTTGCAGACCCAGGCTATTGTGTAGCTACCTTTGGTACAAGGGAGGACTTTTTAATCGCTAGTGCATGTTTAAATTCTACTGTTTCAGGACTTGTAAGTAGAACAGTACACAGAAAAGATCTAATAGGATCAAAAGATTTTCATGGTGCAAAATATTATAAAGAGCTAGAAAAAGAAGATGTATCGAACCTTTTCATAGAGACGATTACAAAGGAATTTGAAGCAGTAAAACCTTTGATTGAGAAGGAAATAAGAAAGATAGAAGAAACTACACCTACTTGGGAAGGCTTAAAGGATATAAAAACGATTCAAGAAACATTTAAAATCCAAGATATCAATCTGATTAAACCAGGGATAGGAGAAACCACAAGGGTATTACTAAGAAGAGTTCCTTGGAAAATTCTTATAAAGGATAAAAACAATCCTAATTTAAAGCATATTTTACTATTAGCAGCAGATAAAAATGTACGTGTTGAAATCTATGAAGATATGACTTATCAATGCTGTGGGCTCATAAAACCTTTAAAAGGAGAGAAATGATGATATTTGCAAGTGATTTAGATCGTACATTAATTTATTCCAAAAAATTTGTTTCAAATAAAGATTGCATAAGGTTAGTTGAAAAAAAAGATCATGAAGAAATATCTTTTATGACAGAGACAGCAATTGAAGAATTAAAATCAGTAAGTGAGGATATGCTGTTTATACCCGTTACTACTCGAACCATAGAGCAATACAAAAGAATTGCTATTTTTGAGGAAATTTCCCCTAAGTATGCTATTGTTAGTAATGGAGGAAACATACTAGTAAATGGAGAAGTAGACGAGGAATGGCATCATCTGATCCAAAAAAAAATAAAAAAGGATTGTTTACCTCTTGAAGAGCTTTTACTGAAATTTGATGAAATTGCATCAAAGGAGTGGCTTCTAAGAAGAAGGATGGCTGATAATTTATTTACTTATTGTATCGTTGATGGAGAAAAGATTCCTATGGAGAAGCTAAATGCATTTATAAAATGGTTAGAGCTTAGAAATTGGAAAGTATCTCTTCAAGGAAGAAAGCTATATTTTGTCCCTTATTGTGTATGTAAATGGAAAGCGTTAGAATATATAAAGGAGCGAGAAAATATAGATTTCATCATCTCAGCAGGAGATTCTCTTTTAGATCTTCCTATGTTAAAAAAGGCAGATATAGGCATTGCACCTCCTCATGGTGAAATCTATAGAATCTATAAAGATACAGAAGAGACAAAAAATATTATTTTCACAGAAAAGGAAGGTATTTCTGCTTCAGAGGAAATATTAGAAAAAATAAATAACTATGCAAAGGGCATCGCATAAAAAAGTGGCATATGCTGCTTTTTTTATGGAAATTTGCGAATGTTTTTAGATTGTTAAGAAATAACCGAATGAAATGAAAATTAATTTTAAAATAGATTTATTATCATTGAAGTTGACAAATTGGGAATATAGTCCTACAATCAGGTATGGATATATAATTTGATATAAAGAATATGAGATGAAAATGAAAAGCAAGGTATTAAAAAATATGTAAACCTTAAGAAAGGAAGGGAGAAGAAATGAAGCAAAAAGTAAAAACAAAAGGAATTCGATTCAAATTAACCACAATATCTGTAATACTCATGGTTCTACCGTTGATTTCATTGGGAGTTACTTCTTATTTAGAAGCAGTAAGAGTAACAAAAAATGAACTAAAGGAATCTTCCCTACAGACAATAAATCAATTAAATCTATCTATTGATAATTATTTAGAAGGAATAGAAGGTTTGATAAACTTCATAGGGAATGAAGAAGATATCAAACAAATTTCTTCTCATCCAGAGAACTTAGAAAAGGTATTGACAAAATTTGAAAACCTTAAGCAATCTCGTAAAGACATTTCAGATGTATATATAAGCATAAAGGATAAAAAAACATATCCTCCACGGGAAAAGGACTATGATCCTACCCAAAGACCTTGGTATAAAGAAGCTGTAAAAAAACAATCTTTAATATTTACACAACCTTATCAAGATATAGATACAAATAAATGGATGATTACAGGAGCAAAGCCTGTATATGATGAAAATAATCAATTTGTGGGAGTATTAGGAGTAGATGTAGAGTTAGATACTTTAGGAGAAATGCTTAAAAATGTAAAAATAGGACAAAGAGGATATCCTTTTATAGTAGATCGTAATGGAATTGTTATAATTCACAAAGATAAAGAGGTAATAGGAAAAGAATTACCTGTTAAAGAAATGCGTGAAGCCATAAATCTAAAAGAAGAAGGACATGTGGAGTATGATTGGGAAGAAGAAGGAAATATTTACAAAAAATTTGTTGTATACAGTACACTAGATGAATTGGATTGGAAAATTGCTGCTGGAATGTATATAGATGAAATACAAGAAAAAACTTCTGACATTTTGACAAATACGTTACTTACAGGAGGAATTTCAGTATTTATGGCAATAGGAATTGCTTATGCATTTGCAACCTCTATTACAGATCCTATCAAGTCCCTTGTGAATGACATGAAAAGGGTAAGTGAAGGAGATCTTTCTATAAAAAGAAAAATAGAAAGAAAAGATGAAATAGGGGAGCTAGGAACGTATTTCAATAGTATGGTAGAAGATTTAGCGAATCTCACAAAACGTATACAGGAGGTATCTACAAATGTTACTTTATCTGCTCAGAATTTAGTAACAACTTCTGAATTGGCTAGTTCATCAGCTGAAGAGGTAGCAGCAACCATTGATACGATTACAAGGGGGGCAATGGAGCAAGCAGTGGATGCAGAAAAAGGGGCAAATCTTACCATAAAATTAGCAGGTCATTTTAATGAATTAGCTACTGATTTTGACCATATCAAAAAATCTGCTGAACATGTAATGCATACAAGTGCAACAAGTATGGATGTGGTGAAGGAATTAAAAGAAAAAACACAACTAAATAATGAAGGGACACAAGCTATTGAAGGAGCTATTATTGATTTAGACAATCGTATTAAAGATATAGGAAATATATTAGAGACGATAGATGCCATTGCTGATCAAACAAATCTATTAGCACTCAATGCATCTATTGAAGCTGCAAGAGCAGGAGAAGCAGGGAAAGGCTTTACCGTAGTTGCAGATCAGATCAGAAAGCTTGCAGAAGAATCAAGTCTTTCTTCTCAAGAGATCAAAACAATCATTATGAATGTACAAGATGAAAGTGGCAATACAGTAGATATTATGAAAGAAGTAAAAGATAGAGCCAAAGGACAAACAGCAGCTGTTATAGAAGTATATGAATCCTTTGAAAAAATATCAGGAGAGGTACATAGTGCAACAGAAAAAATTGAAGAGCTTAGTGATTTTGCAAATAAAATAAATAGAGAAAAAAATGTTATTGTAAAAGCAATAGAAAGTATAGTAGCAGTATCAGAAGAAACAGCTGCATCATCAGAAGAAGTAAATGCATCCATGCAAGAACAAGCCATGGCAGTAAATCAAATAGCAGAAGCTGCGGAGCAATTAGATGGTTTGGCTATGAAGTTAAATGAAGAGATGAGTAAGTTTAAGGTATAAAACAGAATATATAAATGAGAAAAACCGAGATGAACACATCTCGGTTTTTGAGAATGAAAAATCTATTATTTAACAGCTTTTAATTTTACAATATCGCTCCAATTACTTGCAGTGATTAATTCTACCTGCATTAAGTCTTTTCTTATTCCCTTAAGGTCACCTTTTATTTCAGCTAGATCATGTGACATATGGTCTTTCGCTGCTTTATTCACGTCGGCTTTATGTTCTAAGGATTTGAGAATTTGGGTATTTTCTTCTACTTGGCTGTCTAATGCTTTCAAAATATAGGTGTGTTCTTTTACCTGTTCAGTTAGTGAATCTAAGCGGTCATTGATTTTCTTCTGACCTTCCATTAGTTCATTAAGGATATTTAGTATTTGCTTTTCCAATGTTTTTCACCTACTTTTCTTATGTAAGGTTGTTGGTTTACTTATAATATATCATGAATAGGAGGAAGGACTCAAGGGAGAAGAGTGTGTAAAATTTGGAATGTTGGAGGGTTTAGTATTAGAAAATAGAAGGCAAATGATAACATGAGGAAATAGATATTATTATTTATTTTTTAAGGGTATATTTAAGGAAGAATTAATAGAGGCTGAAAGAATACATAGTAGCATGAAATTAATGGAACAGATTTTAAATAAGAAGACAAATGAGATGAGGCAGGGCGTTGTAGAGACTCAATTTTTTATATGTAATACATAGGTATAGTTTTTTAAAACAATGTAATAATCTTAAAGGGATTATTAAAATAGCATTATTGGGGCGTTGGGTTCCTTTGGAGAAAAAAGTTGGCAAATAAAGGATATAAACAGAAAGAAAAGCATTAGGATTTAAATAATAATAAAAAGGAAAAATGTAATTATTAGAGAATATAGTAAAATAAATCCATAACAATAAGGATTGAAGTATATAATATTTTATGCAATTAAATATTCCACTATAACAAGGATATAAAACATTTTGTTTAATATAATATTTAATGCATATTCCACGAATATGTAGCTGATAATAAGTGCATAAGAAAACAAAGGAGGTGCAAGATGTTAAATGCAGTAGCTGTAATAGGTCAAAATCAATTTGAAAAATTAAAAGAACAAGGAGGAGATATTTTAGATATATTGGTACAAGATGTTACAGGAGGAGGAACTTATAATAAAGGAATTCTTATTACAGTAGAAAAAAATGAAGAGTTTGTTTATAAAGGAGTAGATTTAAGAGAATATGATGAAGAAGATAAAAAGAGATATTTTTATAGAGCAGGAAGTTCTAGAGGGGCAGACTTAACCCCTACTGCAAAAATAACAGAATCATCTAAAACCTTTAATAATAAGATCATAAAATCATTACAAGAGACAGTAAGTTTGAAGGAAGACCAATTTAAAGAAGAGATAATACAATTAGATAAAATTAAATCTTTGTTAGAAGACAATGCTGATCAGATTATTAGAGATATTGAACAGCAAAAAAAATCCTTAGATAAAAAAGAACAAGCATTTCTTACTATACTAGTTAAAGAGCATGGAGAAGAAAAATTTGTAGGAGATTATGAGGTTTTTAAGTATAAGCTTATTGAAGATACATTAAGAAAATATTACTTTAGTCAGACTTATAAGGTTATATCAAAAGCAGAAAATAAGATTTGCTCCATGTGTCTAGAACAAAAGGAAGTTAACGGATTAGCGAGCCCCTTTCCTTTTACAACCTTTGATAAATTAGGATATTTAAGTGGCGGGTTTCAAAGAGAAAAATCGTGGAAAAATATTCCGATATGCAATGATTGTGGTTTAGCATTAGAATTAGGAAAAAATTACTTAAATGATCATTTGAGATTTTCATTTTTAGGAGGAATAAGTTATTATATTATTCCAAAATTGATAGATGAAAAGGATACGAATAGGGTTCTTAAGACATACAAAAGATTGAAAAGAGTTGAAAAATTTGAAGATCATCAAGATGCATATATATCTACAGAAGAAAAAATAATAAAAAAACTTGGAGAAGCTACAAATAAAGTAACATTAAATTTAATGTTTTTCGAAGAAAAGCAAAATGCTTTTAATATCCTTGCAAATATTGAAGATGTACTTCCTTCTAGACTGAAATTTATTTTTGATGAAATATATAAAATGAATACAATAGCTATGTTTAAGCAATTTAGAATACAAAAAGAAAAAGAAATACCTATATTCATTAATTTTAGAACATTAAATCAGGTGATTTCAGCGAAAGGAAATAGAAAGTACTTTTTAGAATGTATTTATAAAATTTTTAAAGGAGATAAAATATCTTATCCTTTTTTATTAAGATTTATCGTTGAAGATCTTTTTTATGCCTATAATCAAGAACAACACGACAAAAAAGATTCAAAAGGTAGAGGATTTAATCTTACTACTATTTCTAATTATGGATTGTTATATTTAATGAAAAAAGTACAAGTGCTTAACTATAAGAGAAAGGAAGGTGCTACGATGTTAGAGTCAGAAAAAAATATATACAATCTTAAAGATTATGAAAGCAAGAAAGTAATGTTTGAAGAATTTTTTAAGCACCAATTAGATTTTTTTGATGAACCAATAAAGAAAGCATTATTTTTACAAGGATATTTAGCACAAAAGCTAATCAACTTTCAAGCTTTTGAAAAAGATGGAAGAACACCTTTTAAAGCAAGACTTAAAGGATTAAAGTTAAAGGAAAGAGATATTAAGAGATTAATAGTTGAAATACGAGGAAAGTTTGATGAATATGATGTTAACTATTATAAACAAGAACAAAGTTTAATGTCTAAATATATAATTGATTGTGGAGAAAAATGGAACATATCGCATTTAGAAATACCATTTTATTTTGCACTAGGTATGAATATGGTTCATTGCTTTATAACAAATGAAAAGGAGGAAAATAAAAATGAGTGAAGTTAAAAATAGAGGGGAGATCCTATTTCTATATGATCTCAAAGATGCAAATCCTAATGGGGATCCATTAGATAGCAATAAGCCTAGAATAGATGAAGAAACATCTATTAATATTGTTACGGATGTAAGACTAAAAAGAACGATTCGAGATTATTTGTTTGAATATAAAGAGCAAGAAATTTTTGTAAGAGAGAAAGCTGATAAAAAAGGAAAAATACAAGATGGAAAACAGAGAGGACAAGATTTTGGAAAGAAGAAAGAAGAGATTATGGAGAATGTTTTAGAGCAATGTATTGATGTAAGATTATTTGGTGCAACTATTCCTATGGATAAAGATTCTGTCACTTTTACAGGACCTGTACAGTTTTCGATGGGAAGATCTTTGCATAAGGTAGAACTAAAATATATGAAAGGAACAGGAGCCTTTGCTTCAGGAGAAGGAAAGAAAAATAAGACTTTTAGAGAAGAGTATGTATTACCTTACTCATTAATTGGATTTTATGGAATAGTAAATGAGAATGCAGCAAAGCATACGGGCTTAAAAGAGAAAGACGTTACACTATTATTAGATGGTATGTGGAATGGAACAAAAAATTTAATATCAAGATCAAAAATTGGACAAGTACCAAGACTATTGATGAAGATTAATTATAAAGAAAAAAATTATCATATAGGAGACTTGTTGAGAGGAATAAAACTAGTTACATCATTAAATGCTGAAGAAGCTATACGGGGAATAGAAGACTATCATTTAGATGTAACAGAAATTGTAGGTATATTAAACAAAAACATAGATATTATTGAATCTATAGAATTTAAAGTTGATGAAAGAATAAATTTTACTTTTAAAGAGAAAACTATGGAATTTATTGAGATATTCAAAAAATTCAAGATGGAAGAAATAAAGTTGTAAGGGATGATAAATATGAATAATTGTCTTGTTTTTGACATTTGGGGGGAGTATGGACATTTTAAGAAATTCTATACGACTTCATCTCCCTTATCATTTTCATTTCCATCTAGAACAGCAGTAATAGGAATAGTAGCTGCTATATTAGGAATTGATAAGAGAGAATATATTAAATTTTTTCCTAAAGAAGAAACTTATATAGGCATTAAGATCATGAACCCTATAAAAAAAATAAGAATGGGATTAAACTTAATAGATACAAAAAAGGCAAAAGAATTTATGTCCAAAATACATGGACGAACACAAATAAATATGGAACTCATTAAAGATGCAAAGTTTAGAATATATTTTTCTCATAAAAATCCAGAAATATATCAAAAATTAAAATACATGTTGGAGAGGCACTATACAACTTATACCTTATGTTTAGGATTAAGTGAATGTATTGCTAACTATGAATATATTGATGAATTACCAGTAAAAAAGATTACAGATAAAAATGTAAAAATTTCGAGCATTATTCCATATAATGAAGAACTAAAACTAAATTTTGAAGCAGGGTTAGCGTATTATAAAGAGGTTGTTCCAAATGATATGAATACAGAGAGAGAAGTACTAGAATATATAAAAATATTATTTGAAAAAAATGGTAAAGGTATACGTTGTAACCCTAAAGAATGCTGGCAAGTAGGTGATGAAGATTATGTGTTATTCCTTTAAATTAAATTCTCATCCAGAAGTTTTACTTAAAGAACATCTTGAGCATGTAGCTGAGGAAGCAAGAGTAAAAATAAGAACAAAAAATCTTAGATTTTCTATAGATAAAGATATATTAGAAGAAGTTGCCTTCCTCATGGGGTTATCCCATGACATTGGGAAGGCTACTTCTTATTTTCAAGAGTATATACATTCTATAGAAAGAGGAAAAGTACCCTGTATTGATAAAGAGAAAAAAAGTCATGGACTTTTATCAGCATTATTTGGATATATACTTGTAGAAAATTATTTAGAAAAACAAGTACAAAAGAGTGATTTATTAGATTATTTGCCATCACTAGCTTTTACTGCTATAAAAAGGCATCATGGGAATTTAGAAGATATATTTAAAGAATTTGATTATAGCAATCAAAGATTAAAAAGTGAAAGAAAGTTAATAGAAGATCAGTTAGAAGAAATAGATTATGAGGAGCTTGAAGAAATATTAAAACCATACATTGTCAGTTCCATTGATAATATTCACGCTAGTGTATTCGCTTTATTAGATCGACTCCCTGATGAGGAGGAAAAATTTGATGATTATCATGAAGAAGAAACTTATGAGTTATTTATTTTATCCAAATTACTATTTTCCACTTTGATATCTAGTGATAAATATGATGCTATATTTCATCAAAGAGAAAATACTATCGAGCACCAAATAGAAACAGATCTAGTAGATAGATACAAAATATTGAAGAATTTTAATAAAGATCATCCAGTAAATAAAATTAGAGAAGAGGTATATGAAGATGTATTAGGTAGTTTAAAAGGAATAGAAAAAAATGATCGAATTATGTCTATTACACTGCCTACAGGAACAGGAAAGACATTAACTTCATTTTCATTTGCGTTAAATCTAAAGAATCGACTTGAAAATGAGAATAAGAGAGAGTACAAAATAATATATAGCTTACCTTTTACCAGCATAATAGATCAAAACTTTAATGTTTTTGAAGAAATATTTAAGAATATAAAAGGAAATATACCAACAAATGAAGTGTTATTAAAGCATCACTATCTAGCAGATTTGAGCTATACAGGAGGCAATGATGAATTTAACATCAATGAAAGTAAGTTTATGATTGAGAATTGGAAATCACAAATTATTGTGACTACATTTATTCAATTTTTCCACACAATATTTTCGAATAGGAATGCACCTTTAATGAAATATCATAATATAGCAAATTCAATTGTAATTCTTGATGAAATTCAATCAATTCATCATAAATATTGGGAGATTATAAATGGAGTATTTAAAGCTATGGCAAAGTATTTAGATATATATTTCATATTAGTAACAGCCACGCAGCCGTTAATTTTTGATAAATCAAAAGGAGAGATTAAGGAGTTAGCTCAAAGAAGCAAACATTATTTTGAGATGTTTAATAGAACAAAATTACATTTAAATATAGAAGAAGCATTGCATATTGAAAACTTTTTAGAGTGGGTGGAGGATTTGATAGGACAAAATTCCCAGAATGATATTTTGGTAGTGATGAATACCATAAAATCATCCCTACAGGTTTATGAATTTATTGAGCTGTTATCGCTTGAAAACACAGAATTGTATTACTTATCAACAAATATTATACCAAGAGATAGAAAAGAGAGAATTAAAGATATAAAAAAGAATTCTAAACCTAGAAAAATTATAGTAAGCACACAATTAATTGAAGCAGGAGTAGATATAGATGTCAATCTAGTCATAAGAGATTTTGGTCCATTAGATTCAATCAATCAAGTGGCAGGAAGATGTAATAGAAATGGGAAAAAACAGCAGGGGGATGTATATATTTTTCGATTGAAAAATGATAAAAAAGAATATAATCAATATGTATATGATGATATACTTATTGCAAAAACAATTCAAGTTTTAAAAGAATATAGTATGATTGAAGAAAAAAAATTTTTAAATATAGCAGATGCGTATTTTAAAATTGTAAAAGCACATAAGAGCAAGGAACGATCTAGAAAATTATTAGAAAGTATTTATAGAATAGAACATGAGAAAGTAAAGGATGATTTTAAGCTAATAGAGCAAGATTATGAGAAGGTGGATGTATTTATTGAAATAGATGAGCATGCAAGAAAAATATGGAATAAATATGAACAAATAGGGCTGATAGCAAATCGCATAGAAAGAAGAAATAGATTTTTAGAGATAAAAAAAGAATTTCATGAGTATGTGATTAGTATCAATAAGAATAAATTCCTAAAAGACATAGAAGGATTATATGGATATATTAGTTATGAAGAAAAGAATGGTGTGTATGATGAAAAAACAGGATATAAAAATATAGATGAGACAATAATTTTTTAGTGGAGGATTGGACATGGAATTAAAAATATTTGAATTGAAATTAGAGAACAATGAATTAGAAAGAAGAGACATACCAAAAGTAAGAGGATATTTAGCTAATAAATTTCCCCAGTATATAGAGCTACATAATCATATTGATGGGGATAAGTTTCGATATGGTTATCCCCTTATACAATATAAAACAATTGGCAAAACTCCATATATAATAGGCATTAATGAGGGTGCAGATGTATTAATGAAAATTGAAGATGATATTGAGGATATAGACATAAGAAAGAGCGTAGTGAAGGTATATGAAAAGGGATATACCTTTAAGAAGAGTTTACTAAAAGAACGTGAAGATATGGTGCAATATCGCTTTATAACACCTTGGATGGCACTTAATCAAATGAATCATAGAAAATATTTAGAATTAGATCAGTGGGAAGATAAAGTGAAATTGCTAGAATCAATTTTAAAAGGAAACCTTTTATCATTATGTAAAAATTTTGATTATCGAATACAAAAGCATATTGAAATATTGCTGAAGGTAAGACCTATAAAAGTAAATTTTAAAAATAATACCATGGTAGCATTTAAAGGAAAATTTAAAGTGAATATAGATATACCAGATTACCTAGGAATCGGTAAATCTGTATCAAGAGGTTTTGGAACTATCAAAAGGAGTTGATATTTTGCAACTAGTGATCAATACACCAGGAACTTATGTATGCAAAAGGGGAGATTGTTTTCAAATAAAAAGAGACAATGAAAAGCAAGAGATTTCAGCAAAAAAAGTAGAGCAGCTACTCATCACTACAAGAGCTGCTCTATCTACAGATGCTATAGAGCTTGCTATAGAAAACAATATAGATATTGTTTTTTTGAAAAGTACAGGACGACCCCTAGGGAGAGTTTGGCATTCAAAGCTAGGCAGTATTAGCACCATAAGAAGAAAACAACTATTTTTACAAGAAAATAAATTAGGACTTGAGCTTGTAAAAGAATGGATATTACAAAAACTTAATAATCAGATGGAGCATTTAAATAAACTGAGCATGAATAGGAGAGATGATCGACGAGAAATCATCAAAGAGGGAATAGAAAGAATCAAAGAACAAGTAAAAAATGTAGAAAGAATTTCAAAAGAAAAATCTATAGATCAAATAAGAGATAGCTTGCAAGGATATGAGGGGAGTGCGAGTCGTGCATATTTCCATGCTTTAGGAGAAACTATCATAGAAAAATATAAATTTCATGGAAGAAGTAGAAACCCTGCTCAAGATCCATTCAATTGTATGCTCAATTATGGCTATGGTATCCTTTATTCTAGTGTAGAAAAAGCTTGTATCATTGCAGGACTAGATCCGTATATAGGGATTATGCATACAGATAATTACAACAAAAAATCACTTGTATTTGATTTGGTTGAAATGTATAGAGGGTATATGGATGAAATAGTTTTTAAAATCTTTGCCAAAAAGAAAGTAAAAAAAGAACATTTTGATCAAATAGAAGAGGGTGGCTATTATCTCAATCAAGAAGGAAAAAAGCTTTTGATTGCAGATTATAACAAAGAGCTAGAGCGGAAAATAAGATATAAAGGTAGAAATATTGCCCTTCAAAATATTATTCAATATGATTGCCATAATATTGCCAATAGAATTTTGAAGGAGGCTTTGTAATGCTCATATGGGTTATTTACGATATTAGAAGTAACAAAATAAGAGGAAAAGTAGCAAGACATTGTAAAGATATAGGACTATATAGAGTGCAGAAAAGTGTATTTTTAGGAGATGTAGAAGACAATACACTAGATGAACTAAAACTAAGAGTAGAAGATATGGTAGATTTGGATAACGATTCTGTATATGTATTTCCCATGAGTAAAGCTGAGCTAAAAAAGGCAGGACTTATCGGTCAAGCCTTTGATAAGGAGCTGGTAACAGATGAAGTCATCTCACAATTTTTTTAATGAAAATCAATACTATATTACGCCTTCACAGATTATTGAATTTTTATATTGTAAAAGATTTATCTATTTTATGAAGTGCTTAGGCATTCGTCAATATGAAGAAAAACGTTATAAGGTGCAAAAAGGAAGAAATATTCATGATAAAAAGGAAAAGGAAAACAGGGATTATCTAAGAAAAAAACTAGGAGTAATCAAAAAAGATATAGACGTGTCATTAGTTTCTGAAAGCTACAAAATCAAAGGAAAAGTAGATGAAGTATTGACACTATCAGATGGAACTATGGCACCCCTAGATTATAAGTTTGCAAAATATCAAGATAAAATCTATCATACTTATTTGATGCAAATTGTTATGTATGGAGTAATGATAGAAGAAATTTATAATCAACCTGTAAACAAAGGATATATCGTATATTGTAGAAATGGACAGGATGTAAAAGAGGTAGAAATTACAACGCAATTAAAGAAAAAAGTAAAAGATTTGATAGATGAATTTTTACAAGTCACACAAGGATATTTTCCAAAAGCTACAAAATATAAGGCAAGATGTATTGATTGCTGTTATAAAAATATTTGTATCAAATAAATTTTATTATTTTGCAAAAGGAACATAGAGATTGATGAACATGGAAATATATGATAGACTCATAGAAGAAATATGTGTCTTAAAATAGGGAATCCTAAAGAAAGAACATAGTTTCATAGCGTTTTGTTCCTACAAAATTATTGACATATGAAGAAACCAACCTCTCTAATCAAGTAAAATCAATAACTAGAAGGTGCTGTTAATGGTCAAAAAACAAGGGAAATTACACGACGTCAGCATATTTTTTGCAAAAAAAGAGCCAATCAAAAACATCAAAAAATCTAGCTTTTGCAAGATCTGTAGCCAATATAGCTATTGAAGAGGATAATCCATTAAAACAAGGATTGAAACATCCCGATAAGATCATCTGTTTCTATGGATGCATGCATTGAAGAGGATAATCCATTAAAACAAGGATTGAAACTCAAATACTTGGGTTAATACCTTATCTAAAGGGAAATTGAAGAGGATAATCCATTAAAACAAGGATTGAAACCTGTATTTTTTTCTAAACAAACAATCATGTTCGTTATTGAAGAGGATAATCCATTAAAACAAGGATTGAAACAATTGTTAACTTCATTGAGCCATGTGGGTGTGACCACATTGAAGAGGATAATCCATTAAAACAAGGATTGAAACGGAGTTGCATCAGGGTACAGGCTTCAAGATGTTGATTGAAGAGGATAATCCATTAAAACAAGGATTGAAACCTGATCCACATGTTCTTTTCTTGATCCCACACTTTATTGAAGAGGATAATCCATTAAAACAAGGATTGAAACTCTCATATGCTGTAGTTGTTCTAAATACTAATCCATTCATTGAAGAGGATAATCCATTAAAACAAGGATTGAAACTAGTTCTGAATGTAATGCTAATATGCTTATGGATTTATTGAAGAGGATAATCCATTAAAACAAGGATTGAAACCATTGTCTGTAGCACTACCATTAACAAGTAGATTTATTGAAGAGGATAATCCATTAAAACAAGGATTGAAACCCCTTTTTCTTGTCTAAGCTATATTTTCTTATATCCAATTGAAGAGGATAATCCATTAAAACAAGGATTGAAACCATTTTTTGCATTATCCTTTACGCTTACCCTACAATCAATTGAAGAGGATAATCCATTAAAACAAGGATTGAAACGGAGTTGCATCAGGGTACAGGCTTCAAGATGTTGATTGAAGAGGATAATCCATTAAAACAAGGATTGAAACTTTTTCGCATTGGACTCTTCTGGATGTATTCTTCATATTGAAGAGGATAATCCATTAAAACAAGGATTGAAACTCAGCTTCCAAGTTACTGTTCTTATCTTTTAGTTCCTTATTGAAGAGGATAATCCATTAAAACAAGGATTGAAACATAGGTGATCTTGATATTATGCTTCAGGTGTTCCTAAATTGAAGAGGATAATCCATTAAAACAAGGATTGAAACTGTCAATATTAAATTATAATTATTTAATTGAGTTTTTTGATTGAAGAGCATAACCCACTAAAACAACCATAATAACAAATCTACTTATGATATAATAAAAGAAAAAAATCTTAAAATGAGGAGAGAAAACTCATGTGCAGACTCAACCCAAAAGTAGATTTTGCCTTCAAAAAATTATTTGGAAGTGAAGAAAATAAAGATATACTTATGTCTTTTATCAACTCTGTGTTGTCTAAAGAAGAGCAGATTGTAGATCTAGAGCTTAAAAATCCATACAATCTTGTAAGCTATAGAAATGGAAAAATGAGTATACTAGATATCAAGGCAGTAGATGAAAAAGGAATATGGTATGATGTGGAAATGCAGCTTGCGGAACAAAGTTTTTATGATAAAAGAGCACTTTATTATTGGGCAAAGGTTTACTCTGATCAGATAGAGAGTGGACAGGATTATTATATGCTTAAAAAGACAATAGGAATCAATATATTAGATTTTAATTATTTAGAGGAAGAAGATTATCATAATAGGTATGAGCTATGCAATACAAAGACGATGAAGAAATTTACTGATCTTTTAAATATTCATTTTATAGAGTTGCCTAAATTTAAAAAAGATTATAAAGAGATTAAGACAGCACTTGATCGTTGGGCGGCATTTTTAAGTAAAGCCTATGAATTTGATAAAGATACAATTCCAGAAGAATTAGCAAAAGATCAAAATATAAAAAAAGCAGCTGAAAAGTTAGATGTGATGAGTCTTAGTAAAGAGGAAAGAGAATGGTATGAAAATGATCTAAAGGCTATGCTTGTAAGAAAAGCAGAACATCGAACAGCTAAAATGAGGGGACGAGAAGAAGGTCTAGAACAAGGACGAGAAGAAGGACGAGAACAAGGGCTACAACAAGGATTACAACAAGGACGAGAAGAAGGGGAATACTTAAAAGCAGTAAATATAGCTAAAAATTTATTAGATGTATTAGATATAGAGACTATAGCTATGAAAACAGGTTTAAGTGTGGAAGAAATTAAGCGTTTAAAAAAGGAATAGAATAAAAATAGCGTATAAAATTAAAAAAGCTATCAAGGTGAGAAGATCACTTTGGTAGCTTTTTATGATGATTGAATTTTCTAGTATTTTTTACAATTATTTCACTTTAGAAAGAGGAAAAACAAGAATAAAATAGAAAATTATAACAATATGTAGAATATAAATGAGGTTTTGAAAGAGAAAGAAGATAAGGCTTATACATAAATAGACAAAGGGGGAAGGGTGTTGAGTAATTATTATATTGTTAAGATTGATATTGGAAGCAAGCAAAAATATATATTTTCAAGTAATCGACTCAAAGAGATAATAGGTGCATCAGAGATTATTCGGTTTATTACAGAAGACCTAGGAAAAGAAGTACTAAAGAATATGGGAAAGAAACATAAATATTTTACTAAGCTTGATCCTCATGGCAATGTAGTATTTGAGGCTGGTGGCAATGCTATGTATATTTTTGAGGATGAGAAGGATGCAATAGATTTCAACAAAAGTTTTAGCACCTTTGTAATGAGGAATTTTGATGGATTAGAGTTATTAATTGTTATGAAAGAATTCAATATAAAAACAGATAGAATAGATCATTTATATGATGATATGGAAGAGTTACTTACCAGAAAAAAAGGTACTAGAAAAAATCAATTTAAAAGAGTGGGGTATGGAATAAGTAAAATTTGTGGAAGTACAAGAAAACCAGCAGGATACTGCATAAAAGATCTATCTGAAGACAAGGAATATGAAGTATCTAAAGAATCAAGAGATAAAAGAGATTTTTATGATTTTATATATGAGAAAAAAGGAAAAGGGTTTAGAGAATATACAACAAATGGAAAATCTATAGAAACGATACATAAGGAGGATGAAGAACTCCTAAGGGATTGTAATGGTTTTGATTTTAGCATAGAAACAGATGTACTAGGAGGAGAAGAGGGAGAAGGTAGCTATATAGGGATTGTTTGTGTAGATGGAAATGGAATGGGGAAAAAGATTGCTTCTTTTAAAGAAGTCTATAGAGAAAGATTTAAAAAAGATTGTACAAAAATAAATATAGAATATATCGGAAAATTTAGACAACTAACAAAGGATATTGCAGATAATTATAAAAATGCATTTAAACATATGGTAGAAAAATTATGTAAGAATTATGATTGTTACTCAAAAGAGATAGGCATGAAAAAAGAAGTTATTGAAAAACATATATTACCCATAAGACCTCTAATACTAGCAGGAGATGACATTACTTTCATTGCTAATGGGAAAATTGCTATAGAAGCTGCTAAAGAATTTATTGTAAAGGCAGAACAAAAAGAAATTCTATTTGGGGATAAACCTTATCATCTGACTACGAGTACAGGCATTGCCATCGTGAAAAAGAATTTTCCTTTTGCTAGAGCTGTGAATTTAGCTACTCAATTAGAGAAAAACTCTAAGAAAAAATTAAAAGAAATAAAGAATGGATTAAAGGATATTGATTATGAAGAAGATTATGAAGTATCTATAATGGATTGGCAGGTTAGCAGGGGGCAAGATACTGATTTGACAAATATGAGAAATAGCAATCAGACAGATCAAGTGAGTATAGATAAATCTGGAATGGATTTAGACTTGATGACAGAGGATATACAAACGGCAAAGCCTTATATTGTTAGAAGAGAAGGAATCTTTTTTAACAAAACAGTAAAAGGAATAGAAAAGAATGAGTTGTTAGATAAGCTGAAAGAAATAATTCCTTATGACTATGATCATTTCATAAAAATGATTCATGAAATAACTTGTTCAGGTAGTAAAACCCATTTACAAAACTATTTTAGGAGCATGAATAGTTCTAGGGAGGATGCAATATTGTTTGCTACAAAATACGATCTTCAAAGAAAATTAGATACAAATTTAGATATACAAATCCTCTCAAAGGTAACTATGGATGCTATAGATATAATCAATATATACCAAGGGATAGAGGGGGGAAAATAAGAATGAATAAATGGGCTATTACGATAGAATTATTAGCAGAAACCATATTTGGAAGTGGAGAATCAAAAAATGGCATTGTAAATATGGATGTCTTAGTAGACCAAGAGGGTTTTCCTTATTATATGGGAAAGACCTTCAAAGGTTGTTTAAACAGTGTTATGAAGGAAATTTTATCTCCCAGCTATAGCAATATGGATGAAATCACAGATGGTTTATTTGGACAATCCCAACATGAATATCCAGATGAAAAATCAAAAGAGTCTAAGGAAGGAAAGATTAGATTCTCAAACTTTCAGCTACATCCTCAGATCAAAGAGTTATTTGCAGAAGACAAAGCTTCTAGCATAGATACTTTAACAGATATACGTCAATCCATAAGAATGAAAGATGGTGTAGCAGAGGATGGAAGCTTAAGAAGTATGAGAGTTCTTAAAAAAGGACTCATATTTGTAGGGCATATGGAAGCTGATGAAGATTTAACAGAAGAAGAACTTAAAGCTATACAAAAGGGGATAAAAGGAATAAAACATTTAGGTATACAAAAAAGTCGTGGAAAGGGCTTAGTAAAAGTAAGCTTGGAGCAAAAGAAACCTATAGATAATGATGGTCATGAAATGGATGAAAATAAAATAAAAAATGGTCAATATATATTTTATGAACTTTACTTAAATGAACCTGTAAAAATAGGAGATAGTCAATCTCAAGATGATTACGAACAGACAAAGGGATATATATCAGGAGCTACTGTGAGGGGAAGTATCATAGGAAGATACTTAAATAACGGCAATTCTTCGGAGAAGGATGAATTTAAAGAGCTTTTAAAAAGGGTAAAATTTTACGATGCTTATCCCATTTATAAGTGTAATAACGAGGAAAAATATACTTTTCCTACTCCTAATGTTTATAGGATTACAAAGGAAAAAGATAAGGAAAAAGTTAAGGCGTTTACAAGGAAAGATATAAAAATTGTATTTGAAAGAGATCAAAATAAGGAAGATGAAAAAATTGTTAAACTTAAAAAAGGTGAGTTTTCCTATTATGAAGATAATACATTATATCAATTTAACGTAAAAAAAGAATATCGATTTCATCACTCCATACAAATGGAGAAAGAAAATATTTTTAGATATGAAGCCATTGCACCAAAACAAAAATTTTATGGAATCATAGATATTTCTCATGTGAAGGGTCCTTTGAAGAAAAAAATATATGATTTATTAAAAAAACAAAGATATATATATTTAGGAGGCTCAAGAAACACAGGGTATGGAAAAACCCTTATAGAAAATGTAGAAATACTAGAGGATTTATCTAAATTTGACTATCTAAAACAGTGTGAAAGTGTAGAAGAGCATACATATATATATCATTTGTCAGATGCTATATTAAGGGATGCAAGTCATCAGATAAGTGCAGGCTTTCATATTGGATACTTGAAAAAAGAATTAGAACTATCTAATTTAGAAGAAAGAGAGATAGAAAGTGAAATAAATCCTGTGATGATTACTGGATACAACCAAAAGTGGAGATGTCATAATCCACATGTATATGGGGTTGAAAAGGGAAGCGTAGTAAAAATCAACAAAGAAATAAAAGAGATAAAAGCAAATGAAAGATTCATGAAAAAGCAGCATGGAGACCGAAGAGAAGATGGATTAGGAAGGGTAATTATAAATCCAAGATTTTTAGAGGCTAAAAAAATTTGCGTATTAGATGAGAACGAAAGAGAAGAAGTAGATTGTTATGAGCATTATATAAAGAAGGATATGGATGAAGCTGTGATTCATAGAATAAAAAAGGATATAAAGGATCACAAAATACAAAGGAATATGAAATCATATATAGTAAAAATGCTAAAGAAAAAAGATTCAAATGATAGACCTTACAAAAATCAAATTCAAAATGTGATTAAGGTTATTGATGAAGTGATGATAGAAAAAGGAAATCTGTTCAGACAATTTAAAAGCAAATTAGAAAACTTAGAAAAAATCACTCAGAATTCAAATAGGAATCAAAAGAAAAATAAAGTATTAACAATGGAAATACTTAAAAGTGGCAACCACGTGTATAGCCTTAAAAAATGTATGAATTTAAGTCAATCAGAAAAAACAAAAATAATCCAAGAAATCATAAAAGAAGATGTAGAAAATATAGATGAAATTATATTAAAGCTTATAAGAAATGTATTGTACTATCAAACAAGAAAGGGAGAGGATGACAATGACCAATAAGATTAAAAGATATTTGATAGAAATAGAAAATACCTCTCCTCTTAAAATGGGCAATGGAAAAGAGGGAATAGAAGGAATTACCCAATGGGAAAATAGAGCAGTCATACATGGGACAAGTATAGCTGGTGTATTTAGAGATTTTTTGATGAAGAATAAAAAGAGTGCAGATAGGATAGATTTGATATTTCCAGAATACAAAGATTCAAAAGAGAAAAACAAAAGAATATCGCCTCTTTATTTTTATGATACCTACTCTAATGAACAGCTTAACGATAAAGATTTTATATGTAGACCCCATATAAAGATAAATAGAAAAAGAGGAACTGTAGAAGATAAACAGCTATTAAGGGAATATCATATAAAAGAAGGGCAAAAGTTTAAACTGATATTGGAGTTAAAGGGAATACATTTAAAGGATGATGAATATAACGTTATTGATCAGTCAGTAAAGGAATTCATCAATGCTTTAGGGGCAGGAAATATCTTATTAGGAAGTCATACCACCTTCGGATTTGGAGCATTTCGTGGAGAACAATATTTTGAAAAGGAGTACTATTTATTTAATGAAAAGGATTTAAATGAATATTTAGAAGAATATCTGGATGAAGATAGTACTTTATATGAAAAGTTATCTCAAGGGTCTGGGAGTGGAATAAAAATAAAGAAAGAAGATACAGACAAAATTACAATCCGATTTAAAGCCAAGTGTAAGGATGGATTGATGATTAAAGGTAAGGAAGAAAAAGAAGGATATAAAACCTCATACCAAGAAGAGAAGGGATTTATCATTCCTTCATCTACTATAAAAGGAATTGTTAGAAGCTATAGTGAAAAAATATATGAAACCTTAGGAAAGTGTGTAGATGAGTTAGATGACGTATATGGAGTGATGCTTAAAGACCCAGATCAGGAATTAAAATCAAAGATAGAAGCAAAAAAAGGAAAGTTGATCTTTTCAGACTGTAAGATAAATTATGATGAAAAAAAAGGATTAGCTGTGTATAATAGAATCGCAATTGATAGATTTACAGGTGGAGTGAAGGATGGAAGTGTATTTAGTGAAAAAGTAGTTATTCCAAATGAAGCTTTAGAGTTTCGTGTAACCATGCATGAAAATGCAAAAAAGGCAATCCCATTATTAATCTTGACCTTTAGAGATATGGGATTTGGCTATTTAACAATAGGTAGTGGTAACAATGTAGGGTACGGAAGACTACGGGGGGAGAGTATAGAAATTGAAGAACCTCATGGGAAAATTTATAAAGTTGACTTTAAAGATGGCGTATTAGAGGGACAGACAGAAAAATTTCAAGAGTATATAAAGCTTTTACATGAAAAGTAGAGGGTGAGAGAATGGAAAAATACTTAACGAAAGAGGACTTGTTGAAGGAAATTGAAGAGAAAAAACTTACTTATGGGTGGATACATACCTATGATGATATTTCCTTAATGCATTTAACAGAAGGAAAATTAAAAGAGAATAAAGATAAATTGAACGATTTAATAGAAGCAAAATTTTTCAATACAGAAACAGAATTATCTGTATTGATGAAGGAAGAGGGATTTTCAGTAGTAGAATTTACTCCTAAAGGAGACCCATTTATAGAAGAACAGCAAATTATTAAAGGACACAAAGCATTAGAACACAAAAACCCACAAGAACAAAAAGAGAAAAAAGAACTATTAATCATTCATCATTATCTAGGCTATGATCAGGATGGACAAGGGTATATAAAATATACGAAGCTCCATGATATTATTTAGAAAAGGGGATGAGAAATACATGGGGAAAAACAAAGAGAATGATAAAAATAACGATAAAAAAGGAGAAAGAACTACTTATGCAAAAGCACCTTATAATTTTATACCTTTTCCAGAAAAAGTAGTATATCGATATAATTCTATAGATCAAATACCGAAACATCATAAGTTTGATGAAAAGTATAAGTCAGGATATATTGAATACACCATAGAGGTAGAAACCCCTTTATGTATAAGTGATGGCAAAGATGATTTTTTCAAAGTAAACGATACATATGCTATACCAGGGAGTACCGTTAGGGGAAAAATACGGAGTAATGCAGAGATTTTGTCTTGTGCGTATCCAAGGATTGTGGAGGATAAAACATTTTGGTATAGGGGTGTTGCAGATCAAAGTAATCTCAGAAAAGAATATTGGGAAAATGTGAAATTAAATGATAAAAATATTAAAATAAATGATGTGGTGAAAGCAGGATATCTTTCGAAACAAGGCGAACAACTGATTATTACAAGAGCTCAAGAGGATGAAAATGGACACTCATTTAAACTGATTCATGAAAGTAAGCTAAGAAATTTTCAATCTTTTATGTCTGATGATATGCGAAATAAAATATTTATGTATAATGAGAACGTCCAAAGTAATTTAGAAGAAAAAGATAATAAAGAGACAATTTGGGATATATTAGAACGATTAAAAGAGAAAAGAAAAAAAGCAATACAAAAGAAAGATTCAGCAAGTCAAGAACAAAAAAATAAGGGAAATAAGGAAATTAAGGATATATTAGAATATAATAAAAATCCAAAATTCCAACCATATATTCAGAAGTTTGGATATCGATTCAATCGTGGGGAGTTAAAAGGATTATTTTTAAAAATCAATCCTAAATATGGTTATGGGTATTTAATGAATTCAACAAATATGGGTAATAAGCAAAATCATTATTTAATATATCAAAAAAGTAATAAAGAAGAGGATCAACTCTTTGTTGAAAATGAAGTGAAGATTCAGTATGAAACGAGTGTTAAGTATAGACATAACACGGGAAAGGATAAATTTAATTTGAATTTTGAAAGGATTAAAGAAAAACCTGTGTTCTATATATTAGATGAAAATCAACAAGTAAAAGCATTTGGTTTTACTCCTTATCTAAAGATTTCTTATAAAAATTCAATTCACAAAGGAATTAAAATACAAAACAAAGAAGAGGGAAAAAACAAATTAGATTATGTACAAGGGTTATTTGGATTTACTAATTTTGAATGTGAAGAGCATAAAGGAAAAAAAAGAAGGATTGCCTATAAAGGAAGAGTAAGCTTTACCAATGCAAAATATAAAAACAAAGAAATTAAGATATATCCAGTAAATAAAAATTTATTAAAGCCAAACCCCACATCTTTTCAATTATATTTAAAGCAAGAAAGTAATAATGTAAGTGAATTAAAAACCTACAATCAGGATGATTTTGAATTGAGAGGACAGAAATTTTACTGGTTAAAAAAGAAGGAAGATAGGAGAAAAGTAGACAAAAAAGGATATACAACAACTTTGCATGTCATAGATCAAGGGAAATTTACTGGAAAAATCTATTTTGAAAATCTTTATGCGGATGAATTAGGATTACTTTTAATGGCAATTAAACCCCTTGAAGATGCAAGAGATAATTTAGGACAAGGAAAGCCTTATGGGTTTGGGAAAGTGAATTTTAATGTTATAAATATAAAAGAGCTTGATCGTAAAGAGCGATTTACAAACCTAAATATTAAAGAGAAGCAGAAGATAATCACTAAAAAGGAAATGGCTGAATACAAAGATGAATTTATAAAATACATGAAGGAAAAAGGAATTGAGGTTGATTTTGAAAAAAGTGGTAGATATAAAAATTATGCCACTAGTAAAAGAGGGATTGAGGAGCTAGAGGTTGGAAATTCACATAAGAATGAATTTGAATATATGAGAGTCGAGAAGCATATAGAACGTGAAATATTAAAAAACGTAACAGATTATGAGCAAAAAGTTCAGCAAATGAAGATTATCAAGTTTGAAGAAGAAATTAATTAAAAATCAAATAAGAAGGTGTGTATGTGTAGATTAAGGAAAAGATGGATTTGAAAAAATAGTGAAGATATTCAACAAGTGGGAAGGTGGTTTATAAATGGAACAAGAGAATTGGTTTTGTAAGTGTATAAAGAAAAAAGGGTTGCTGTTCTTAGTACTATTATTAGTTGTGGTTTCTATTTATGCAGGATTTGAAATTTATAATCAAAAAAAAATAAATGAAGATTTAGAAGCGAAGATAAAAAATATCACAAAGTTAGAGTCTGTATTAAAAAATAAAGATAGTGATTTCATGGAGGAATTCTATAAATTAAGAATAGATTGGACGAATGAAAAAATTGAGCTTGAAACAAAAAAAGGGAATGTAGATAGAGAATTATATAGAATAGTATGTATTGTAATTGCTGCTGCATTAGTAGGACCTTTATTTGGGTGGACATACATAAAAGAGAAGATAGATAGAAGTGTAAGAGAAATAGTTGGAAATAGGATAGCTATGCTAACTGATAAAGATATCATTATAGTGAAGCAAGTTATTGAAGCATATGAAAAAGAAATAGATTTACAGGAAAATTCGACTATAGTAGTGGTGTATACAGAAGAAAAAGAAAAGAGCAAAATACAAAAAGTTATGGATAAATTTAAAAAAGTGGAATTTGAAAAATTTAGAGACATAAAAGAAATTAATGTTTCTGAAAAAAATTTGATTTTGTTTTGTAATATACCAAAAGACCATGATGAAGAGGTAATAAATTTTATTAACAGTAATGAAGTGAATTGCTTTTATTTTCATGAAGATAATAAATTAGAAACACAAACAATTAGAGATACAAGGAAACCTAAATTTGCTAATACAGTAAATACTTTATATGTACGTATTATAGAATCTTTAAAAATGGTTTGATTTATCAATGGATTTTAACTTTGATCAATTTTGAAATTTAAATAAACTGTGTAAACTATTGACTTATGATTAAAATTGATTGCTTAGAAGTAACAATATATTTTTAATATTAAAAAAGTAAATATTAATATGGTAGCGTTGGATAAATACGGTTAATCGTAGTATTTTATAAAAAATCATTGGAAAAGTAAGTTTTAATTACAAGATGAGCAAGTGTTGGAAATTACTTGCTTGTCTTGTGGTGATTAAAGCAGATACATAGTTTAAATGAGAATTATAAATTCTAAAATAATAATTATTATGTAGATTATTATTTAGACGACTTAGTATGCGGATAGATTGATCAAACTGGAAATATATGATAAACTCATAGAAGAAAGATATTGTATTAAAAAAGGGAATACTAAAGAAAGAGAGGATCTTCATAAAAGATTTGTTCCTACAAAATTATTGGCATATGAAGAAACCAACCGCTCTAATCAAGTAAAATCAATAACTAGAAGGTGCTGTTAATGGTCAAAAAACAAAGGCAATTACACGACAGCAGTATATTTTTTGCAAAAAAAGAGCCAATCAAAAACATCAAAAAATCTAGCTTTTGCAAGCTCTGTAGTCAATATAGCTATTGAAGAGGATAATCCATTAAAACAAGGATTGAAACCCTCACTATTTTTTCTCTCTTCAATTTCTTTTTTTGATTGAAGAGGATAATCCATTAAAACAAGGATTGAAACGTCCTGGTCATGAAACTCAAATTCATCATCCCCTTGTGATTGAAGAGGATAATCCATTAAAACAAGGATTGAAACGCATTAGTAGAAAAAATGACTGGAAAGTAGGTGCTCTAATTGAAGAGGATAATCCATTAAAACAAGGATTGAAACATCAACCAACCCCTCTTTATATTGCTGAATTAATTTGATTGAAGAGGATAATCCATTAAAACAAGGATTGAAACTCATTAATTGCTTTTGTAAAAGTGGTTTTAATTGTGTATTGAAGAGGATAATCCATTAAAACAAGGATTGAAACTTGCTGATGCTAAAATTGGTGAAATTAGTGGGCTAGCATTGAAGAGGATAATCCATTAAAACAAGGATTGAAACATGCATCTATAAATCCTTGAAACTCTCTTTTGCAATATTGAAGAGGATAATCCATTAAAACAAGGATTGAAACTTTTTAGTAGTACCCTTTCATTTTCAATCTTTCATTATTGAAGAGGATAATCCATTAAAACAAGGATTGAAACATATTTTCTTTTGTATCTTCTGTACAATTTACAGCTATTGAAGAGGATAATCCATTAAAACAAGGATTGAAACACCTTATTTCTTCTCCTTCTATTCCCATCTTCGCTTTATTGAAGAGGATAATCCATTAAAACAAGGTCGGTTAAAATGAGGAGAGAAAACTCATGTGCAGACTCAACCCAAAAGTAGATTTTGCATTTGAAAAATTATTTGGAAGTGAAGAAAATAAAGATATACTTATGTCTTTTATCAAGGCAGTAGATGAAAAAGGCATAGGGTATGATGTGGAAAAGCAGAACATCGAACAGCTAAAATGAAGGGGCTAGAGCAAGGACGAGAAGAAGGTCGAGAAGAAGGACAATACTTAAAAGCAGTAAATATAGCTAAAAATTTATTAGATGTATTAGATATAGAGACTATAGCCATGAAAACAGGTTTAAGTGTGGAAGAAATTAAGTGTTTCAAAAAGGAATAGGATGAAAGTAGCGTATAAAATTTAAGAAAAGCTATCAAGGTGAAGATCACTTTGGTAGCTTTTTAGCTTATTATAAGGGAAAAATTAAATTTTAAATCGACTTACTTCTTCTTTTAATTTACCAGCTATTTCTTCTAAATGAGTTGCCATAGAAGATATTTCTTGGATGGTGGCGGTTTGTTCTTCAATGTTGGAATTTACTTCCTCTGTAGAAGCAGCTGCTTGTTGAGAGATTGAAGATATATTTTCTATTGAGTGAAATACAGATGCTTGATCATGATCAATGGTTGCTATATTTTGTATGAGGTTTTCTATTTGATAAATATTTATTTTAGCTGTTTTGAGGATGGATTCAAAAGCATGGGCTGTTTCAATAGAAGCTTTAGAAGTAGCATCAACCATTGTATTTGTAATACTCATATTTTCACTAGCATTTTTTATATCAGATTGCATTTCAGATATGATTTTGTGAATATCTTTAGTGGCAGTGTCTGTTTGTTCGGCTAGTTTTCTGATTTCATCTGCTACTACGGCAAAGCCTCGCCCTGATTCTCCAGCTCGTGCAGCTTCTATGGAGGCATTTAAGGCTAAAAGATTTGTTTGTGTAGCGATTTCTTTGATGGTATCAACAATATTCCCTACTAAATGAGATTTATCGGATAATGTATTTACATTATCATCTACTTTTTTGGAAATATTTAATGTATCGTTAATTTTATTTTTCAAGCTATTAATGGATTGGATACCATTCTTGCTGGCAATACCAGTTTTATCTAGATTTTCTTTTACAACCTGGGAATTGGTTGAAGTATGATTGATGACTTTTTCAAGACTTGATAAATTTTCTATTCCTATTGTTGATTCTTTTGCTTGAATCGTTGCTCCTTGTGCTAAGTCATTTGTAGCTTTTGCTACTTCATTGAGGGCAATGGCTGTTTCTTGAGTAGCTGTAGAAAGCTTTTCTGAAGAACTATAAGTTTTTTCAGAATGTTGATGAATAGATTGAATCATTTTTCTAAGAGCTATTCTCATATCTAAAATACCATTTGACATAATGCCTATTTCGTCATTGAAGTTTCGCAATGTATTATATGATTCTTCATGAGATAGATCTAAATTTGCAGTAGCGTGTACTAAATTTGATAACTTTGATAGAGGATTTAGTAATTTATTTATTGCAATAGACAATCCAAGACTTATTAGAATGAAAGAGGTTATAGATAAAATAATTACTCTTTGTAGTACAATATTTATTGTTTTTTCAATACCATAAATGGGGATACCTATATCTAAAGCGCCTACATGTTCTCCATTTATATAAAGAGGAACCATTATATCGTAGGTCCAAACTTTTTGAACATCCGCATAGAATTTAGAAGTTTTGATATTTCCATTGACTGCACCATCCTTTGTATAAGGATCATCTGCATAGACTTTACCAAGCTTTTGTTGATCACTATGAGCAATGGCTGTAACTTTTTTATCGATAATTACTGCATAAGCAATATTATTTTGGCTGGCTTTTTGTTCAACAATTTTTTGCATGATTTTTTGAGCATTGATCTGTTCGTGCTTGACTCCATACTCTATTTGGTTTTCTATTTCTTGAGTGAGTTCAATACCTTTTTCAAGAAGTGTTTTTTCCATGTTTGTTTTTACTGTATGTAATATAAGTGCTGTTAGACATATGATGATAAGAGAAAATAGGGATAATGAAATAATGATAATTTTAGATTTTAAAGAGTTTAATTTTAGATATTTTTTCATGAAGTACCTCCTTATACATAAATTTACATACATCTCAATTATACGCATAATATAAATTTACTGCAAATAGTAGAAGTTGTCTAAATAAGTAGAGAATAATAGATAGCATGTAAAAATAGGTATTAAATAGAGGATAAGAGGAAATAGAAGAATTGTATGAGGGCTACAAAGGGGAGAGAGGGACAGCATATCTGTCCCTAATTGATTTCATCAAATAATTTTTTATACTCTTCAATATTTAAGGATTGGTGTCCATCACTTAAAGCCTTTTCTGGATTTGGATGTACTTCAATCATGAGTCCATTAGCACCACAAGCTAGTGCTGCTTTTGACATAGGAGCAATGAGTTCTCTAATGCCTGTTCCATGACTAGGATCAACGATGACAGGGAGTCCTGTTTCTTTTTTCATAATAGGAACAGCAGCTAAATCTAAGGTGTTTCTTGTATATGTTTCAAAGGTTCTAATGCCTCGTTCACAAAGGATAATATTTTTATTCCCATAGGCTGCTATATATTCTGCTGCCATATTCCATTCTCTGATGCTAGCACTCATACCTCTTTTTAGAAGAACAGGCTTTTTTATTGTGCCTAAAGCTTTTAATAAAGGGTAGTTGTACATATTTCTAGAACCGATTTGAATGATATCTGCATATTCTAGTACTATATCCATATTTTTTTCGTCCATGAGCTCTGTGATAATGGGAATATTTGCTGCATCTCCTGCTTCTTTTAAATATTTTAGTCCTTCTATTTCTAGTCCTTGAAAGTCATAAGGACTTGTTCGCGGCTTAAAGACGCCTCCTCTAAGGATGTGGATACCAATTGCTTTTAGTCTTAGAGCTGTTTCTAATATTTGTTCCTTTGATTCTACAGAGCAAGGACCTGCAATGAATATGGGGGGATGATGATTTCCTATTTTTAGATCTTTTATAGAAATGGTGATTGTCTCACCTGTTAAAACTTTTTTATTCATAACTAACCTTCCTAACTTCTTCTCCATTAAGTTGATTGACAAGTTCTTTTATTTTTGTGCCATTGATGGAAAGATCCTTATTGATTTCATAAAGAGGAATCATGACAAAGGCTCTTTCAATCATTCTAGGATGAGGAACGATCAAGTTTTCATCAGTAGATGTGAAGTTTTCATAAAGCAATACATCTACGTCGATTGTTCGTGGACCCCACCGAATAATTCTTTTTCGTTTTAAGTTCTTTTCAATATGTTGACAATAAGATAATAATTCATAAGGGTTTAAATCTGTGTCTAGTTCAATGACTATGTTTAAAAACCAGTCTTGGTCTTTATAGCCTACAGGTTCCGTTTCGTAGTAGGATGAAATCGTTGAAACCTTAATATGATCATTCTCTTTTAATAATGCGATAGCTTTTTCTATATTTTCTTTTGTATTTCCTATGTTGCTACCTATACCAAGATATGCTCTATTCATCTTTTTTTTCTCCTGATTGCTACTCCGAAATAATCAAATATGCCTGGGACAGGTGCTTCAGGTTTTTTGATAGTTACTTCGATTTCTTTTACTAAGGGGAAAGTTGTAAGCATGTTACTTGCAATATCTTCTGCTAATGCTTCGATGAGCTTGAAGTTTTTATTCTCTACAATAGCTTTTACAAGATTATACGCTTCTCCGTAGTGTACAGTATCCTTCACATCATCTGTTAATCCTGCATTTTTTAAATCTACGTATAGATTAATATCCATAAAGAATTTTTGCCCAAGGATGTTTTCTTCAGACATAGCACCGTGATAGCCATAAAAGCTTAAGTTTTTCATGATTATTTTATCCATGGTGTAGTACCTCTTACAATAGCATCTGTAACTTTTACAGCACGAAGATTTTCTTTTACGTCATGAACCCTCAATATATCCATTCCTTGCATAACGCCCATAACAGATGTGGCAACGGTGCCTTCAACTCTTTCATTTGCTGGGAGATCAAGGATTTTTCCAATCATAGATTTTCTGGAGGTGCCAAGAAGAATAGGGTATCCAAGATCGTTTAATTCATGGAGTCTTGACAGTACATGAATATTTTGTTCTGGCGTTTTTCCAAATCCAATACCTGGGTCTAGGATGATATTTTCTTTTTTGATACCAGCATGGAGTGCAATAGCAATAGATTTTTTGAGGAATACTTTTATATTTTCCATAATATCTCCATCATATTCTGTACCAATCTGATTGTGCATCATTACAACAGGGACATTATATTCTGCAATGATATTTGCTAGCTGCGGATCTTTTTGAAGTCCCCATACATCATTGATCATATGAGCTCCTACTTCTAATACTTTTTTAGCTACAATAGCTTTACTAGTATCTACAGAAATAGGAACGTTTATTTCTTTTATAAGTTTTTCTACTACCGGAAGAACTCTGTTGATTTCTTCCTCAGGTGATATTTCCTCATGACCTGGTCTTGTAGATTCTCCACCAATATCAATGATGTCTGCACCGTCACGGAGCATTTCTTTAGCATGAGATATAGCCTTTTCTATATCTGTAAATTTTCCTCCATCAGAAAAGGAATCTGGTGTTACATTTAAAATTCCCATGATATAGGTTTTACTTCCTAAAGCTAATATATATTCTTTGGCTTTTACATTTATTTTTCTTGAAAAATCATAGTACATGATGAACCCTCCTAAAAACATTAAAATTTAATGAGTGCCATGGCTTCAGCTCTTGCTTTTGCATCTTTTTTAAAGTGGCCTCTTACAGCAGAGGTAATTGTTTTAGAGCCAGGCTTTTTAACACCTCTCATTGTCATACACATATGCTCTGCTTCAACGACTACAATAACGCCATAAGGCGCTAGCTTTTCAACTAATGCATCTGCAATGGATGTGGTAAGTCTTTCTTGAAGCTGAGGTCTTTTTGCAACAGTTTCTACAACTCTTGCAAGCTTACTAAGACCTGTAAGCTTACCGTTTTTAGGAAGATATCCTACATGAGCCTTTCCAAAGAAGGGTACAAGATGATGTTCACATACAGAGTAAAAGGGAATGTCCTTTACTAGAACTAATTCTTCATGTGTTTCTTCTTGGAAAAATATTTCTAAGTGTTTTTTAGGGTCTTCCTTTAGTCCAGAAAAAATTTCTTCATACATATTTGCAATTCTTCGAGGGGTATCTTGTAAGCCCTCTCGATTTGGATCTTCACCGATAGCTTCTAATATATCTCTTACTGCTTTTTCTATTTTTGGCTTATCCATTGTGACTTCCTCTTTTCTTAATTTTTATGTGATTAAAAATTTATTTGTAACGTATTATCAAAGGAAAGGATAGTGTAAATGATGAAATTCATCCATTAATAACTTAGTTGTGGGCAACTTATATAAATCGAATATTTTATTTTCTAGCTTGGATACAGGCATAATATCCATTAAAGAATTCGTCAGAAAAATTTCATCTGCATGGAGTAAATCTTCTTTTGTAAATGCTCCAACTTTTAAAGATAAACCTAATATATTAATTAAATCAATTGTTTTTTCTCTCATGATTCCTGGTAAAATACCACATGCAATAGCAGGTGTATAAATGTTTTTTTCTTTTACAAAAAATAGATTTGTAAAGGAGCCTTCACTTAAAAATCCATTTGTATTTAGGAATATAGCTTCATCATAGTTGTTTTTTAATGCTTCTTCCTTTGCTAATAGATTTTCTAAATAGTTATTAGATTTTATATACGTTAGCTTTGCGTGTGGATTTTTTCTTGTAGAAGCAAAGGCGATAGAAAATCCCTTTTTATATCTTTCTTCATTATATATTTTTTCTCGAGTAGTAATCAATAAATGAGCATGATTTTTATTTTTTGTATAAATAATTTTTACTACTCCAGAAGTTAGGCTATTAGAAACGATTAACTTATTTATATATTCTTTTATCAACTTTAAATCATAGTGTAGCTCAATATTTAATTCCTTGCAACCGTTTCTTAATCTTTTAAGATGTTCATCTATAAAATAAACTTTTTCATTATGTACCTTTAATGTCTCAAAAAGACCATAGCCATATTGAAAGCCTTCGTTTGGAGAGATGAGAGCTTCTTTGATTGTTAATAATTTACCTCCATATGAAATATACATAAATTTTACTCCTTAATCTTTTAAAGCTTTTATGAGTGCTTTTGCTTTATGAAGGGTTTCTTCATATTCTAAATCTGCATCTGAATCCCAAACGATGCCCCCTCCTGCTTGAAAGTAGGCTTTATCATTCTTGCAAACTATTGTTCTTATGACGATATTTAAATCTGTATTTCCGTTAAAGCCAATGTAGCCGATAGAGCCTGTATAAATATTTCTTTGGGTAGGCTCTAATTCATCGATGATTTCCATCGCTCTTATTTTAGGAGCTCCAGTAATAGAACCTCCAGGAAAAGTTGCCTCAATGCAGTCTATTACGTCATATTCATCCTTTATTTCTCCTATAACTGTTGAAACAAGGTGATATACAGTTGGGTAGGTTTCTAAATGAAATAATTCTGTTACCTTTACTGTACCTGTTTTTGAAATTTTTCCAAGATCGTTTCTTTCAAGATCTACGATCATTAAAAGCTCAGCTTGATCCTTTTCACTAGATAAAAGCTCTTCTTTATTTTTTATATCCTCTTCAAGTTTTTTTCCTCTAGGTCGAGTTCCTTTAATGGGTCTTGTTTCGATTTTATTTCCGTTGATCTTTATAAACCGTTCAGGAGAACTACTTACAATATGAAAATCCCCATAATTTAAAAAGCTTGCAAAGGGTGCAGGGTTAATAGCACGAAGACGATTGTAAAGCATAATGGGCTCTTCATGAATATGACATGAAAATCTTTGGGTCATATTTGCTTGATAGATATCTCCTGATAAAATATAATCTTTGACTTTGTTGATGGCTTTTAGGTAATCTTCTTTTTTAAAATTAGACTGGATAGAGACTTTTTCTTTTTTGGGTAAATATCCTATTTTAGGTAAAGGTTTATTTTTGATGATTTTTTCAATATCAGAGATTATTTCTTTTTCTGTAGCCTTTATACCTAAAGCTGCGATAGATACTTCACTTTTTTCATGATTGATGATGATAATACCATCATAAAAGCATAAAAAACAATCTGGGATATGTACGTCATCTATTGCTGTTCTAGGAAGCTTTTCTATATGATGACATAAATCATAGCTAAAGTATCCTACAGCACCTCCTATAAAAGGAAGGTCTGTTTCATAATCCATCTTATAAAAGGATAAAAGTTCTCTTAGCTTTTCAAAGGGATTACCTATATAAGTTTTTGTTTCATGATCCTTAGTAATCGTAATTTTTTTGTTTTTACTTTTAAAAATCACAAAAGGATCAAAACCGATGAAAGAATACTTTCCTAATCTTTTATGATCCATTCCGCTATCTAAAAAGAAACTGTAAGGCTTGTCTTTAAAGAGGGTATAAAGTTCAAAGCTATTGTATGAAGTATTTATTTTTTTAATCAACATAAGAGCACCTCACTTTTTTAGCTTGTAGCAAAAAGTTTTCTAAAATTTCCATGCCCTTTTCTGTCAAAATAGCTTCAGGATGAAATTGAACGCCTTCAATGAGATAATCTTTATGCTTGATGCCCATGATTTCTCCAGCTAAAGTTAGAGCAGTAATTTCAAAACATTCTGGAAGGCTGCTTTTTTCTACTACAAGAGAATGATATCTTGTTACTTTTAAAGGGTTTGGAAGATTTTGAAATACGCCTTTATTTGTATGGTTGATAGGATGAACTTTTCCGTGAACAGGTTCTTTTCCTTTGATGATTTTTCCTCCAAATACTTGGCCAATTGTTTGGTGACCTAGACATATGCCAAGGATTGGGATTTTTCCTTTAAAGGTATTGACTACATTTTTACAAATTCTTGATTCATTTGGTGTACAAGGTCCTGGAGATAAAACAATCATTTGTGGATCTAATTGTTCGATTTGTTCTAAGGTGATGGCATCATTTCGATATACAACGACTTCTTCCTTCAAGCATTCTAAATATTGTACAAGATTATAAGTAAAGGAATCATAATTATCAATCATCAATATCAAATAAAAAACTCCTTTCGAATTACTTTGTATAAGAGAACAAAGATTTTTATTTAAAATAACAACTTATGAATTTGGATGTAGGCTAAAATGTTTACACTAAGAATTGCTAACTAGACTCCTGATGGAAAGTATTTTAGTAGTAAAGCTTAGGCGTTTGTCCTATACCAAATCTTTTACATTCCTTCACCACAGAACATTCCATACAAGGACGAGAGATTTTATCGCTTTTATAGAGTATTTGATCTAGGGGAGGGTTTTTTGCATTATATGTTCGGTGGTTTCTAATAGCACCTTGGATCAGAGCTTGCTCAGAAGGATTAAAATCGGCGATGTCTAATAGCTCTTTTGCTAAATTTGCACTGGCAATAGCATGATCAACGCCTTCTAAGTATTCTTTCCATCTTCCGATATCATGAAGAAGGGCAGTTGCATAGATCATATCCTTCTTTAGAGAAATATTTTTTTCTAAAGCTAATATATAAGCGACTCTTGCCACCTCTAGATAGTGGCGAAGGTCATGACGGCAAAAAACTCTATTTTTTTCAGCTTCTATATTTTGTTCTAAGTAATGTATATATTTTTCATTTTCAAGGATTTTATTTACTCGTTTCATGAAATTTCTCCTATCTAAGACGATTGCCTTACTGATCATGATGATGAGTTATCGTCTATTTTTCGTCAACAACATTTATTATATCTTACTTTATTATATCTACTAGGATTTATTCAAGCAATATAATAAAAACAGGAGCAAACAAAAAGAAAAATGTGGAAAAACAGGAAGAAAAAAGAGGGAAATGGTGATTTTTGTAGAAATTTTAGAATTAGAAGATTAAGAATAAATGGGAGAGATGGAATGATGAGGAGTATCGGAAAGAAATTAGTTGTCTATTTTTCAGTATTAGTGCTAACTATTTGTGCAAGCTTTGGATTTTTTGCTTACAGAACCATGGCTAATGGAATGGTTCACGAAGTAGAAAAGCTATTACCACAAAAGGCAGAAGAAGCTTGTGAGTTAATACAGTCAAAAATCAGTGAGAGATTTACTTTTTTAGAGGGAGTGGCTAGTAGGGATACAATAACAAGTGAACAAAGTAGTATAGAAGATAAATTGGCAATATTAAAGGAAATAGAAGAAAAACAAGATTATTTAAGAATGGGTGTAGCGGATACAAAGGGAAATCTTTATTTGACAGATTATTATGGAGAAAAAGGTAAGATAGGGAATATATTAAATAGAACGTATTATAAAGAAGCTTTAGCTGGAAAAAGAGGATTGCTGGAGCCAAGTATAAGTATTAATCCAAATGAACCTGCGGCTTTGATTATGGTATATTCTGTACCTATTAAAAGAAATGATAAGATTGTTGGAGCGTTGGTTGCTATAGGCGATGGAACTCTCTTAAGTAAAATTACGAATCAAATAAGTTTTGGAAATACAGGATATGTATATGTGGTTAATGAGAAAGGGCGGACTATTGCAGATCAAGACGTGGAAAATGTTTTAAGACAAGAAAATGTAATAGAAGAAGCCAAGACGAATAAAGAGCTTGTTAGTGCAGCGAAGCAAGTAGAACGGATGATTAGTGGAGAAAAGTTTGGATATTATGACTATCAAGGAGTAAGCGTGTATACAGGCTTCGCATCCATAGAAAATACAGGTTGGTTTGTGGGAGTAGGAGCACAGAAAAATGAAGTATTAGAAGAGTTACCAGAAATACAAAGGCAAATTGCGCTCATGACAGGGAGTTTTCTTGTATTAGGAATAGTTTTTGTGTTTTTTATTGGAAGAGCTATTGCAAAGCCAATTGTTCTAGCAACAAGCTATGCTGAAAAAATAGCAACTTTGGATATAAGAGAAGATATACCAGATCAATTGAAGCTACGGAAGGATGAACTTGGAAAATTTTACAATGCATTTCAATTGGTCATAGATAATATGAGAATCTTTATAGGTCAAGTTCAAGAGTCAGCAGAACAAGTAGCTAGTGCATCAGAAGAATTAAAAGCTACTTCAGAAGAGTCTGCAAAGACATCTGAACATGTTGCTGGATCTACTGAAGAAGTTGCAGATAATGCAGCAGAACAAATGATGGAAGTTTTAAACGTAACTTCTAGCATTGAAGAAATTTATACAAATATTGAAGATGTGTCAAGTAATGCTCAAAATATGTATATATTAAGTAGTAATGTATTACAAGAATCTGAGATAGGAAAAAAAGAAATCAATAAGGTAATCAAGCAAATGAATCATATTGGGAAAAGTACAAATGAAGTAAGAACTTCTTTAGTGGGTATTACAGATAGTTCACAAAAGATTAATGATATTATTTATGTAATTCAAGGAATCTCAGAACAGACAAATCTTTTGGCACTGAATGCAGCTATTGAAGCAGCAAGGGCAGGAGAGGTAGGAAAAGGATTTGCAGTTGTTGCAGAAGAGGTAAGAAAATTGGCAGAAGAAACACAAAATGCTACTGAACAAATTAAACAGTTATTAGATAAAAATCAAGAAAATATCTATCGTACCAATACAACCATGAATGGAGCTGTAAAAGAAGTAGAAAAGGGAACTGAAATAGTAACAGAAACAGAAAAAGCTTTTAAAAATATTATGGATTTAATCGAAAAAGTAAATAAACAAATAGCAATCATTGTAAAGTCTATTGATCATGTATCCAATAAAAGT
Source organism: Marinisporobacter sp. (assembly GCA_025210395.1). Lineage (GTDB taxonomy): Bacteria > Bacillota > Clostridia > Peptostreptococcales > Thermotaleaceae > Crassaminicella. The sequence continues at coordinate 83,747 of JAOARV010000024.1, forward strand.
CAAAATGTGGTTGCTTCCACAAATAAAATAGAGGAAACTAGCAAAGCTGTATCTGAACAAATTCAAAATGTTTCAGCAGCAACACAAGAACAAACTGCATCTATGGAGGAACTTGCATCTTCTAGTGAAAGCTTGTCACAGCTTGCACAAGAACTTCAAGAGACGATTACAAAGTTTAAGTTTTAGATATAAATCTATATAATGTGTATGAGGCAATCGTTATTTATTAAGCTATATATGAATAAAAAGGTCGGTTTATGCTATAATAAAAACAATTAAAATTTGAAAGATAAGTGTAGGAGAGATGATATGGCAAAAATTGAATTGATTGCAACAGCTACTTTTGGATTAGAGGAAATAGTAAAGCTTGAAGTGAAAAAATTGGGATATGAAAAAATGACTGTTGAAAATGGAAAAGTTACTTTTATAGCTAATGAAGAAGGGATTCCAAGAGCTAATTTATGGTTAAGAACAGCAGATCGAGTACTCCTAAAAATGGGAGAATTTAAAGCCATGACTTTTGAAGAGTTATTTCAGCAGACAAAGGCTTTGCCATGGGAAGAATGGATTCCGGAGAATGGAAAATTCCCTGTCAATGGAAAGTCTGTAAAATCACAGCTTTATAGTGTTTCTGATTGTCAAGCTATAGTAAAAAAAGCTATTGTAGAAAGATTAAAAGAGGTTTATGGGGTAGAGTGGTTCAAGGAAGATGGACCAGAATTTCCTATAGAGGTAGCACTTCTTAAGGATACAGCAACCCTCACTATAGATACGAGTGGTGTAGGACTTCACAAAAGAGGTTATAGAGCCAAGGCGAATGAGGCACCCCTTAAAGAAACGTTAGCAGCAGCGATGGTTTTAATTAGTAGATGGAGAGAGGATCGCGTACTGATTGATCCCTTTTGTGGATCAGGGACTATTCCTATTGAAGCAGCTATGATTGGCAAAAATATTGCACCAGGTCTTCAGAGAAAATTTATCTCAGAAGAATGGGAAAGAATCCCTAAAGCATTGTGGAAAAGTGCAAGAGTAGAAGCCATGAAGGCCATTAGACAAGATGTGGATATAAGAATTATTGGGTCTGATTTAGATGAAAAATCATTAGAAATTGCTAAGGATAATGCTTATGAAGCAGGTGTGGATGATTGTATTATCTTCTCATTACAAGAAATGGGAAAAATAAGATCTAATGCTAAGTATGGATACATTATATGCAATCCTCCTTATGGAGAAAGATTAGGAGAGAAAAAAGAGGTACAAAGACTTTATACAAGAATGGGAAAAGTATTTTCAAGATTTGATACTTGGTCTACGTATATTGTGACTTCTGATGAAGCATTTGAAAAATTATACGGGAAGTCTGCTAGCAAAAAAAGAAAATTATATAATGGAAGAATTAAAGTAGATTATTATCAATTCTTTGGACCAAAGCCCCCTAAGAGTATGCTAGGAGGGAATAGAAAATAAAAATGAAAAGCAGTTATTGGATAGAAAATTTCAATAGCTGTTTTTGTTTTTATAAAATTGATTGCATTTTCCTGAAATTCACATACAATATAAATTGCAAAAAATATGTAATTTGTTGCAAATCTTTAATACCATTTAGAATGGGCAACAAGGAGGAAAATACAAGTGAAAAATGGAAAACTCGCAAAAGAGCTTTTAGCAGATATGCACATAGAGGAATGGTTTTTGAAATCGGAAATTGTTAAGCTATTAAATGAAAAACTGATATTTTTGGGATTGTATGAAAATAAAATCATTTATACAAATGATTATTTGGAAGAACAAATTGGATATACAGGAGAAGAACTTCTTGGCAAAAATATTGAAGAATTTATAGAGAATGGGATAAAAGAAATTCGAGGAGGGAATAAAGAAGATTCAAAATATTATAAGGTAGAAATCCCTAAAAAAAATGGACAGCATATGTGGTTAGATGCATGTGTAAAAGATATAAAGGTGAAAGAGAAAGAAATACTTATTGTGGTAGCGTGTGAAGTGACAGAATATATGGAAATGAAAGAACGGTTAAAAAGGCAAGAAGAAGAATATGCGGATATATTAAATACTCAAACAGAAATTATTGTTCGTAGGACGATGGATCATGAATATATTTTTGCAAATGATGCTTATTGTCATTTTTTTGGAATACAGCCAGAAAAAATACGAAAAAAAAATAAGTTTTCTTGTGTATATAAGGAAGATTGTTTGAAAGTTAAAAAATTATTGAATTCAGTAACACGAGAAAATTCATTTATTCAGGATGAATTTCGAGTAACTAAGGCAGATGGGACAGTGGCTTGGACAGAATGGGCAGGTCGTGTATTTTATAATGAAAAAGGCAAAGCAATAGCTTATCAAGCTATTGGAAGAGACATTACTAAGAGAAAAAAAGCAGAAGAGGCATTAAAAAAGCTGCAAGATGAATTAGAAATAAAAATTGAAAAAAGAACAGAGGAACTTCATAAAGTCAATAGAGAAGTAACGAAGATTAATAGCTATATGAATAGTATTTTGATGCATATGTCTGAAGGGGTAGCTGTTGTTGATGAATTAGGAAATTTTAAAAATTTAAATAAGGTACTTGAAAAAAAATGGAGTATACCTATCGCTAAAGAAATAGAAAAACATTTTAAAGAAATTATAAAAGGGAAAAGTAACATTATTTATAAAATGATAAAAGAAAAAAAATCTTTTTACGGATCTGAGTTGACTATTCCAACGACAAAAGGGAATATAAAATTTTTCATATCAGGAGATCCTATAGAGGCTGATGAGAATCATGTAGACAAAGGGGTGATTGTTTTTCGACCTATTGAAGAAGTGCATGCCCTTGTAAATCGGTTTAGTGGTGCCCAAGCTAGATTTGAATTTTGTGATATTATTACAAAAAACGAGAAAATGAAAAAAACAGTAGAAATTTCTGCAAGGGCGGCTTTGGGGGATGGAAATATTTTGATACAAGGAGAGAGTGGTACAGGAAAGGAATTATTTGCCCAAGCTATTCATAATTATAGCAATCGATGCAACGGACCTTTTGTAGCTGTTAATTGTGGAGCTATTCCTAGAGATCTTCTTGGAAGCGAATTGTTTGGATATGTAGAAGGTGCTTTTACAGGAGCAAAGAAAGGTGGAAAACCCGGGAAATTTGAATTAGCTTTAGGGGGAACACTTTTTTTAGATGAAATAGGAGATATGCCTTTTGAACAGCAGGTAGCATTACTAAGAGTGATCCAAGAGAAAAGAATTGTTCGAATTGGAGGAAGCGAAGTTATTCCTATAGATGTGCGTATTATTTGTGCTACGAATAAAAATTTATATGAAGCTATAAAGGAAGGAAGCTTTCGAGAAGATTTATATTATCGGTTAAATGTTATTTCTATTCAAATTCCACCCTTAAGGAAAAGAAGAGAAGATATCTTGTTGTTACTTAAATATTTTATGGAGAAGACAAATAGAAGTTGGGAAGATTTTTTGAATTATACAGATCCTTTAGTCTTAGAATGCTTAAAAAACTATAATTGGTATGGAAATGTGAGGGAATTAGAAAATGTTGTAGAGAGATTGATGCATATTGTACATAATGAAATGATAACAATAGATTATCTACCAGAAAATATTACAAAAGCTTGTGAAAAGAAGCTAGAGAAAAAAGAGGTTGTGATGAAAGAAGATTTTACGATTCAAGATATACTTAAAAATGAAAGAAAGCTACAAGAAACAAAAGAAAGTAGTGAAATTATAAAGCTCTTCAGAGAATATAATGGAAATATGAGCAAGATAGCTAAGATTATGAATATTTCTAGGAGTACTCTTTATCGCAAAATGAAGAAATACAAGATTGGAAAGAGAATACAAAAGAGTTAAAGTGTTCTAAAGTGTATCAAAATGATTCAAACTGTCTTAAAGATATGCAAAAAATGAAACATGTTGACACAATGTGATACAAGTTGATGAGCGTTTATAAAAAAAGAATAAGAAAGAAAATTTTTAGAAAAAATAGGAAAATGTAGGAAAAAGTAGTAAAATGTAGGAAGGTGTCGGAAGAATAAGTAAATGGCAAAAGCTATCTTAATAATAGGAGCTTTTGTTATTTTTTTTGCGAAAAAAGGGAATTAAATCTATATTTGGAATACATCTTGCAATTTAATAGGACAAGTTTAGAAGAAAAGCAGGGGGTAAAATAGAGAATGGATTTGAGGGTAAAAAAGGGGGATGGGGTATGCGTAAGCTGATTGAATCAAAAATAAGATATTTGAGAAAGGATATGCAAGGGCTTATTGAACAAAAAAACAATCTTTTAGATCCAGAAGTAATCAGAATAAGTCAAGAATTAGATATGGTATTGAACCAATATAATATTTATTTAATGAATAAAGATTTTAAGGGGGATTAGAAATGAAGAGCTTCAAAATGGAGATTATTTTGTTTTTTTCTATCGTACTGTTAATTGTGTGTGCTACTTTAGGGGGGATTGCTTATGTACAATCATCAAAGGCATTGACCTATAGTGTAGAGAACAATTTAGAGAGAATTGCTAAGGAATCTTCAAAAGTGATTCAAGCAAGAATTGATGTACAATTAGAAAAATTAAAGATAATTGCTAGAAGAGCCAGCATTATTGATCCCAATAATCCAATAGAGAATAAATTGAAAATACTAGAAGAAGAATCCCAAAAAAGTAATTATTTCATGATGGATCTTGTGGATATCAATGGTTATGCAGTGGATACAAAGGGAGGAGCTTATGATTTAAGGGATAGAGATTATATTAAAAAAGCTTTAAATGGAGAAACGGTAATGTCCGATTTGATCGTAAGTAAAGCAGATGGGAAGTTGATTTTAGCTGTTGCTACACCTATAAAAAAAGATGAAAAGATTATAGGAGCATTGGTAGCTATTCGAGATGGACATAATTTGAGTAAATTAATAGAGGATATTACTATAGGGACAAGTGGTTACGCTTATGTAATAGATCATCAGGGAACGATTATAGGGCATAAAGATATAGATTTAATAAAAGAAAAATACAATCTACTACAAAAAGCTAAGCGTGATGGAAAATTAAAAGCTTTAGCCCAGTTGACAGAAAAGATGATTAGTAAAGAATCAGGATCAGGAGAATATTATTTTCAAGGGCAAGATAAAATTATGGGATATGCTCCTATCAGTGGGACTGATTGGTCGGTTGGTGTTACTGTATATGTTGCTGAAATGCTATATGGTTTAAATACCATGAAGAAAAGTATATTGTTGGCAACCGTTGCAGTTTTGATTTTATCCATAGGATTGGCTTCTTTTATAGGAAAACATATTGCAAAACCTATTGGTTTAGCGACTGATCATGCAAAACAAATAGCTCAAGGAGATTTTACAAAGGATGTACCAACAAAGTTTTTAGAAAAGCAAGATGAAATAGGACAATTAGCAAAAGCATTTGAGGAGATGACAAAGAATTTTAAGAGTCTTATAAGAGATATGATGGAATCTTCTCAGCAAGTAGCTGCATCTTCTGAGGAATTAGCAGCCACATCAGAACAATCGATACAAGCATCAGAAGAAATTGCTAGAACGGTTGAAGAAATTGCTAAAGGTGCTATGGATCAAGCGAAAGATACGGAAGAGGGATCCCACAAAGTAATGGAATTAGGTATGCTCATTGAAGAGAATCAATATGCTTTAAAGGGATTAAATGATCACTCAGAAAGAATTGGAGCCTTAGTAGAAGATGGACTCAAAATCATTGATGATTTAGATAGAAAAACGGATGAAAGTAGTTATGCTATCAAAGAAGTTCATGACAATATTTTAAAGACAAATGAAAGTGCAGAAGAGATAGGAGAAGCGAGTCAGATGATTGCGTCTATAGCAGAAAAAACCAATTTATTAGCACTCAATGCTGCGATTGAAGCGGCAAGAGCAGGAGAGCATGGAAGAGGCTTTGCTGTTGTAGCAGATGAGATTAGAAAACTATCGGAACAATCTACTCATTCTACAAAGGTTATTGATGAAGCTGTAAATAAATTGCAGATGAATTCAATTATTTCTGTAGAAACGGTTAAAAAGGTATTAGAAATCATGAATGTTCAAATTAGTAGTGTTAAAAATACAGAAAATAAATATGATGAAATTGCTAAGGCTATTAAAGCATCAGAAGAAACGATTGAAGAATTAAACAAATCTGGCGAAGATATAGAGCATAAAAAAGAATTATTTTTAGATATTATTCAAAATCTAGCAGCTGTAGCAGAGGAAAATGCTGCTAGTGCACAGGAGGGAGCAGCTTCAGCAGAGCAGCAAACTGCTTCAATGAATGAGATTGCTCATGCAAGTGAAGGGTTAGCAGAAATTGCTCAAGAGCTACAAAAATGGATTACGAAATTCAAGATATAAGTCATGAGAGCATATACAAAATTAAACGAAATTTATTGGATTTTTTTCACTATGGTTTCTAATTTTGTGGTAGGATAGATTATTAGTGGATTTATAGATTATGCTATAGGGAATGAAATAGAAAAAAGAATGGCATCAAAAAGGGAGGGGAAATAGGTTTTGAGAAATATCAAACTGACCATTGAATATGATGGAAGCAAATATAATGGATGGCAAAGACTAGGAAATACGGACAATACGATTCAAGGTAAAATTGAAGGGGTACTTTCTCGTATGACGGATCGAAAGATAGAAATTATTGGTTCAGGCAGAACGGACGCAGGAGTACATGCAATGAATCAGATTGCAAATTTTAAAACAAATACAAATATGCATGTAGAAGAAATAAGAGATTATTGCAATGAATATCTTCCTCAGGATATTGTGATTAAGAATGTAAAAGAAGTAAATGAAAGATTTCATGCTAGATATAATGCAAAATCTAAAAAATATTTATATAGAATATGGGCTGGTAAAATTCCAACTGCATTTAAACGAAAATATACTTATCCTGTAGTAAAAACATTAGATCTAGAAGCTATGAAAAAAGCCACAAGGTATTTGGTGGGAGAGCATGATTTTAAAAGCTTTTGTTCTATGAAAACTAAGAAAAAATCAACTGTAAGAGAGATCTATGAGATAGATATCATGAAAGAAAAAGAAGAAATATATATATCATTTCATGGGAATGGATTTTTACATAATATGGTTCGGATTATGGTAGGAACCCTTATTGAAATAGGAGAGGGAAAAAGAAAACCAGAAAATATGAAGGAAATTATAGCATCGAGAGTACGAAAAAATGCAGGACCCACTGCACCAGCCAAAGGATTATTCCTATACGAGGTAGAATATGAGCACCTAGAGTAAAGCTAGGTGATTTATCTTTTTGTTTGTTATGAAATTATAAAAATATAGAATATGTGAATAACTTATGATTGAAAAATCAAATGCTTGAGTACAAGGACAAAATAGATCGTCAACCAAAAATGTAAACCATGATAACGAATATGGTTGACAAAAGAAATGCCCTCATATATGATAAAGATAAAATCATGTAGGAGGAGAGCGTTTTATATGAAGATTAAAACAAGAGAGATGATATTAGTTGCAATGTTTGCAGCCCTTACGGCTATTGGTGCTTTTATAAAAATTCCAACACCTATTGTACCTTTTACATTGCAGTATTTATTTTGTGCTTTTTCTGGGGTGTTTTTAGGTGCTAGGTTGGGGTTGTATTCTCAGTTGTTATATGTATTTATTGGTCTTTGTGGTGTTCCCATTTTTACAGAGGGCGGAGGATATCTGTATATTTTTAAACCTACCTTTGGCTATTTGATTGGTTTTATCCTTTGTGCTTATATTATTGGTAAATTTATAGAAAGATTAAAAGAAGTAAAGTTTAAAAATGTATTTTTTCCAACTCTTTGTGGATTGATGACTGTTTATAGTATTGGGGTACCTTATCTGTATATGATCATTCGTTTTCATTCAGGAAAGTCTATTACTTTTATGACAGCGTTAAAGCTTGGATTTTTCCCATTTATTATACAAGATGTCTGTTTGACGATACTTATTGCTTATACGGCTACAAAAGTAATTCCAGCTCTTCGTAGAGCAGGATATGGACCTATAAAATTAGAAAAAGAATTTTAGGAGCGTAAAAATGAAAACATTTATAAAGGAAATCGAGGAAAGAATATTAGCTGGTGGAGAAATTACTTATGAAGAAGCTGTAAAATTAATGGAAATAGATGAAAAGAATGAAGAAATACTAAATGTTCTTTTTGATGCAGCCAATAGAATTAGAGAAAAATTTGTAGGAAATGAAGCAGATCTTTGTACCATCATGAATGTAAAGAGTGGAAGATGCTCTGAGGATTGTAAATATTGTGCTCAATCTAGTCATTATCAAACAGGGGTAGACGTTTATGGTTTATTAGATTATGACAAAATTTTAGAAAGAGCTTTAGAGATGCAAAGAGATGGAGCAGGACGTTTTTCATTAGTTACAAGTGGAAGAGGAATGAATGGAGAGGATTTTGAAAAACTACTAAAAATTTATGAAAAACTTGTTCAGGATACAAATTTAAAAATATGTGCATCCCATGGGATTATCTCTTATGAACAGGCAAAGAAGCTAAAGCTAGCAGGAGTGAGCATGTATCATCACAATCTGGAAACGAGCAAGGAGTTTTACGGGTCTATTTGCACCACGCATACTTATGAGGATCGAATCAATACCATTAAAAACGTACAAAAATCAGGGCTCGATTTATGCTGCGGTGGGATTATAGGAATGGGAGAAACCATAGAAGATCAAGTAAGAATGGCGTTTGAAATAAAGGGCTTAGGAATCAAATCTGTTCCTATTAATATTTTAAATCCTGTAAAAGGAACTCCTTTAGAAGATACGAAAAAAATAGCAGCATTAGAATCATTGAAGACTATGGCTGTTTTTAGATTGATTATACCAGATGGTTCTATTCGTTATGCAGGTGGTAGGATTGCCCTAGGAGATCTGCAGTATGTTGGATTTAAGGCAGGTGTAAATGCAGCCCTTGTAGGAAATTATTTGACTACAGTAGGCAATAAAATAGTAGAAGATATAGAAATGATCAAAAAACAAGGGTTTAAAGTTTGACATATGGTCCACAAGGGCTATATGTTTTTCTTTTAAAAAAATATGGAAAAATTTACGAAATATTAAAGGATTATTCATGATTATGGAGAATTTACATATTATTGTGTTGTAAAAAAAAATAGTATTATTTTACTATTGTCAATTAAAGGGGAAATCTGGGATGGAAAAGTGTATAGGGAAAATTTTGGGGGTGTATGAAAAGCATTTGGAAATGGATGAAGGGCAAAAAGCTATTTTGAAATATTCTTTACAGGTAATGATGAGTGCTATTTTAGGGTATTTTTTGGCTTTAATGCTTGCATGGTATTTAGGTGTTTTTTCATATGTATTCGTGATGATGTTGACAATATCTGTATTGAGAGCTTCTTCGGGGGGGGCTCATTGTGAAAGCATATGGAATTGTGCAATTTTTGGAATGATTATAACGAATGCTTTAGGATTTTTGGCAAAGGTGCTTACACCTACGAAAGATGTGGTATTATCTACAATGGGGGTTGTTTTTTTATTTGGATTATGGAGTATTAGTAAGTATGCACCAGCAGATACACCACAAAAACCGATTACTTCTATAGAAAAAATAAAAAAATTAAAAAGAAGGTCAGTAGTTATTTTGTTAGTATGGTGTGGTTTAAATATATCATATTACCTGATTTATAATAGGGTTCATGGGATGATGCTTGCATCTAGTTTAGGGGTGTTATGGCAATGTTTGTCCATAACAAAGATGGGGTATAAACTCTGGCATGAGTCAGATGTTTTACTAAATAAAATATTGGGAAAATAGGAGGAGATACGAATGATGCGAAGAATATTACAATTATCTTGTGCAATCCTTACATTTTTAGCATTGACAAATGCAGCATCAGCATGTTCTACTTGTGGGTATCAACCAGAAATGCCTGAGCAGCTAAAAGAAATGTAAGAATTAATAGCAATAGAGCAATGCTCTATTGCTATTAATTACTCATAAGATGAAAGGAAGAGTATATGGATATAATTGAAAAGATAATAAGCTATTTTATGGAAGGCTTTTTTATGGTAGGAGCAGGTTTAGGTCTTATGGGGATACGTCTTGATCTTAAAAAAATAGTCATTATTTCTATAATACATAGTTTGATCGTATACGTTATTCGAAGCTTCTACATCCAAAATAATATTCCTTTTGGCACCCATATGTTTATATTGTTTATTTGTTTTATAATATTAATTAGATTCATTGGAAAACAGAGAATATTAGATAGTATCATTGCTGGATTTATTAGCTTTTTATTGTTATTATGGGGAGAGGGTGTATTTTTCTTTCCATTTTTAAAATTATTTAAATTAGATTCTCAAACTTTAATCTTTAAGCTAGGTGGATTATTGGTAGGGATTCTATTATCAGATATATTATTGATTATTGGATTTTTAATAGGATATGTTTTCAAATTTACGCTGATTGATTTTAAGCAATTTCATGAAAATAAAGGATAAGGATGATTTATATGAAGATTTCTACTCGAGCATACATCTTGATAAGTTTAATATTATTACAAAGTTTTGTTGTGATGTTTTTAACGAATGGTACAATCCTAAAACTGATGAATAACGTAGTTGTTAATTTTGAATACTCTTATTATATGGGAATCATAATCAATATTCTTGGAATTAGTGCAATCATTTGTATCTTTTATGTTTTAAAATTTTTAAAAGCAGAGAAAGAGAACATCATAAAGCTAAACAACTCTAGGGAAGTTATTGATGCACTGCAAGGACAAAAGCATGATTTTATCAATCATTTAAATTTAATTGCGGGGATGCTTCAAGTAGGACAAAATAAAAAGGCATTAGATTATATTTTTAAAATCTCTCAAAAGGTAGAGAGTGTTTTTTCCATATCTAAAATTAAAAATATTGAAGTAGCAGCTACTTTAGGAAGAAAATGTACGATTGCAGAGAATAATGGAATAAAGGTTGAGTTGGATATTAGTACTTCATTAGAAGATTTATATATAGATTCTTTAGACCTTTGTACAGTATTATTTAACTTGATAGATAATGCTATTGATGAATTAAAAAATTGCAAAGAGGAAGAGAAGGTTCTTACAATAGATATTGCTGAGCATGAAGAGTCATGTGTCATTTTGATAGGAAATTCCTATCCTATATTACCTGAGAAATTATATGAAAAGATCTTTGAAAAAGGTTATTCTACAAAAAACGGGCAAGGACATGGATATGGTCTTAATATTGTAAAACAAATTATCTATAAAAATAAAGGGAATATTACTGTAGAAAGCTATACAGGGGTTGGAACAGTCATGACTGTATTTTTGCCTATAAAAAAATGTGTGGTAAAATCCTTTTAAAGGAAGGGTTTTAAAATCAATTATAATGGTATACGAATAAAGCAGAAGGTGGGAAATATATAATCCTTGATCAAGCTTGTTTTTGGACGGATGCTAGATCAGATAGATTAAGATAAATTGCATATGAAGAAATATAAAAAGAGAAAGTTAGGATAAACTCCGAGCATTCTCTTTTTTTGTTTTTTAAAATACCGTTGATGAATCTAATTATTTCAAGGGACAGATCATAAATCAAATTCAGAATTCCCCCATCTATCATAGGAAATCTCTATACACACAAGGATTATGAAATTTCTGACTTAAAAAAATAGATAGGTTATATAAGCTGTAGAACATCTAAATAGTTTATTGCATGTATAAAATAAGGAAGGTTTTTAAAAACGAGGAATATTTACATTTTATTTCACTTATTTACAAATTTCTACAATCTTGATCAATTATTTATGGTATAATAATGGACAAATTAGAAGAGCTATTCTATGTTTATCTAAATTTTAAATTTATATTCTATAAAAATATGTATAGCAAACTAGGTATTGAAAAAGAAGAACAATAGCTAAATGATAGGAGGAATTTAAGTTGAAGCTTAAAACACGATTAATATTTTTAAACTTAGGAAGTATGGTCATTATATCAGGGCTAATCATAGGATTTTTAATGACTAATACGTATTCAAATGTGAAGCAAAATAGTATTGAAAAAATTGAATTGGAAACAAGGTGTACTGCTGAAGAAATGGAAGATATACTTGATCATGCTATGCTTGAGGCGAAAGCTATTGCAAAAACATTAGAAAGTATGAAAAAAAGTGGTGGTACGGATAGAAAAGTTGTAAATGAGTTATTAAAAGATGCATTAGATAATTCCAATTATATACATGCATGGGTTGCGTGGGAGCCTAATAGCTTTGATGGTAAGGATGAAAATTATATGAATACTCCTGGGTGTGATGAAAACGGAAGGTTTCTATCTGTTTTAGAAAAGCAAGGGGATCGTTACATTTTAGGAAAATGTAATGATGTAGATGAAAGAGTAGCTTATTCAATTCCTAAAAGTACTATGAAAAGTTATATAACCCCACCTCAAATTTATGAAACAGAGGGCAAAGAAATAATAGCTATTACATTTTGCGAACCCATTATTATAGGGGGTAAATTTTATGGTGCTACAGGAGTAGATATATCTTTAGAAAAATTAGCTGACATAAATGAAAGTGTCAAATTTTTTGAGAATGGATTTGGTAGATTAGTGAATGATCAGGGTGTAGTCTTAGCCCATCCAGAAAAAGGAAGAGTCAATAAAATAGGTGGAGAATTCGAAGGAGAAGCAGGAAATGGATATTTAGAAAAGATTCGTAAGGGAGATAAATTTATGAATACATCATGGTCAACTAGTATGGCACAGGATGTTTATAAATTTTATACACCTATCCAGTTTAAAGGCAGTGATTTGAAATGGTCTTATACAACGATCATACCTATAAAAGAGTTAATGGCAAAAACGAATCATATGATTGAACTGATGATAATGAGTGCAGTTATTGGAGTATTAATTATGGGAGGTATTCTATACTACAATAGTAAATATGTTGTAAAGTCAATACTTATACTTTGTGATGTTATCCTTAAATTATCAAAATATGAGCTTGCTTTTGATGAAAAGCATCCATTAACGAAGCTATTAAAAAGAAAAGATGAAACAGGAGAAATGATGCGAGCATTAGGAATAATGCAAGCTAATTTTATCGAATTAATTAGAAAAATACAGGACGTAGCAGGTCAAGTTTCTGCATCTTCAGAAGAACTAACAGCCACCTTTCAACAAGCAGCAATTAGTTCTGAGGAAGTATCAAAAACGATTGACGAATTGGCGAAAGGATCTATGGATCAAGCTCAGGATACAGAGAATGGCGTTGGAAAAATTAATGATTTGGGAGATTTAATTAAGCAGAACTATATACATATGAGTGATGTAAATCGTGCAAATGATAATGTAAATGACTTAATCAATGAAGGATTGGTAGTTATCAATGATTTGACACATAAAACGAGGGAAAGAGGACAATCTGCTAGTGAGATCTTTAGGATTATAGAAGAAACAAATAAGAGTTCAGAGAAAATAGGAAAAGCTAGTGAAGTCATTGCATCTATTGCTGAACAGACAAATCTGTTAGCATTAAACGCTGCAATTGAAGCGGCAAGAGCTGGAGAAGCTGGACGAGGTTTTGCAGTAGTAGCAGAAGAAATAAGAAAATTAGCAGAGCAATCTACTCATTCTACAAAAGAAATTGATTATGCAGTAAATGAATTGATTACAAATTCTTCAGATGCAGTGAAAAAGATGAAAGAAGTAGAGCTTGCTGGTGCAAAACAAGCGGAGAGTGTAAATGAAACAGAGTATAAATATAAGGAAATATCTAAAGCTATTTCTTTTGCAGAAGATATAATAGCAAGAATGGGTACAGTGGTAGAAGAAATGGAGAATAGAAAATCAAATATTATGGATGTAATCCAGTCCCTTTCTGCAATTGCTGAGGAGAACGCAGCAAGTACTGAAGAGGCAGCTGCGTCAATACAGGAACAATCAGCTTCTATAGGAGAAATGGCTAATGCTAGTGAGAATCTTTCAGAATTAGCTCAAGAGTTACAAGAAACTATTTCAAAATTCAAATTATAAGGAACGGAGGAGATAGTATATTCAAGATATTTGAAGAATTCATCAGAAATTAATACTTTTTATTCTCTAGGAAATGATAAAAATTAGAATCTGTGGATCACTTATGATTGAGAAAGCAAATGTTTGACTATTTTGAGTAAGTTTTATTACAAAAAGATCCTTTTGTAATAAAATTTGCGAAATGAGCATATGCCATTAGCTACATGGGAATTTTTTATAATATAAAGGAGCTTTAAAAGGGGGCATCTGAATGTTTAAAAGTATTAAATTTAAATTGATAGCTTATTTTGCAAGTATAATTGTTTTAATCAGTGGGGGTCTTGGGGGAATGGCATCAAATTCATCTATAACAGCGCTACAGGGAACCGTAGATGAAGAATTAGTAGAAATAGCTAGAGCCTATAGTAAGTATATAGAATCAGAATTAACGAAGGCAGAAACCATAATGGAGGGGATTGCCAATCGAAATGCAATCAAATCTTGGGATTGGAAGCAACAGAAAGAAGCTATGAAATTTGAGGTTGGGAGAAACAAAATTTTTGCAGGCATGTTTATTATTGATCAGGAAGGGAATGCACACGATATTAGTGAAAAAACAGCTAATGTGAAAGATCGAAGATATTTCAAAGAAGCTATGAAAGGAAAAGCATATTTTAGTGATTTGTTATTTAGTGAGGCTATAGGAAAACTTGAATTCTTTGTAGCTGCACCTATAAAGGGAGATGGTATAGAAGGAGTTGTAGTAGGATATGTTGAGCCTGAATATCTTAGCAATGCAATCAAGAATATTAAATTGAAATCAAGTGGTGGAGCTTTTATTGTTAATAATAAGGGTACGACCATTGCACATCCAGATATAGAAGCAGTTAAGAGACAAGATAATATTATTGAAATAGCCCAAAATAACAATGAATTAATACAATTAGCTGAAATCATTGAAAAAATGATAATGGGAGAACGTGGAACAAAAGGATATATATATAAAGGAAATACATACTATAGTGGTTACCACCCTATTGGGAATACAGGTTGGAGTATAGCTGTAACCGCACCAGAAAAAGAATTACTTGCAGATGTTTTTAAGCTTAGAAATAATTTAATATGGATGAGTGTTGGAATGATTATTTTTGCCATCATCATTATTTATTTTATAGGAAATGTATTTGTAAAACCAATTATATTAGCAACTGAGCATGCCATGACCATATCTAAATTAGATTTAACCAAGAAAGTTCCTGAAAAATTCATGAGGAGTAAAGATGAATTTGGTGACTTGGGAAGAGCTTTTCATATAATCTCTGAAAATATGAAGAAGGATGTTGTAGAAATACAAGAATATGCAACAGAATTGACAAACTCTTCCCAGATACTTTCTGATACGATTAATGAAAATGCTATGGCCATGGAAGAAGTAGCAAAATCTGTAGAAGGGATTGCTATGGGTGCAAATATACAAGCACAAGAATCTGAAGGCGCGGTAAGAGAGCTATCAGAATTAGGTGGATTGATTACAAAGTCTCAACAAGTAGCAAAAGAAGTTGATGATAGTACAAATCAAATGAAAAGGGAAATACTAAATGGTAAGGATATGGTGGAAAAGCTTAAGATGGAGTTTGAGTTAAATATTGAAATTTCAGGAAAAGTAAAAAATAATACAGAGGAGCTAGCAGATCAATCAAAATCTATTGTAGATATTTTATGTACCATTTCAAATATTGCAAGTCAAACGAATATATTAGCACTAAATGCATCTATTGAAGCAGCAAGAGCAGGAGAGGTAGGACGAGGTTTTGCAGTTGTAGCAGATGAAATAAGAAAGTTAGCAGAAGAGACTGAAAATGCCACAGGGAATATATCGCGTATACTTGGTACGATGACAGATAAAATTAAGATTACAAATAACAATGTGGATAAGGCTGGAAAAATCGTTGGAAATGTAAATGGCTATTTAGATGAAACGGTTATTTCTTATGATAGTATAGAAAATGCAACAAAAACGGTAATTGTACAATTTGAAAAACTTGTAAATGCATTAAAGCGAATTGATGAGAATAAAATAAAAACATTTACAGCAATCGAAAATATTTCGATGGTATCTCAAGAATCAGTAGGATCTACGGAAGAAGTAAATGCTTCTACAGAAGAACAAAAAATATCTATGGAAGAGATGATCAGATCGAGTGAAGAATTGGGTAGGATTGCTAGTTCCATGAAAAAAAATATTGAGAACTTTAAATTGTAAAAAGTAAATACTATGTTTTTTAAAATGGAGAATATAACATATTTTGTTTACTGATAAAGAATTTAGTATAAGACCGGGCAAAATGAGGAAAACTTTACAGAGATAAAAGAAGATAGTAAAATTTTCATGGGAATAAATAGATAAGTTTTTTGTCACATCATGGTATAATAGAGTAAAACATAAGGGAGAGGTGTCTTAATGAATAAAAATAAGAAGATTTTAGTCGCAGCAGTAATTGCGCTAACGCTGGGAAGCACCATGATGCTTAGTGGATGCCAGGCACCAAATTCAAAGGCAGAGGAGACCACTACGAAAGAGGTTTATGAAGAAAATCAAAATGCAGGTAGTGAAAAAACTGCATCAGAAAAAAATAAAAAAGAAGAACAAAAAAATGTTGTTTATATTAGTGCTAGCAAGCTAAATGTACGTCAAGAAGCTACAAAGGAGTCTCCTATTATAGATAGCTTCATGAAGGGAAGTGGTGTTGAAGTTGTTGAAGAACAAAAAACGGAGAAGGGTGATGTTTGGTATAAAATTTCCTTTGAGACAGTGGAAGGACAAAAAAATGGATGGATCAAATCTGATTATACAGTAAAGGATCGTACGGAATTGTTAAGCGAATCATTAAGAATACTAGATTTTTCCCCACAACAAAAGGCAGATGAATATAAAAATAATCCAAGGGTGAAGGTAAAAGGGGTTTACATGACAGAGCATTCTTTTATAGGGAAAGGCTTTGAAAGACTTTTAAAGCTTGCTAAGGAGACAGAAATTAACGCCTTTGTTATAGATGTAAAAGATGATGATGGAATTATGCTATTCCCAACAGATGCAGCAGCTAAATATTCTCCTGAGGCTAATGATCGAGCAAGAATAAGTATTGAAAAATTCCAAGAGAGAATGCAAATTTTAAAAGACAATGGAATTTATACCATTGCAAGAATTGTTACCTTTAAAGATCCTACTTATACAAAGCAGCATCCTGATAGAGCCATTCTTGATAAAAGAACAGGAAAAACCTTTGTAAGTAGAGATAAGCTAAGATGGGCGTCACCTCATGATCGTGAGCTTTGGAGCTATGATATAGAAGTAGGAAAGGAAGCTGCAAGATTAGGGTTTAATGAAATCCAATTTGACTATGTTCGTTTTCCTGCATCTAATGGAAATAAGCTTGATAAAGTGTTAGATTATAGAAATGTGATTGAAGACCATAGTAAGCCTCAGACCATCCAACATTTCTTACAACAAGCTTATAGAGAGCTTTCAAAAGAGGAAGTTTATATTAGTGCAGATATATTCGGATTAGTAGGTTCTGTTGCTGATGATATGGGACTTGGTCAATACTGGGAAGCTGTAAGCAATGTAACGGATTATGTATCTCCTATGATGTATCCAAGTCATTATGCAAATGGAACGTATAATTTATCTGTTCCAGATGCTTATCCTTATGAAACCGTATACCAAGGGATCAAGGATTCTATTTCAAGAAATAAAAATATTGAGACGCCTGCAAGGATAAGACCTTGGATTCAAGACTTTACAGCTAGCTGGGTAAAAGGATATATTAAATATGGACCCAAACAAGTCAAGGATCAAATTAGAGCTTTAGAAGAAAATGGTGTAGAAGAATATTTATTGTGGAATGCAGCGAATAAATATTCACAAGATGCTTTAAAATAAACCTAGTATTTTCAATCAATTGATCAAAAAGTAATGAACGTCAGTAATCAATTAAGAAGGCAACCTTATGATCCCGTAAGGTTGTCTTTTTATGCAAAGAAAAAGATTCAAGTTATAAAAAAAAAGAATAATAGAAGCGTAACTTATAAAATATTTCTATTAGACAAGGGTTTTGTTCAAATTATATAATACACTAAAGAAAAGACATAAATTGTGGAATTATGTATCCTATTTAAAGAAAATTTTGTCATTCTATTTTTAGAAGAGAAGGGTATGAGGGAATGTTTGACGATAGATATGTTAGTGAAATAGAAGAAAACGTTTTCGAGGAGTGCATGGAGTTAAGAAACCATGGAAAAAAGATTATTGGTGTATATTGTGCATTTACTCCTAAAGAGATCATTGCAGCAGCAGGAGGTATTCCTGTGGCTTTATGTGCAGGGTCTCAAAAATCTGTAGAAAAAGGAGAGCTACATCTTCCAAGAAATTTATGTCCACTAGTAAAATCTAGTTATGGACATGCCCTTGCAGATAGTTGTCCTTATTTATATTATTCTGATTATATCCTTGCGGATGCTACCTGCGATGGGAAAAAGAAGATGTTTGAGTTATTAGGGAACATGAAACCTCTTTATTTGTTACAGCTTCCTCAAACAGCAGAAACAGAAGAAAGCTTAGAATATTGGTTAAAGGAGCTTTATAAAATTAAGGAATTATTAGAAAAAGAGACAGGGGTCCATATTACAGATGAAGGGCTAAGGGAGCAAATTAAATTATACAATCAATTTAGAAAAAGCATCAATCAAGTATACGAACTGAATAAGGGGGAAGTACCTTTAGTTTATGGAAAAGAAATTGAAGCTATTACAGGTGCTGTGACCTTTGAATGTAATTTAAATAGCAGGATTGAAGAGATACAATTGGCAATAGAAAAGATCAAAGAACGAACAAAGAATTCTGTATTTTTACAAGAGATAAAAAATAAACCAAGAATACTCCTTACAGGATGTCCTACAACAAATAAAAAGCTATTAAATATTATTGAAGAGAGTGGTGGAGTTGTAGTTGCTATGGAGAATTGTGGCGGGTTAAAAACTACAGGGAATTTAGTAGAAGAAACAGAGAATCCTATGAGGGCTTTAGGGGAGCGGTATCTTAGTGTTGCCTGTCCATGTATGAGTCCAAATCCTAAAAGATTAGAGATTATAAGTAAAATTGTAGAGGACTATAAAATTGATGGTGTTATTGAGCTTACTTGGCAAGCATGTCATACATACAATATAGAAGCTTATGATATAAAAAGGTTTGTAACAGGAGAATGTAATAAACCCTATATGCAGATTGGAACAGATTATACAGATCATGATCATCAGCAAATTCGAGTAAGAGTAGAAGCTTTTTTAGAGCTATTAAGTGAGTGAAGTTAAAGTACGATTTTGATTTGGATAAATTTTATATAAATTTTTCTGAAAAATATATAAAGAGGAGAGTGTATGATGAATAAGAAAATTATTAGCCTATTGATGGCAGTATTCCTATTATTTTCACTAACGGGATGCGGTAGTCAAGAAACAAAGGCAGATGAGCAAAAAGAAGAAAAGCCTGCTGTAGAAGAAACAAAAAAAGAGGAAAGCTACAAAATTGGTATTGTAACCCCTACATTATCTACTAGTGAAGATGAGTTTAGAGCAGCTGAAATGATGGTTGAAAAATATCCAGATATTGTTAAACATATTACATTACCAGAAAATTTTTCTACAGAAATAGAAACAGGGCTTAGTCAAATTATATCTTTAGCAGATGACCCACAAATGAAAGCGATCACTATAGCATCAGGACAATCAGGTTTATTACCAGCTTTTCAAAAGATCAAAGAAAAAAGACCTGATATTATTACGATTACAGCTCCTATTTGGGATGATCCAGATATGATGTCTAAATACATAGATGTATGTTTAGATACAAACTGGGTAAAAAGAGGAGAGTCGATTGCTAAAAAAGCACATAAAATGGGTGCAAAAACTTTAATCCATTACTCTTTCCCAACACATATGGCAAAAGAAGTGATTGTGAATAGAAAAGATATGATGAAAAAAACTTGTGAGGAATTAGGAATGAAATTTGTGGAAGTAACAACACCTGACCCTCAAACAGGAAATGGTCCTACAGCTATGCAACAATTTTTGAGAGAAGATATTCCAAGACAAATCGAAAAATATGGAAAAGATACAAATATATTTGGTACAAACTGTGGTATGTATGAAGTAATCATTGATGAAGCATTAAAGCTTAAATATCTTATGGCGGAGCAATGTTGTCCAACACCAACACAAGCATTCCCTACAGTAATGGGATTAGAGCTATCAAAAGAAGATTCAGGAAACTTTGATAAAATCAACAAAATGATTTCAGAAAAAGCTGCTGAGGCAGGAATGACTGGAAGATTATCTGGTTGGCCAGTATCTGTATCTGTTTTCTTGCCACAATATTCAGTAGAGCTTGCAAAGAAAATGATTGAAGACAAGGATTTCGATGCAAAAAATATTGAAAACTTAGAGAAATTAGGAAAAGAAGTGAGCGGTTATGGTGTAAGCTTTGATAAACTAAAACCAGAATTAGATAATTATTTTGTAATGATTATGGATTCTATATTTTATTAAAGATCAGATGAAAAGGCTTGAAGGTAAAGCCTTTTCATTTTTATATAAAGAGTTTTATGAAAGTAGGAGGAACAGATGGAAACCATACTTGAAATAAAAAATTTAAGCAAAGCTTTTCATCATGTACAGGCCCTGAAAAATGTTAATTTGTCCTTTAAAAAAGGAGAAATTCATGGAATTATTGGCGCAAATGGTTCTGGAAAAAGTACATTGATGAATATTTTATTTGGAAATGACATTATAAAAGATACAGGGGGCTATGAGGGGGCAATTTTTTATAAGGGAAAAAAAGTAAATATCAAAAACTCTAATGAAGCTATCAAAATGGGGATTGGGATGATTCATCAAGAATTTGCACTGATTCCTAGTATGAGTATAGCTGAGAATATAAAAATTTGTAGGGAAAATACCTATAAAGCAACAGATCGGTTACTTAGCAAAAGCTATTCCTTTATAGATCATAAAAATAATGAAAAGGATGCAAAAGAAATTCTTAAAAGATTAGGAATAAATGTGGATACAAATATTAAAATCATGAACTTATCCACAAATATAAAGCAGTTTGTAGAAATCGCAAGAGAAATGGATAAAAAGGATTTAGAGGTATTAGTTTTAGATGAACCTACTGCTGTATTAAATGAAAAAGATGGACAGAAATTGATGGAGATCTTAAAAGAAATTTCAAAAAATGGGACAACGATTTTGTTTATTTCTCACAGATTAGAAGAAATCAAAAATTTATGTGATCGAGTAAGTATATTGAGAGATGGAGAAGTAGTGGCAACTTATTTAAAGGAGCATATTTCTATCCATGAATTAGCAAGGGATATGATTGGATATGAGGTAAAGAAAACTTGTGCGAAGAAAAGAAAATTAAAAAAAGAAGCTATTTTATCTTTCAAAGATTTTTCAGTAAAAATGCATGGTGAAGAAATAAAACAAATAAATTTAAATGTATATAAAGGAGAGATACTAGGAGTAACAAGTCTTTCAGGTCATGGAAAGTTAGCATTAGGCTATGGTATTATGGGGAGGTATCCGGTTACGGGGGATATTACTTATAAGAGATATGGACTAAATGTGATGGAAGTGAAAAAAAATATTGTCAATGGTTTATATGTATTGCCTGATGATAGAAAAAATTTAGGACTATTAATGGAGCATAGTGTAGAAGAAAATATTATTTTTACAGGAAATCAAGTGAAAAATATGTTCTCAAAAAATAACCTTTATAAAGCATTGGGTTTTATGAATCATATGGAAACGAAGGAACACACAGAAAAGTATATAAAGGAATTTGATATAAAATGTTCATCTAAAAATCAATGGGTGAGGGAGCTGAGTGGTGGAAATCAGCAAAAGGTATGTATTGCAAGAGCTTTAACAATCCATCCAGAGGTTTTGTTTATTGCGGAGCCTACTAGAGGAATAGATATTGCGGCGAAAGAAAAAATTTTAAGTATGTTGCTTCAAATCAATCGCACAAAGGATACAACGATGGTGATTGCATCTAGTGAATTAGAAGAATTAAAGAGGATCTGTGATAGAATAGCAGTCCTTTGTGAAGGGAAATTATTTGAAATCCTTCCAGCTGACGCATCAGATATGGCCTTTGCATTGGCTTTATCAGGAGAAGGAGGGACCCTGGATGAAAAATTATAGGATCAAATTACCACAAGTGATTATTTTAGCATTTTTATGTATGATGATTGTCACTGCTCATTTTTTAAAAATGGATTTAATACTTTTGCTCAACGATTCACTAATAAAGTTTATGATGAATGGGATTTTGGTACTTTCTTTGATCCCTATGCTCAATGCAGGAATTGGCATGAATTTTGGTTTGCCTATAGGCATTACCAGTGGACTAATAGGTATGTGTATTGCCATCAATTTTAGATTAACAGGAATGACCGGCTTTTTAGGTGCAATTCTTTTTACCGTTCCTACAGGGGTTGCTTTTGGATGGGTTTATGGACTTATTTTAAATAAGGTAAAGGGAAGAGAAGAGATTGCAGGAACTTTTTTAGGGTTTTCATTTATTCCTTTAATGAATTATTTTTGGACTTTAGCTCCTTTTCAAAATAGGCAGATGCTCTATCCTATAGGAGGAGCAGGCTTACGACCTAAAATTGGGTTAAATCCATATTTTACAAAGATTTTGGATACTTTATTTGTCATAAAAATAAAGGGTGTGTCTATTCCTTTGGGGATGCTTATATTTTATAGTTTAATTTGTGTTTTTATATATACTTTTTTTAAGAGCAAGCTAGGAAGGGCGATGATTGCAGTTGGAGAAAATGAGCATTTTTCATATCTTTCAGGAATCAACATATTAAACGCTAGAAGCTTTGCTATCATCTTATCTACCACAATAGCAGGGGTAGGTATTTGTGTATATGCTCAAAGCTATGGATTTTTAGAGTTATATAATTCCCCTTTAATGATGGCTTTTCCAGCTGTATCAGCTATTTTGATTGGAGGAAGCACAGGGAGAAAAACTTTTATATTTGAAGCCATATTAGGGACATATGTATTTCAAAGTATTTATCTCTTATCTGTTCCCCTTGCAAATGAACTTTTAGTTCCTGAAATTGCAGAAATATTTAGAATGATGATTACCAATGCAATTATTTTATATGCACTATTAAAAAAGGAAAGAGGGGTTAGTTAATGGAGAAGAGGCGAGATCTAAATCAATTTATGAAAAATCCTTTGTTTAATGGTGAATATATAGTTCCTTTTGTTTTTGTTTTACTATCCTTTATTGCATGGAAGCTTTCAGGGATTAGTTTCTTTTTTGTATTTAATCAAGTCATTACAAGGTTTATAAGAGATGGGATCATGGTTTTAGCTCTGATTATTCCAATTACTGCTGGAATGGGATTAAATTTTGCCATTACTGTAGGTGCTATGGCAACACAGGGAGCCTTGATCCTCGTTATTAATCATCATATAGATGGATATGAAGGAATTTTATTAACTATTTTATTGAGCATATTTTTTTCAATCATTTTTGGATATCTTATTGGAAAAGCTTTGAATAAGGTGAAGGGAAAAGAGATGATTACAACCATTATTATTGGATTTTTGGCTAATAGTATTTATCAACTTATATTTTTAGTAGGCTTTGGAACCTTTATTCCTGTAAGAAATGAAGAAATCATTCTTTCTAGGGGGATAGGTGTAAGGAATATGGTTGATTTAGAAGCTTATAGAAATACAATCGATAAGCTTTGGCTTTTAAAAATAGGTGAAATTGAAATCCCTTTATTTATGATCTTTTTTGTACTTTTATTTGGTGGCGCTATTTATTATATTTTAAATACAAGATTTGGACAAAGGCTCAAAGCCATTGGTGACAGTGATGAAAAAGCAAGAATTATTGGAATTGATGTGAAGGGTATAAGAGTAAAGGCCATGATTTTATCAACAATTATAGCTGCTTTGGGGCAATTGGTATTTCTTCAAAATATAGGGATGATCAATGTATATACAGGACATTTGAAGGCAGATATATTTTCAAGTGCGGCACTTCTAGCAGGAGGAGCCAGTATCAGAAAAGCAAAGATAAAACATGCTTTTTTAGGAATATTTTTATTCCATACCCTTTTTATAGTATCTCCTCAAGCAGGACAAAATTTATTTAATAATGCAGCATTAGGTGAATATTTTAGAAGCTTTGTGGCTTATGGAACCATTGCTTTTGCATTGATTATGAATATGAAAAATAGAGATTAAATAAAAATTTCCAAATTGTCTATATATAAAAAACATGAAACTATTGACAAGGGAAATAGAAATGTATAAAATGAACTTAATAAATTGAATAAAAACTCGTATAATCTTGAGGATATGGCTCGGAAGTTTCTACCCTATAACCGTAAATTATAGGACTATGAGTGAAAATTGTTTATAATAGCACGAACATTAGTGTTTTTTAGCGTATAGAAAAGCACCCTGTTTTTGCAGTTTTCACCATGGCTGAAACTGTAGAGACGGGGTGTTTTTGATATGGAGGGAAAACATGAAACTTTTACAAGAAAAAATCAGAAAAGAAGGAGAAGTCCTTTCAGAAACTATTTTAAAAGTAGATTCTTTTTTAAATCATCAAATTGATGCTAAATTGATGCTAGAAATAGGAAAAGAGTTTGCAGAAAGATTCAAAGAGGAAGAAATTACGAAGGTGATTACCATTGAGGTATCGGGTATTGCACCAGCTATGGCGGCTGCAGCTTATTTAGATGTTCCTTTGGTATTTGCAAAGAAAACAAAGTCTGTGACTATGGATGAAAATGTTTATAGCAGTCAGGTTGTATCCTTTACGAAAGGAGTTACCAATACCATACAGATTGCAAAAAGGTTTATAGATGAGCATGACAAAATACTAATTATTGATGATTTTCTTGCTTCTGGAAATGCTTTAGTTGCATTAAATGAGATCATCAATGATAGTGGAGCAACGCTAGTAGGGACAGGGATTGTTATAGAGAAGGGCTTTCAGAAGGGTGGGGAAAAGCTTCGTAAGGAAGGCTTTAAGATAGAATCATTAGCAATTATTGAGAAAATGGGCAAAGAAGGAATGATTTTTAAAAAATAATATAAAACAAATGAAAAGGAGAGGGAATATGAGAAAAAAATTATTGTTGTTTGTAGCTTTAGTAATGACTTTCACCATGATTTTTACAGGATGTGGACAGAAGACTACAGCAGATGAAGGGAAAAAGGGTGATGATCAACTAAAGGTGGCATTTGTTTATGTAGGACCTGTAGGGGATGCTGGGTGGTCTTATGCGCATGATGAAGGAAGAAAATATTTAGTAGAGAATATGCCAGAGGTAGAAACGACTTTCATAGAATCAGTACCAGAGGGTTCAGACTCAGAGAGAGTATTAACAGAGCTTGCTGAAAAAGGAAATAAGATTATTTTTGCAACAAGCTTTGGCTATATGGATTCAGTGATGAATGTAGCAAAAAAATATCCAGATGTTACTTTCCTGCATTGTTCAGGATATAAAACGGCTGAGAATGTAGCTACTTACTTTGGAAGAATGTATCAACCTAGATATTTATCTGGTGTTGTAGCAGGCAAGAAAACAAAATCTAATGAAATTGGTTATGTAGCAGCTTTTCCTATTCCAGAAGTAATCAGAGGAATTAATGCTTTTACATTAGGAGTAAAAAGTGTTAATCCAGAGGCAACTGTAAAGGTAGTTTGGACAAATACATGGTACGATCCAGCAAAAGAAAAGGAAGCGGCAAAGAGTTTACTAGATGCAGGAGCTGATGTGATTACACAACACCAAGATACACCAGGGCCACAGCAAGCGGCTCAAGAACAAAATGCATTTTCTATAGGATACAATACAGATATGAGTCAATTTGCACCAGAGGCTTATTTGACTTCTCCAGTTTGGAATTGGGGACCTTATTATGTAAGTGCTGTAAAAGCTATTCAAGAAGGTACATGGAAGTCTGAGAAGTACTGGGGTGGAATCAAGGCTGGTACTGTAGATTTAGCGCCTATGACAAATTTAGTAGATGATGAAACAAAAGCTATGGTAGAAGAAGATAAAAAGAAATTGATGGAAACTGATTGGGATGTATTTACAGGAATGATCAAGGATCAAGATGGAAATGTAAAGGTTGAAGAGGGAAAAACATTAACAGATGAGGAGCTTCTTTCAATGGATTGGTTTGTTGAAGGAGTAGAAGGAACCATAGGAAAGTAAGCTTCGTATTGGCACACACCGTTAGCTTTGTGTGCCAATATTTATGCCTAAGCCTGTTAGAACAACTAGGTATAAGAAAAAAGTTTTTATAAATAGTTGTTGTAACAGGATTTGATTTCTAGAATAGGGAGGTTCAACATGAATGAAAATTTATTGGTAGCTATGGAGGGCATCGGTAAAAGGTTTGGAGAAAACTGGGTGAATAAAAATGTTGATTTTTCACTAAAATCAGGAGAAATTCATGCCCTATTAGGAGAAAATGGTGCTGGAAAATCTACCTTGATGAATATCTTAGCAGGTGTTTATAAACAAGATGCAGGAGAAATGATGCTTCATGGAAAAAAAGTCATTCTTAGTTCACCAAAAGATGCCATTTCAAATGGGGTAGGAATGATTCATCAGCATTTTAAGCTAGTAGAAAATTTAACAGCTAGTGAGAATATTATTTTAGGTTATCAAAAGGGTTTATTTTTAAATAAGAAAAAGATAGAAAAGGACATAAGAGATTTTTCGGGAAAGTATGGTTTGTCCATTGATCCTAGTGATTATGTTTATCATATGTCTGTTGGAGAAAAGCAAAGAATAGAAATATTAAAAGCCTTGTATAGGGGAGCAGATATATTGATCTTAGATGAGCCTACTGCTGTGTTAACTCCTCAAGAAATAAAGGAATTGTTTGATATATTAAGAAAAATGGCTGCGAGTGGATGTGGCATTATTATTATTACCCATAAAATGAGGGAAGTAATGGAGCTTGCAGATCGTATTACAGTGTTACGAAAAGGAGTAAGGGTAGGAACTGTATTAAAAAGTCAAGTAGATGAAAAAGAGTTAACAGAAATGATGGTTGGAAAACCTATATCTGAAAAAAAGATAAAGGATAGAAAAGAAGGAAAAGAGATTGGCTTATCTATAGAAAATATAACCATCCATAACGATAAGGGAATTGCAGCATTAAAAAATGTATCCTTTCAGGTGAAAAAAGGAGAAATTGTAGGGATTGCAGGGATTTCTGGAAATGGACAAAAGGAATTGGCAGAAGGAATCGCAGGTCTTAGAAAGATGGAAGAGGGAGCTATCAAAATAGAGGGTGAAGGGGTGGGCGGAAAAACAGTCCGCCAAATCATTGATATGGGACTAAGCTTTGTACCAGAAGATCGTATTGGTACAGGACTTGTAGGGAGTATGGACCTTACAGATAATCTTATTTTAAAGGATTATAGAAAAGAGAAAAGAAGAAAAGGATTCTTTATTCAGAAGAAAAAAATAAGAGAAGAGGCAAAAAAAGTTGTTGAGCAATTTGATATAAAGATTGCAGATATAGATGCGCCCATTAGTAGCTTGTCTGGAGGAAATCTACAAAAGATCCTATTAGGAAGAGAAATATTAGAAGACCCTAAAGTTTTAATTGCAGCTTATCCTGTTAGGGGGCTGGATATTGCCACAACAGAAGCTGTATATGATTTATTACTAAAACAAAGAGATGGAGGATGTGCTGTATTATTTATCTCTGAAGATTTAGAGCATATTTTAAGGTTGTCAGACAGAATTGTTGTATTAGAAGGTGGAACGGTTACAGGGATTGTAAAACCAGGGGAAACAACTATGGATGAGATTGGTATGATGATGCTCAGTGGGCAAGTGGGTTAGGAGGAGAAAAGGATGACAAAGTTATTAAAAATAGATAAAAGAAATATAAGTAGTCCCTATGCTCTAGCCGGCATACGGACAGGTAGTATTTTCCTTGCTTTGATTATAGGGGCAATATTTCTAATGTTTTCTGGACATTCCCCTATACAAACTTATCTTACTATGGTGGATGGGGCTTTTGGTTCTACTTATGGGATCAATGAAACCGTTGTAAAGGCAATTCCCCTTTTGATTGCTACTTTAGCTGTATCTGTTGCTTTTCGTATGAAGCTTTGGAATATTGGAGCAGAGGGACAAATTTATGCAGGAGGCATTGTTGCAAGTGGTATTGCATTAAATTTCGGGCATTTACCATCCCTTGTATTGATTCCTATGATGTTGATAGGAGGGTTTTTAGGTGGTGCTCTTTGGGCAATGATCCCTGCTATTGCTAGAGCGTTTTGGGGAACAAATGAAACGATTACTACCTTGATGTTGAATTATGTGGGGATTTTATCAGTAGATTATCTTGTTTTTGGACCATGGAAAGATCCAGATGGGTTTAATTTTCCTATTACAAAGGAATTTAGTCAGGCTGCATTCTTACGGACCTTTGGAAATACGCGTGTTCATATGGGACTTGTTATTGCATTACTTATGGCTTTTATTCTATATATGGTCCTTAATAAAACTGTATGGGGATATGAACTAAGAGTTGCAGGAGAAAATAGCACCGCAGCAAAATATGCAGGAATGAATGTAGCAAGAAATATTATATTATCTTTATTAGTGAGTGGAGGAATTGCAGGAATTGCAGGAATGACAGAGGTATCAGGAATTATTCATAGACTTCAATCTCATTTTTCTCCAGGATATGGTTATAGTGCGATTATTATTGCTTGGTTAGCAAGATTAAATCCTATTGCAGCTGTTTTTGTATCCTTCTTGTTTGGAGGATTAATCGTAGGTGGATATGCAGTACAAACTAGTGGATTACCAGCGTCTATTGCTTTAATGCTTCAGGGACTCATATTATTTTGCGTATTAGGTGGAGAATTCTTTACCCAATATCGTGTAAGCTTAGATAAAAGATTTTTCTCTAAAAAGGAGGCAAAGATCAATGAACCAAGCTATTGTGATTAGTACATTATCAGCGGCAGTTATTGCTGGAACGCCTATTCTTTATGCAGCTTTAGGAGAAATTATCTGTGAGAAATCTGGAAACTTGAATTTAGGTGTTGAAGGAATGATGCTCATAGGGGCTGTATGTGGTTTTAAAGTGGCAGTTGCTACGAATAATCCTTGGATGGGATTTATAGCTGCAATGCTCGCAGCAGGACTTTTTTCTTTGATTCATGGATTTTTAACCATCACATTAAAATCAAGCCAAGTTGTAAGTGGTTTAGCCCTTACCATTTTTGGAACGGGACTCAGTAGCTTTATTGGAAAAAGTATGATCGGAATCCCTGCACCTGTAAAATTTGAAAAAATAGCAATTCCTATTCTTTCAAAAATTCCTTTTGTAGGACCTATATTTTTTGAACAGGATTTCCTTGTATACCTTAGCTATATAATGGTAATTGCTGTAGGAATTTATTTATATAAAACCAACATGGGATTAAAGTTAAAAGCGGTTGGAGAAAATCCAGGGGCAGCAGATGCTGTGGGGATATCTGTAAGTAAAATCCAGTACCTACATGTATTTATTGGAGGAGTTTTTGCTGGAGCAGGTGGAGCTTATTTATCTCTTGCTTATGCACCTGCATGGCTTGAGAATATGACAGCAGGAAGAGGATGGATTGCTGTATCCTTAGTGATCTTTGCTTTGTGGAATCCAACAAGGGCCCTTATTGGCTCTTATATCTTTGGAGGATTAGATATTTTAGGCTATCGTGCACAGACCTTAGGATTTACCATATCTCCATTTTTTATGAAAATGATGCCATACCTATTTACTGTAGGTGTATTGATCTTTATATCTGCTAAAGCTGGAAATAGAAATATAGCAGCACCAGCAGGATTA
Source organism: Marinisporobacter sp. (assembly GCA_025210395.1). Classification (GTDB taxonomy): domain Bacteria; phylum Bacillota; class Clostridia; order Peptostreptococcales; family Thermotaleaceae; genus Crassaminicella. Next base: position 113,816 of record JAOARV010000024.1, read on the forward strand.
GGACTTTCTTATTCGAGGGAAGAAAGATAAAATAGATGGTGAGTGAACTTGTTCAGCAGAGCTGAACATCGGAAAGATAAAAAGTGGATAAAAGACGAGAAAATAGAAGTTATCCACAGCATATAAGATGTTTTATATATCAGGATAAATTGACAGTGTAATGATAGCGTGATAAAATTGTTATGGTAAAAAACCTTTAAAAATAGTCCAGAGAGGCTAACAAGGGAGGACGAAAAGATGAATATGAAAAAAGAACTTGCTAAAAAGCTTTTAGAAATCCAAGCAGTAGCTATAAAGAGTCCAGAGGAATTATTTACTTGGGCATCAGGAATAAAATCTCCTATTTATTGTGATAATCGTTTAACCATGAGTTATCCTAAAGTAAGAGATTTGATTGGGGAAGGATTTAAAGATTTAATTTTGGAAAAATATCCAGAAGCAGAGGTTTTAGTAGGAACAGCAACAGCTGGTATTCCTCATGCTGCATGGACTGCCCAGAAGATGAATTTACCTATGGCATATGTGAGAAGCTCTGCAAAGGAGCATGGAAAAGGGAATCAAATCGAAGGAATTGTAAAGAGTGGTCAAAAGGTAGTAGTCATTGAAGATTTACTATCAACAGGTGGCAGTTCTATGAAAGCTGTAAAGGCGCTACAGAATATAGGAGCAGAGGTATTAGGCGTTGTAGCAATCTTTACTTATGGGTTTTCTAAAGTAGATGATGTTTTTGATGAAGAAAAAATTCCATATGAAACATTGACGAGCTATTCTGTTCTTCTTCCTATAGCTATAGAAATGGGATATATAAAAGAAGAAGAGAAAGAGCTCCTAGAGAAATGGAGTAAGGAACCTTATATATTTACAAAGTAAGGATATGCAAATGCATATCCTTTTATATTTTTCATAAAAGACTAGGAAATTATAAAACTAAGAACATAAGAGAAACATAGAGAATTTATATCAAAAGGGTTTAAAATCCATAAGAATTAGTCCCATAGCATTATTGTCATAAAGGTGGACAATGATGCATAATATACAATATATAGTGCATGTTTTCGAAGATACCACAATAGGAGGGGTAACATGTCCGTGACGAAGGTTCAAAAGAGAAATGGAGAAATCGTTGATTTTGATAGTTATAAAATTAAATCAGCTATTTTTGCTGCTGCAAAATCTGTAGGTGGAAAAGATGAAATGGTAGCTACAAAGCTTGCAAAGATGGTGGTTGAAATTATACATGAAACATATGGAGCAAGTATACCATCTGTAGAGGATGTTCAAGATATTGTAGAAAAGGTATTAATCGAGGAAGGCCATGCTAAAACAGCAAAGGCTTTTATTATTTATAGGAAGAGACATGAAGAAATTCGAGAAGTAAAGAATTTATTTATGGATGCAGAAAGAATGATTGAAGAATATGTAAATCTAGAGGATTGGCGAGTAAACGAAAATGCCAATATGGGATTTAGTCTTCAGGGGCTTAATAATCATATTGTAGAAAGTATTACAAAAAAGTATTGGCTCAATAAAATCTATAGAAAAGAATTGAGAGAAGCCCACATCAGAGGGGATTTACATATCCATGATTTAGGACTTTTAGCTCCTTATTGCTGTGGATGGGATTTGGAAGCTTTTTTAAGAAGTGGTTTTAGAGGAGCAAAAGGAAAGATTGAATCAAAGCCGCCAAGACATTTAGAGTCAGCTCTTGGACAGCTTGTAAATCTACTTTACACCCTTCAAGGGGAATCAGCAGGGGCACAAGCTGTATCTAGCATTGATACTTATTTAGCGCCTTTTATTTATTATGATAATCTTACATATGATCAAGTAAAAAAGGCAATTCAGCGATTTATATTTAATCTAAATGTACCTACAAGGGTAGGGTTTCAAACACCCTTTACAAATGTTACATTAGACATTATACCCCATCCACTACTTAAAAATCAGCCAGTAATCATTGGCGGAGAAAGAATGGATAAAACTTATAAAGAATTCCAAAAGGAAATGGATCTATTCAACAAGGCGTTTTGCGAGGTAATGATGGAAGGGGATGGAGCAGGAAGGGCTTTTAGTTTCCCAATTCCTACGGTAAATATCACACCAGATTTTCCTTGGAACTCTGAACCGGTTGAAGCTATTATGGAGATGACAAGAAAGTTTGGAACACCATATTTTGCAAACTTCTTAAATTCTGATTTATCTCCTGAGGATGTAAGGAGTATGTGCTGTCGCTTGAGACTTGACAATCGTGAGCTTAGAAGACGTGGGGGAGGATTATTTGGTGCAAACCCATTAACAGGATCTATTAATGTAGTTACATTAAATATGGCTAGAATCGGATATACTGCAAATTCTATAGAAGAATTCAAGCGTAGAGTGAGAGGGTTAATGGAGATTGCAAAGGAAATATGTGAAAGCAAAAGAATTGTTCTAGAAAAATATATGGATGCAGGACTGTACCCTTATTCAAGATACTATCTTCAGGGAGTGAAGGATGGTACAGGAGAATACTTTAAGAACCATTTCTCAACAATCGGCTTAAATGGCATGAATGAAGCTTGCGTAAATCTATTAGGAGAAGATATTACAACGGAAGAAGGTAATGAATTTGCTGTTGAAATTATGGAATTTATGAATAGAGTCATTCAAATATTCCAAGAAGAAACGGGAAGTCTATGGAACCTTGAAGCAGCTCCAGCAGAAGGGGCAAGCTATAGATTTGCAAGGCTTGATAAAAAGCTGTATCAAAATATCTTTACACAAGGAAAAGATGAACCATACTATACAAATTCAACACAGCTTCCCGTAGGATATACAGAAGATATTTTTGAAGCTATTGAGCTTCAAGAAAAGCTACAAACCCTATATACAGGGGGAACTGTACTACATGGATTTCTAGGGGAGGAAATTGATAGTATAGAAACTTGTAAACTATTATTGAAAAGAGTTATGGAAAATAGCAGTATTCCTTATATTACTATAACTCCGACATTCTCTATTTGTCAGGAACATGGTTATTTGTCAGGAGAACATTTTACGTGTCCTCATTGTGGGAAGGAAGCAGAGGTTTGGACACGAGTAGTAGGCTTTCATAGACCTGTCCAAGCATGGAATAAAGGAAAACAAGAAGAATTTAAAGATAGGAAAGAATTTTCTCATATAAAAAGCTTAGAACATAAACAAAATAAAATAGATATAAAGATTGGCTAAAAACTAATAAAATAAAATTAAAGGCAAGGTGAAAACCTTGCCTAAATTTATGAACCAAGGGGTGGGGAGTATTGAAGATCATAGGACAAGAAAAAGCATCTTTTATTGATTATCCTGATAAGATCAGTATTCTTTATTTTTGTTCAAACTGCAATATGCTCTGTAAATATTGTCATAATTATCATTTGGTGAAGGGCAAGGGGAAAACTATTGATCATGATGAAATATTTCCTTTTTTGAAAAAAAGAAAAAAATTTGTAGATGCTGTATGTATTTCTGGGGGAGAACCAACTTTACATGAAGGGTTATATGATTTTGCTAAAAGAGTAAAGGATACAGGGTACTTAGTAAAACTAGATACGAATGGTACAAATCCAAATGTAGTGAAAAAACTTATAGATGAAAAAATAGTAGATTATGTAGCTATGGATATAAAAGCACCTTTTCATAAATATGAAGCTGTTACAGGAATAAAAGTAAATATGGAAGCTATAAAGGAGAGTATTGATCTTTTAAAAAAATCAGACATAGATTATGAATTTCGAACAACTGTGTGTAAAGAATTACTTACAAAGGAAGATATTTTAGAGATTGCAAAATATTTAAAGGGAAGTAAAAGGTATTCTATACAAAACTTTAGGGATGGGGAGACGGTATTAGTAGGAGAAAATAAACTTCATCCTTATGATATAGAAAAATTAGAAGAGATAGAAAAAGAAATAAAAGGAGACTTTGAGATTTTTAAAGTCAGGAAATAAAGGAATAGCGATCACATACCTGCTTTCTAACGATAGAGTCCTTAAAATTTGATATTATTGAGAAGTTCTATAGGCGTAATAAAAATCATGTAATTTCAGAATAGAAAAGTCTGAAATTGCATGATTTTTTATATATTGAAAAAACATGTAAAGATACATATAATTTAATTTACAAATAGAGTATAATATAGAATATATACGGAAAAAAGAAAAGTATGTCGAAACAAAGGAAAAAGTAGATGTTGTAAAGAGGATGGCGGAATAGGTGGATAAGGTTTTGGAGGCGTAAACTATGGATGGAGTTAGTAATAAAATAAATCAAAACACGAAAGACATTAATAGTTTAGAGGATGAGCTTGTATTTCAAAATGAAAAATTAAAAAAAGAAAATAGTAAACTGAGTAAAGAACTTCAAAAAAGTAGAGGGATGATCTGGATTTTAAGTCAAGCTATAAAAGTATCTGGAACTGTAGATTCTTTTAAAAATGCAATGAAGAAAATTACAGATATTATTATGGGTATTATGGGAGTAGATACTTGTACAATATGGCTAAAAGAAGATGTAGGATATACAAGTTATTCTAGAAGTGTATATAGTGGGAATGAATATAAAGTAAGTGAAGAAGAATTACCTGAATTTTTATTAAAGATCAAACAAACATCAGTATTTGATGTAAGTCATAATAAAATAAATTTTTGCAAAGGAAAAAATGTACACTCTATATTAATAGCGCCTTTAGAGGATTTTAGATTGAAAAAGCGAACGGGAATTATTGTCGTAGAGCATAAAGATAAAGATTTTTTTAATCAGAGTACAATAGATTTTTTTGAAATATTGTCTGTCCAGATCAGTACCATTACTGTAAATGCTAGAGTGTTTGAAAAAGTTAATGAAGTGACGAATAAGGATAGCTTGACAGAGTGCTACAATAGAAATTATTTAGAAAAACTTATGTTAGATATAAATATGAATAAGAAGTATTATACCCTTGCTGTATTTGATTTAGATAATTTTAAAAAAGTAAACGATTTATTTGGGCACGAAAAGGGAGATGAAGTATTAGTAGAAGTAAGTAATTTAGCAATTAATACTGTAAAAAAATATAAAGGTGATGTAATTAGGTATGGGGGAGATGAGTTTGTAATTATTTTGATTATGAAATTAGATGAAGCGAAGGTAATACTAGAAGACTTTAGACAAAAAGTGAGACAGCTTGAGATTATGAAACAGATAGGTATTGATGTTACAGTAACTATAGGTGTTGCTTCTTATCCAGAAACAGTTCCTTTGATGGATGAAATATTCACAATCGCTGATAACGCATTGGTACAAGGAAAACGGAGAAATATGAAAAATAGAATACACATAGGGTATAGTTAAATTTTGGGGATGGGGAAATAATATAAATAGGAATAAAAATTTTATTCCTATTTATTGTATTTTTTCATTTCTAAGTTTTTATAGTCCCAAAATGATAAAATGGAAATATAAAAATGTTTTGGAGTGAAATGAAATGATTACAAAAGCGAAGCCTTTAAAAACTACTATAATGAAAACGAAAAAACCCTTTGAAGATATAAAATGTATGTTTAATACCCAAAGAAGTAAAGCTTTAAAGGGAAGTATTAATAAATCAGTTCTTTTTTGCAGATATATAGGAATGAATAATAATCAGGAGGAATATATTCATGAGTTAAAAGAATTGGATCAATATTTAAAAGCTAGAGAAGCAAATTATATTTTATTCACAAAAGGTCTAGAAAAAGCTTTAAATATAGATGAAGTAGAAAAAATAAAGAAGATGATGGATGATTATCTTGATTTTGAAAATCAAATAGATAAAAAGCCCTATAAGCTATCTAACTTAAATATGGGATATGAAATAAAAAATGAATGTTTAGAATGGACGAAAAAGTTATCTTTTAAAGAAGTATTGGATTTATATGATAAGAATAACATGGGTAAAAGCAACACCATTAGAAAAAATTTTGGAATAAAATTATTATTTTGGATGAATCAATACCTAAAGGAGATTTTTGAAGATAAATATAATACAGATATTGTTCATAAAGTCATATTTTATGGAGAGATAAAAGAACATGAATTATATTTTTTGATATTATTATCTAAATTAGGGTGTGATGTACTTTATATTAATCCTAAAGAAGACATAGATGTATTAATTCCTCAAGTAAATGATTACTCAAATATTGTAAAGGCTAGGAAATTACATCCTACGACCATACCATTTCCAATAGATTGTAATAGAGAGAAAATAAACTATCCACCTAAGGTAGAAACGTCTAAGAAGGAGCCTCGTAAATCTATAAATTTTGAGAGAAAAATAAATAAAGACCTAGCAAGTATAAAAGATCTAAGGGAAAAAAGTTATGAAGAAATTGCAAGATTAGCAGAGTCAGTAGTAATGATTAATGTATATGATGAAAAGCAGCAATTAATTGGTAGAGGGTCAGGTGTTGTTATTAGTGGAGATGGATTTATAGTAACGAATTTTCATGTAGTACATAGAGGCGTATTATTTGGTGTAATTTTTGAAAATGATAAAAACGAGTACATGATATATAATATTATCAAATATCATACGGATTATGATTTGGCACTTATAAAAGTAGATAAGAGAACAAAGCCTATAGAGGTGAATGAAAAGGATTTGGATTTGGTAAGAGGGCAGAAAATTGTAGCGATAGGCAGTCCCTTAGGGTTATTTAATACGATTTCAGATGGGATTGTATCAGGATTTAGAGAATTTGATTATATAAAAATGGTTCAAATAACAGCCCCTATTTCGCCAGGAAGCTCAGGGGGTGCTTTAATTAATATGTATGGAAAATTAGTAGGAATTACAACATCAGGCTTAGAGGGGCAGAATCTAAATATGGCTGTACCTGATCAATATATTAAACAATTTCTTGGAAACATATTAAAGATGACATAGAAAAGGGCACATGGAAAATCAAAATCCATGTGCTTTTAATAATCAAATTTACTTATCAATTCCTTCGCGGCTTAAAACTCCTTGTGTATAGTAATGTTTGACTTCTTTCATTTCTGTCACTAAATCAGCTTTTGAGATAATCTCTTCTGGACAATATCTACCTGTAATTACTAACTCTGTAGTATCAGGTTTATCATCTAGTAAAGATAAAACGTCTTGGGTAGAAAGAAGTTTGAAAAATATAGCAATAGTAATTTCATCTAAAATTACTAAATCATATTTTTCCTTTTTCAAAATTTCTCTTACCTTTTCTAATCCCTCTTGTGCTGCTAATAGATCTTCTTGTGTTGGTGCTTTTTCAATAAAGCAACCATGTCCATAAAGAGACACATGAACATGATCTAATTTTTTTAATGCTTTTATTTCACTATACGCCATAGATTTTACAAACTGGGCAATGAAAATTTTCTTTCCTGCGCCTAATGCTCTTAAAGTAAGACCTAGTGCTGCTGTGGTCTTTCCTTTTCCGTTACCCGTATAAACGTGAATATATCCTTTTTCCATAGGATGCACCCCCTTTTTTTATTCAGTGAAATGCTATTTATGATAATATGATAACATATAATTTTGATTAAATAGTATCTTGTTTTCCGATACTTAATAGATAGACAAGAGATAAAACTTGCTTTTTATAGAAGAATAGGGAATAATATTTTTATGATAAGCTTCAGGAGGGAAATAGTATGAAAAAAAATAAAGGAAACTTTTATAAAAGAGATTTTGATTATGAAGAGGATGATTATGATCGATTAAAGAATATGCAAAAGAAAAATACTTTTACAAATAAATCAACAATGAAGAAGTATGAATTTGATTATGAAGAAGATCCTTATGAACCTATGAAATAGGGATGGAATAATTTGAAACGAATAATTGTATTGACGACTTATGCTATATATGTTATAGTAATTACTGTTCTCGAAAAAACGAGAGCTTTTAGAAAAAGATCACAGTTATATTGACAAGCAGTGAATGTTATGATATAGTATATTTTGTCACGTACGAAAGAAAAAATAAAAGTACTTGACAAACGAATGAGAATATTATAAACTATAAAAGTCAGCTCGAGAGAGTTGTTTTGAAAGAATTGATCTTTGAAAACTATACAGTGTAAGAAATTAAGCCAGAAATAGGACTGCAAAGTCCAAACGTTCAATTTAAAAACTTTTTTATGAGAGTTTGATCCTGGCTCAGGATGAACGCTGGCGGCGTGCCTAACACATGCAAG
>JAOARV010000025.1 GCA_025210395.1 Marinisporobacter sp.
ATGTAGCATCGGTAGACGCAGTAGATGCAGTAACGACAGTAACAGAAGTGACAAATGTAGCATCGGTAGACGCAGTAGATGCAGTAACGACAGTAACAGAAGTAACAAATGTAGCATCAGTAGACGCAGTAGATACAGTATCTACAGTAACTTATGTAACAGAAGTAAAAGCAATTACAGATACGGTAAATATTAATGTAGTGGGGAATGGATTTACAGATGATATTGGAACAGCAGCAAATATTGCAGATGGAACTACGGTTACAGTATTAACGGAGGATACTTCTGAAACGAAGGTTACATCCTTCTATGTGAAGAGAACTGGTGGAGCTGGGACTGTTGACGTATGGCTACAAATATCTCCGACTGATGTAGAGGAAGATTATATTGATGATCCAAATGTAGTAACTTTAACAGATGATACACCAGTCATATTAGATCCACAAAAATATCTCAAGTATACAAGAGTAAGGGCAAAAGCTATAGGAGATACAGCAACTGTAGTAGTTTACTATAATGCTCATAATTAATCAATAGGCTATCGGATATTTTTCGATAGCTATACATATGACTTGGGGGGGAAAACACTGTTGAAGGAAATATATATAAATATATAAAAATATATTAAATTAAACTAGATTATCATTTATAATAAAATTGAGGTGATAATCTATGAAGCAATATTCAATAGGAGAGTTTGCTAAATTAATAGGTAAAACTCCACAAACATTAAGAGCTTGGCATAAAAAAGGTTCTTTAATGCCAAGTCATGTAACTGATGGTGGCACAAGGTATTATTCGCAAAAACAACTTAATCATTTTTTAGGAATTAAAAATGAAAAAGAACTAAATAAAAAAGTAATAGGTTATTGTAGAGTCGGTTCCCATAAACAAAAAGATGATTAAGGAGTTATTAAAAGATGATAAGAGCGATTAATATAAGATTATTTCCAACAGAGCAACAAAAGAAGCTTATGTGGAAGCACATAGGTTGCATGAGATTTATATATAACTGGGGATTAGGAAAGCAAATAGATCATTTCAAAGAAACTGGAAAGAAAGTATCTACTACAAATTTAGGAAAAGAAATGACTAAACTTAAAAATACAGAAGGTTATGAGTGGTTATATGAAGCGTCTAATGCAACACTTAAAGAAAGTCTTAGAGACTTAGATAAAGCATATAAAAGATTTTTTGATACGCAAAAGAAGGGTGAAAAGTATACTAAGGCTAAAATTCAAAAGTCTATTAGAACTGGAAAACCATTAGGTGTATATGACTTGAATGGGCATCCTAAATTTAAAAGCAAAAAGAAAGCAGAGTTTAAATTCTATAGTAGATATGACAAAGTTTATTTTAAAGATGGCTTAGTTAATCTTGAAAAAATAGGTAAAATCAAATATAGGTGTAAGTATGATATAGATTTAACTATTATACAGAAGTTTAGCAATCCTAGAGTGAATTTCAATGGTAGAGCATGGGTATTATCTGTAGGTATAGACCAAGAGCAACCTAAAATAAAGCTTGAAGATAAAGTATTAGGCATAGATTTAGGAATTAAGAAATTAGCAATAGTTAATATTGATGGTTTAGATATTAACAATATTAATAAAACAAGAGTGGTTAAAAACTTAGAAAAGAAGTTGAAAAGATTGCAAAGACAATGTTCAAGAAAATATGAAATGAATAGAGAAGGGAGGAGTTACCAAAAGACTAAGAACATTGCAAAAATCGAATTAAAGATTAAAAAACTTTACAACAAGCTAAGGAATATTAGGTTAAATCATATCCACCAAGCTACTAATAAAATGGTGAAAAACAAACCTAGAATGGTAGTTATGGAAGATTTAAAAGTGTGTAATATGATGAAGAATAAGCACTTAGCAAAGGCTATACAAGGGCAAGGGTTTTATACATTTATAAATCAGATGAAATATAAATGTGAGTGGCATGGAATTGAATTTATCCAAGCACCTACATTCTATCCTTCAAGTAAAACATGTTCATCATGTGGAAATATTAAGAAGGATTTAAAGTTATCTGATAGGACTTATAAATGTGAATGTGGTTTTATCTGTGATAGAGATAAAAATGCCACATATAACCTTGTAAATTATGGTTTAGAAGTATCAGCATAAAAAGATATTCTAAATTGGGAAGTCGTTATATCCCACTACTGAAAAGTAGCAAAGCCTATGGAATGTTATAGCAAACGAAAGTAGCTTCGGCAAAATCGGACATTGTGAAGTAGGAAAGAAACAAAAATCTTTAATTTGTAGATTTTTATAGATTTTTGGTAACGGGATGGACTTGCTATTAAGTTTATGTGTCATCACAAAAAATGAAGAAAAAAATTTGCCAAGGTGTCTTGAGAGTGTAAAGGATATTGTAGATGAAATGATTGTTATAGATACAGGTTCTACAGATGATACAGTAAAAATAGCGAAAAGCTATGGAGCAAAGGTAGACTATTATCAGTGGCAGGACAATTTTAGTGATGCAAAAAATTATGCTTTTAAAAAGGCAAAAGGAGACTGGATTTTAACCATGGATGGAGATGAAGCGTTGTGTAGTTCAGATAACGATCGAGTTTTATCTTTATTAAATAATCCAGAGGTAGATCTATATCTTTTTCAAACATTAAGCTATCTGGGAAACAAGGCAGGGGAAGAATTAGCTAGTAACCTCAATGTTCGATTAATAAGAAATCATAAAGGATATAAGTATCAAGGTGCTATTCATGAACAGCTTTGTAATCAATATGATGAAAATATTGATCAAGACAGAGTGAAAATAGAAAAAATAGTCGTTTATCATTATGGTTACTTAGAAAGTGTGGAAAGGGAAAAAAATAAATCAAATAGAAATATGAATATTTTAGAAAAGGTTTTAAAAAAAGATCCAAACAATAATTTTCATCTATATAATATGGGAAGTGAATATTTAAGACTAAGAAAATTTGAAAAAGCTCTTGAATATTATAAAAAAGCATATGAAGAATTTATGCCCCATTGCGCCCATAGTCCTAAACTTTTAGTGAAGATGATTTTAGCTTTGGATTTATTAAATAGATATGAGGAAGAAAGAAATATTTTAGAGAAAGGGCTTAAATATTATCCTAAATTTACAGATTTAGAATATTTAAAAGCTTGCTTAAATCATAAAGAAAAAAGATATTTATCAGCAATAAAAGGGTTTATGAAGTGTTTAGATATGGGAGAAGCCCCTATAGCTTTATGTAATATTAGTGGGGTAGGTGGATATAAGTCATATTATGCATTAGGAGAGATTTATTATGAATTAGGGGAGGATGATGAAGCATATCATTGCTATATAAAAGCTATTCAAGGAAAGCCTGATTTTCATGTGCCACTCCATAGAATTGGGGAAATTTTAATAAAAAAAGAAAAGAATATAGATATAGTAAAACAGAAGTTAGAAGCTTTTTTTAAGAAGCCTTTTCATGTAGGAGTTTATACAAAGCTAGGCGATTTATGCTTTGGAAATGAAAAATATGATGTAGCTCTTGAATATTTTTTGAAAGCCAAAGAAATTCTAAAAGATGATCCTAGATTAAATTATTATGTAGGGATTTGTTATCTTTTCCTTAAGGAGTACCAACAGGCATACAATCATTTTGAAAAAGTAAAAGAAGGAAATTACTATGAACAGGCTGTATATAAAAGGGTTATTTGTGAAATGCTTTCCCATAACCTAGAGAACGCAAAGAAATTACTTTCTTGTGCAAAAGCTTTTGAAAATAAACAAATCTATAGGGTCTATGAGTCTTTTGAAAAATTAGTAGAAAATAAACCTTGTGAGAATATGAGTGATAATAAAGAAGAATCTAAAGGATTGACCCAGATTATTTTTACCCTTTTAAATATGCTTATAAAAATAGGATCTCCTGAAATATTTGAAAAGTCGTTGCAACTATTAAACCTTATTGAAAATGATGAAGTTTTACTAAGACTTGCAAAGCTTTATTATGAAAATGGTCATAATCATTTAGCATATCAAGAGTTTATAAGATCTATAAAAATCTTTGAAAAAATAGATATAGAGGGTTTAGAAATGATGAAGAACATATTAAATACATCTAGTTTATTCACAACATAAAAAAATATTTCGTATAATAATACAAAACTATAAAGTGAGTGAGTAGATTATGATAGAAATAATCGAAAAAAAACCTTTTAGAGATGCAGCCATTAATAGTGATATGCCTTATGAAAATTATGGCGACTATTATGCTTTATTTGTTGGAAAATATATGCATCATTCCGTTTACAGGAGTTTACTTTATTTTGATTTACCAGTTTTTGAGGGTGTAGGAAAGGTAAAGAAAGTAGAATTATTTATATATATAGCTCGAAATGATCAACCTTCTATAAAAAAAGAATTTCATGTATATAGACTCAAAGAGGGATTTGAAGAAAATACTGTAAACTACAAAAACCAACCTCTGATAGATGAAAATCTATACCAGACCTTTACTATAAATGAGGAAATTCATACTTATATAAAAGTAGATATTACAAAATTTTTTAGCGATTGGTATTGTGAAAAAGTGATTAATCATGGGTTGATGATAAAAGCTTCAGATGAAAATAAAAACTTGTTAGTAGCTTTTTATAGCAAAGATCATTGTGTAGATATACCCAAACTACAAATAAATTTCGAAAGATTTGAAAAAAAAGATAAGGCTATAGTAAAAAATAGCAAAAGGAAAAATATGAAACCAGCAACCCTATATGAATTAGGGAATGATTATTTTAATAATAAAAATTATGAAGAAGCTTATGATTATTACGAAGAAGTGTTTGATCAATTGATACAAAAACCTAAATATGCATATGAATTATTATATAGGATGGTACGATCTTTAAAAAAATTAAAGCGGTACGAGAAAGCCTTAGAAATAATTTATAAAGGAATCAGGTATTATCCTAATTTTACAGATTTAATTTATATGAAAGGACAAATATATAAAAGCCAAAATAAAACTTCTCTAGCTATTAAGGCGTTGAATAAATGCATAAATATGGGAGATTCTTCTTTATACCTAAATTATATAGAAGGGTCAGGAAGCTTTAGAGCACTAGATACAATAGGAGAAATTTATTATGAATTAGAGGATTATGAGGAAAGTTATCATTATTGCAAGAAAGCATATGAGAAAAATAGTAACTGTATAAAACCCCTTCATACCATTGCAAAAATATTATTTCATCAAAAAAGAAATCTTCAGGATATAAAAGAAAAATTAGAAGCGTTTGTTGGAACTTATTTAGACGACAAAGAATATATAATTCTTGCAGAGCTGTATTTAAAGCTTAGAAAATATAAAATAGCCTATCAATATATTGAAAAAGCTGAGGAAGTGATCATATTTTCTGCTAAGGATTTTTATCGTAAGGGAATGTGTTGCCTTTTTTTAAAAAATTATGAAGAAAGCTATAAAAGCTTTGAAAAAATAAAAAAGGGAAAATTAAAAGAAAAGGCTATTTTCAAGAGGATATTATGTGAAATCCTTAGTGGTAACATGTATGGAGCAGTAAAGCTTTTAAATGAAGAGAGGGAGCCTGAAAATACGAAGAGAAGGAAAGTATATTATGCTCTGAAAAATATATTAGAAGGAAAAATATGCGAGCCTATTAGTGATGAGCACGAAGAATCTAAAGAATTATTAGATATTATTTTTGAATTATTAGATATTTTGATAGAAGCTACTTCTCCAGAAAACTTTGAAAAATCATTACACCTTTTAAATCTTCTAGAAAATGATGGTGTATTATTAAGGCTTGCAAAGCTTTATTATGATCATGATCTATACGATTTGGCTTATGGAGAATTTATAAGATCCATAAAGCTTTTTGATGAAATAGATTTAGAAGGATTAAATAGGATGATGAAGTCTTTTACAAAAATGGGTATATAGAAAAGTAAACAATATAAAGTAAAATGAGTCAATTAATTGACTCATTTTACTTTATAATTCATTTTCTTCTATATAATCATCGTGATCATATTTACATGGATCATTACAGTTATCAGGAGAAATGATTAGCTCTCTGATTTTTACATGATTGATCCAAACCTTTACTACATATTTTACATGGGGACAAAGAGGGCCAAATATAAATTGACCACAATCATCTGTAAAAGTATGGGTAAGGGGCTCTAGGCAACAAGGCTTTTTAGGGTCTGGCATTTTAAATAATTTGACAACAGCATCCTTTACTACTTTGTTAGAACAATCTTTTACAACCCCATGAATAGCACTTCTAGGCTCTTTAGGGACTTTGACAATGGCATCGATTTGTTCATTTTCATCTGGAACAAAATCAAAATTAACTAATTTATATCCCATATAAATTCCTCCTTTTCATTTTCCATATAATACATTTTATTAGGATACAAGCTTCATTATTCCACTTTTAAATGATTTTAGAGAAAATAAAAAACTATACTAAAATAGTACAAGTTATCATATATCTAGTACAAAGAGAGGTGAAATTTATGGGGATTATTAGAAATTCTATGAATATAGAAGGGCTTATATCTGAGGAGGATATACCTAGTCAAATAAGAGGACAAATTATAAGGTATTCAGAAGTTGAAACTTTAAATATTCCAAATGACAAACCAGAAGTACAAAACATTTATGAAATAGCTATGAATGTAGAGATCAAATCAAAAAGAATGATACATGCTCCTTTTAAAAATATGATGATTGTTGATGCCATAAAAGAATATAAAATTATTTATACGGAAAATACAAAATCTTGCAAGGCAAATATTGTTGAATTAAAAGTGCCACTCAATACATTTATTGAGTTACCAAAGGAAACAGATAATGTTTTGGATATAAAAATTTATATGCTAGATGCATATTTTCATGTATTAGATGATAGGAAGATTTATGGTCATTTTTTATATTTAGTAGATGTTCATTATGATCAGAAAAGTGAGGGGGTAGTTTTTGAGAAAGATGCCTATAAAGATAAGCATTTAGCAGAGAAAATGTTTTATACAGATACAACAATAAAAGAAATATCTGTCTCAGAGGAACCTATAAAAAGAGAAAGAACAGATTTACTCATTGATTTAGATGAAGAGATTTTGTGAGGTGAAGGCTATGAAAATTTGTTTGGATGGAATAGCTATAAATTATTTGATGAATACAGGTTTATATACCTATACTTATGAATTAATCAATCATTTACTTACCGTTTATCCTCAAGGGAAATATGAAGTATTAATGGATAAAAATGAGGAAGAATATCCTTTTAAGAAAGATAAAAATATGAAATGCATTCATATGGATATCAATAGAAAGAAAAATGATTATGCTATGCTTATAGATTATATAAGGAAGAATCATATTCATATTTATCATTCAGTAAATAATGGATTTAGCATTCCAAAGGAAAAGGTGTGTAAATATATTAGCACCATACATGATCTATTGCCTGTTAGTAAGGCTGAATATGTAGATTTGAAATATTTTAATAAGTTTATCAATGTTTTTCCGGATGCTATAGAAAGAACAGATAAGATTATTGCAGTATCTCATTTTATTAAAGATGAATTGATGCATCATTATAAGGTTTCAGAAAATAAAATAAAAGTCATCTATCCAATTTGTTCAAATCAGTTTAAACCATTAGATGTAGAAAAAAGTAAAGAAAAAGTAAAGAAAAATTATAAGATAGAAGGAGATTATTTACTTTATGTAGGAAGTATCCATATAAGAAAAAACATCCCAACCATTTTTAGAGCTTTTAAAGAGGTTTTGAAGTCATATAAAAATTTAAAGTTATTGATGATAGGGGATTGTGAAGGAAAAAGAGAAGGCTATTATTTAAAGCTTAAAGAATATGCTAAAAGTTTGAATATGGATGAAAAGGTACTTTTTCTTGGAAAGGTTAGGTATGAACATATGCCATATTTTTATAATGGGGCTAAGTGTGTGATCAATATTTCTAGTTACGAAGGGTTCCCATTATCAGCAGTAGAAGCAATGGCATGCAATATACCTATTGTTTGTACAAAAAATTCTTCCTTTGAGGAAGCGTTAGGAAAGGTAGGTATATGGGTAGATCCAAAAGATATTCATTTTATGAAGGATATTCTTTTAGAAGTATTATCAAGTAAAAGCTTTTCAATGAACTATATAGAAGAAGGGAAGGTACAAAAAGCTAAATATGAATCTCAGGATATTGTTAAAAATATAGTTCGCTTATATGAAGATATTGTATAAAATAAGGGGAATCGGATGATGGATTCCCCAAAAAGTTTTAAAAATAACTATCATTAGGTGAATGCTGCTCATTACATGAACAATTATTATTGTTAGATGAATGATAATCATTACATGAACAAGGATGATCGCATGGATCACATACTGCTTTTTTTATAACGATTTCTTTTCCTGTTGCTTGTTTACTTACAAATACTCTAAATTTATAAACATAGTCATCATCAGGGACACATAGATCAAACTGATAAAAACCTAGACAATCAGTGATCCCATGAGCAACTCCTTCATATTCTATTTTACAGCCTTTTTTCACTTCTTTTACCAATTTTACTAATGCACAGGGTACCGGCTTTCCTTTACAATCTTTTATTTGTCCCCAAAGTCTTACTGTTTTTCTTTTTGCTACTTCAATATCTACTCTTATTTCACATGCTTTTGTATGCTTATCTACTTCAATACGTTTAGAAACATTACCTTCTACATACTCGCAATTATCTGGTTTTACGGCTACATCACCACAATAGTTGTCCATTCCTGTTACTTCCATCATATAAAAATAGACCTCCCTCTATATTATAAAATAAGCATTCATTTATAGGAATACCACTTCAAAAGTTTTTATATAAACCTGGTAAATAAGCCATTTCTAAGATTTATTTTAAAAATGCTGAAATACAATAATAAAGCTATCCATTTAAATTACCTGTGAACGGGTGTATAGTAATATTCCTTGAGTAAATGGGTAGGAAGCATTTAAACAATAGAGTATGCTTCTGTTATATAGTACGCAATAAAAATAATTTGGTTACTATAGATAGAGAATTTTATAAAAATATTTTGAAGAAGTAGTAGTTTTTTATGAAATAGAAAGTAAGTATGATAAATAAACAAAAACGTGCATATACATCTATTAAAAGAATGTCCTATAGGGAGGCAATATAGATGGGAGCAAAGCTTGAAAATTCCATAGAGATTTCAGGAAATATCGAAGAATTTCCATATTGGTCAGAAAATTTTAAGCAAGTACATATACAAAAAACTTCTTATTTAGGTAAAAAAGATCCAAATATAAAAGAATTTTTACGTACCTCTGTAAAACCTGAGGTCATCCATACAAAGATCATAAAAACATCTATAGGAAGGTCACAAGAAAATCAAATACTTACAGGATTTAATTTGATTGTAGAAGGTAAACTGACTCAAAATTTAGAGTATATACCAAAAGATACTTTAAAATCTGTTCATGTAACGCAGCTATATATTCCCTTTTCAACTTGTATTGTTTTAGGAAAAGCATTTGATTATTATTCAAAATTAAAAGTAATCCCCTATGTAGAAGATCTATATGTAAGACGAATTATGGAAAGAAAAATATTTCAAAGTATATTATTAACTCTTGATGTTACCCAGCTTTCTTAAAATTATAAACCGTTAGGAGGATTTGTTTTGGAAAATACAGAAAAGCCTTTAGTAAAAACAATAGGGATCCATAAAAATACAAAAGAAAATTCAGCGTATTTCTCTTTTGTATCTATGGAAGAAGTAATGACCCTACCTGAACATATGCCTGACATAAAAAATATTATTTCTATTATTATAGAACCTGAGATCATATCAAAGAAATGTATAGATACCATGAGGGGGCAATCTGCTGAGGGGCAATATTTATCTGGAAAGAAACTTGTAGTACATATGAAATTAAAGCAAAAAATATTATATTTAGCAGATGTAGTAGAAAAAACAATTCATACTTTTCAAAATGAGTGTTTTCAAAGTGTATATATTGTTATTCCTAAAAGTATGGATGGATCAGATCCAAAAGATCTATTAAGATTTGATTATTTAAAAACACAAGTGACGATTCAGGAAATTGTCACTAAAAAAATAAATGAGCGATGTATATTTAAAAAAGTTAGTTTATTAGTGGATTTAGTTTTAATCCCTACTTATCAACTAAGCTATTCCATGAGAAAAGAACAAAGTGATATTTTTATATGCTATATGGATGGAAGCCATAAAAAACAGATAACATTTTCTCGAAAAAGTCATAACATTAAGCCAAAATGGTCTTCCACTGGATGGGAAATTGCCTTTTTATCAGATGAGGAAAATAAAAAAGGGAAATATATGCTTTATGTTTATAGTTTGGTAGATGGAAGGATTAGAAGAATGACAGATCCTAAGGATTTTGATGCTGTGGGAGGCTTTTGTTGGGACTATGAAGATCAAAGAATCATATTTTCTGCTTCTTATAAAGAACAAAAAAAATTATTTTGTATCAACATTCACACATTGGATTGGAAACAACTAACTTTTGGAAATAGGGAAGGGAGAAATTACAAGCCAAAGAGTAGCCCTGTAGGTGGGAAAATAGCTTTTTTACAAGCTATATCAGGAATTTCAAATTTATATATGATAGATACAAATACAGGAAATATGACAAAGCTTACTTCCTGCGGCTTTATAAAGGATTTTGATTGGTCTAAAGAAGGAAAGCATATTGCATATATTTGGGATAGAAGTGGAGAATACAATCGTATCTATCTCATAGATCTAGATGGTATGGAGCGTATAGCTTTGAAAACACCTAAGCAAATTATAACCATGAGAAATATACAATTTTCTTCGGATAATAAACATATTGCATTTATAGGTTCTGATTTAATAACAGATAATATATTTTATTATGATTTAAGAAAAAAACGCATGATTCGTTTAACGAATAATTATAATGGAATAAAGATTAGTGACTTTATTTGGAAAGCAGATGGAGCTAGTATTTATTATGTAGCTAATGATTTAGAATACTACAATATTTATAGGATATCTATAAAAGATTCCATAAAATATGCACTTACGAGTACTATGGCATCTGATATTTCATTGAGTTACCGTCCTAAAATTGTATAAGTGAAGTAGAGAAAAATAGCCAAGGGAAAAAGGTCAATCCTATTCCTTGGCTATTTTTATAAAAAAGTGATTAGTGATAAAGACTTCCATCCATCAAAAGGATTATATTTTCAAATAGTGTTCTTTGATTGATGAGAGATGAACAAAGGTCTTCTATGTAGGGAGTGATAGTGATAGATGTATCAAGTATGTAATCTTTTGGGAGCATGATGGAAGTACAAAAGGGAATGTTAAACTCAGCAGCATGAACTACCTGGGTAGGTACATCAGCCGCATATTCAATTTTTTGTATCAAATTTCCTTCTATAGAAAGATATTTTCCTGTTAAAACTTGTCTTTCTAAAGAAGAAATTGCTGGAGTTTTAATCATCTTTTTTTTCAAAATATTGATTTTTGTGTTTACCTCAACAAGATGGGAAATATCAGGCTTTGATTCTGGTAATACTAAAGTTCTTTCTATAGAGAATTGCTTAAAAATATAGGGGTGTTCAGGTAACTTATCAGCAATACCTACTATTTTTGCAGAATTCTTAATTATACCTTTCATGGTGATCCTCCTTATAAAATAGCTTTGATTTATCCATATTCAACCATTATAAAATGTATGCTAAAAATAAAAGATTCCAAAAAGGATGAATCCTTTTTGGAATCTTTTTATTCCCTAGGAAATTATAAAGCTTAGCATCTGTGGATAACTTATGATTGAGAAATCAAATGTTTGACCACTTTGAGTAAATTTTATTACAAAAGAATAGTTTTGTAATAAAACTTGCGAAATGAGCATATGCGGCAGTATAATGCGAATTTTTCTATTTTTATGGGCAAGGAGTGAGGGGTACAGCAGTAAAAAATACGGTTACATTTTTAAATATTTCTCTATCGTTTAATGCTTTTATAAATACATCTTCTACACATGCTTTTACACAGAATTGAGCATCTAAATCTGTAGCAGCATTTAAAACAATAAATGCGGAAAATGGTACATCAAAATGTGCTGAATGAACGGTTTGCTGTGGTACATTGGCTGTATAAACTACCTTTTGCTTTAAAATGCCTTCGATGATTAATTTTCTTCCTGTTAATTGTGTTCCTTCTGCATTATCACCACCATTAGAGTTAGGTGTTTCTACTACTCTTTTAGAGATGATTTTCACCTTTACAAATACTTTATCAATAGTTTCTATATCAGGTTTTTGTGGTGGAATGGATAAAACCTCAGGGATAGAAATTTCTGTCCAGTTTGGATCAGCAGTATCAACTGTAAAATTATCTAGATCACATAATCCGATCACATCAACAATTTGATTATCAAAACATTTACAACGCATAGTATATCCTCCTTTACACTTTTATGCACAAGTAAGTGGAGTTGCTTTAATAAATATAGTCACATTTTTAAATATTTGTCTTTTTGATACTCTGCAAATAAATATATCTTCAATACATGGCTCTATTTTATATTTAGTAAATAGGGGTGCATCTTGTGGAAGTACAATAAATGCGGAAAATGGTACATCAAAATGTGCTGAATGAACGGATTGTTCATCCACATCAGCTGTATAGATGATTTTTTGTCTTAGTATGCCTTCTATAATAAGTTTTCTTCCCGTTGAAAATGTTCCTTCATAGTTTGGTACTAATACTCCAGAAGATTCAACCTCAGGTGTTTTAACTACTCTTTGAGAGATAATATCTATACAAGAATTAAGGGTGAGAATCTGTTCTACATCAGGCTTTTGCTTTGGAATACATAAAACCTCAGGAATAAATATTTGTGTCCAGGTATCATCTGGAGAGGCACCTATAGTAATAGCTTCTATTTGTTCTCTTGTGCATACACCTCTTATATCAATCAGTTGATCTTCTTCACAACCACAACCCTCATCGGGTCTTTTATCGAATAAGCCTAAGGAGCCACAGGCAATAGAACCTAGTTTTCTTTCCATAACAATATCATTACATTGACTGCTCATAGTTGATCCTCCTTTATTGGATAAATTGAATTAGCAGTTATCTGGACATTCTGTCATTGCAGCAGGAACGGCTTGTAAGAATAATGTTACATTCTTAAAGATTTGTCTTGGACAAACATTTAGAATAAATACATCTTCTACACAAGCATTGACATCAAAATTTAGATCAAGTGGATCTGTTCCACTGATAGGATCAGCTAAAACGATAAATGCTGAAAATGGCACTACAAAATGAGCAGAGTGTACAGACTGTTCAGGAACAGCAGCTGTATAATTGATTGTTTGACATAATTGACCTTCAACAATAAGCTTTCTTCCAGTTAATAATTTTCCTTCTTGATTTTCTACTCCATCTGAATTTGGAGTTACAATTACTTTTTTTCTAAGAATTTCTACTGAGATATTTACAGAATTAATCTGTTCAATATCAGGTTTTTGCTCTGGGAGAATTAAACTTTCAGGAATGGAAATTTGTGTCCAGTAAGGATAAGTGGCTAAATCAAAGACACTAGGATCACATAATCCAATGACATCAATAAAGCTTTTATTTGTACATGCACTCATAGGATAATATCCTCCTTTTTATTTGCTAGGAAATTATAAAACTTAGAATCTGTGGATAACATATGATTAAGAAATCAAATGTTTGACTACTTTGAGTAAGTTTTATTGTTTTAAGAAAAGATTACATCGTCAATATACCAAGTACTGCCTACTACATCATCGGGAATAACTGTTACAGGTGGAATTGGGTCTGCATTGACTTCTTCTGCAATGAATACAATAGTTGCTTGGGTAGTTCCTGGTGGAATTGCATCTGCACAACCACATGTAGTGGTACAATCACAGATTAATAATTCTCTATAGGATTCAAAGTCGTAGTCATTGATTAGTGGAGGAACATCAGTATTTACCAATACTTGATTAGGAGAGCCCTCAAATATACGGATACGTATATCTGCATCACTTTCATTAAGGGTTCCATCGAGTATGGATGGAGTTACATCTCCCCAAAAGACTAATGCTCTTGTATTTAAGCTCCAAGGAATCGTTGAGGTTGGGTTTACTTTTGTACCATTAAATTCATCAAGCCTTGCTCCCCAAAATTGAAGTTCATAAAAGCATTCAGGATCAATGCCATCTACAACTTGTGCCAGTATGGCTTTTTCCCAACCTGTTCGATCTGCATTTACTTGTGTTTGTAAGCATGCAGAAACTAATCCTGAGTGAGAAATATGATTGATAGCAGTTGTATCTAGTTTAGTTTCTTGACCAGGAGCATTTGATTTTTCTGTATTGATTGCTACATCCCAAAAGTCTTCAATCACTACACCACATTCAAAGCTGCCATCATCAATAAGATTACAACATTTGCAGCAGGGACCAGGAGGGCCAATGGGTCCAGGTGGTCCCGGAGGTCCTTCTGGACCTGGGTCGCCTGGAGGTCCAGGCGGTCCTTCAGGACCTGGTGGCCCTTCTGGTCCTGGAGGTCCTGGACATCCTTGAGGTCCCGGAGGTCCTTCTGGTCCAGGAGGTCCTGGTGGTCCTGGGCATCCTTGAGGACCTGGATCCCCCTTAGGACCTTGAAGCCCTTGAGATCCCATAGGGCCCATACATCCTTGATCCCCTTTAGGACCTTGACAACCTTGAGGTCCTGGAGGACCTTGACAGCCACTATCGCCTTTAGGGCCTTGGGGTCCAACAGATCCTGGAGGTCCAACGGGCCCTGGAGGTCCTAGAGGACCAGGAGGTCCCATAGGTCCGCCATCGCCTTTAGGACCTTGAGGACCAACAGGTCCTGGAAATCCCTGGGGACCAGGGCATCCTGGCATACCTTGAGAACCACCATCGCCTTTAGGACCTTGAGGACCAACAGGTCCTGGGAAGCCTTGAGGACCAGAGCATCCTGGCATACCTTGAGAGCCACTATCACCTTTTGGACCTATACATCCGGTATTTCCTTGAGGACCAGGATAGCCTTGAGTACCTGTATCTCCTTTAGGACCAGGAGGTCCAGGTGGACCTGGATACCCTGGATATCCTTGAAGACCTTGCCCAATATATGATGAATGTCCTCCTGAATAAAGTTCAGGGTAAGAATAGACACTATGTTGATCATGCTTGGAAGATTCATTGATAGGTTTATCCGTATAGATATATCCAGCCAATTTTTTCGTCCTCCTTTCACCATAATATAGTATGTAGGAGAAGATTATGTGGTTACATTTTTTAGGGAAATACATATAGAAATAGGGACAAGCTTTTTTGTTTTTCTTGATAAATGATAAAATTTAAATTTCTTGGATAACTTATGATTGATAAATCAACTGTTTAACCACTATTTATTAAATTGGAACGAAAAAGAAAATAAAGAATAGGATATATGAGGGAAATAGATAAAAAAATGGAAAAGAAGGTGCAGCTTTTTTATAAATATTTCAATGATTTTCTAGGAGGCATGAAATATGAAAAATAATTGTATTGAGATTACAGGGATTACACCCTATGATTGTTTTCCAAAGTGTCCTCATTATTATCCTTGTGGGCAAATTTGTGAAACGGACAAAATGTGTATTCCAAGAAAAAAACCTGATATAGAATATATTTGTCAAGTTTTTGCAGATGTATCCGTATCTTCTTATAAGGTCATATGTACTCCTGTAGGAAAGAAGCTCGTGATTGAGGGCATGAAGCATATTAAGATTTTATATGTAGGAGATGAACCTTGTCAGAATATGCATTGCGCCCATTTTGATATTCCATTTTGTATGTTTGTATTATTAAAGGACTGGGAAGGTAAAATAGTAGATATATTTACAGGGATAGAACATATTAGTATACATCAGCTAGATGGTAGGTGTTTTACTGTGTCTATTATTATTTTTGCATGTCCAATTTTTAAGAAGAAGCATGATCCTTGCTATGCTTATAAAAGCTGTAATAATGAAGAAAAATATGAAGTACATGTAAATGGGTATATAAATTCCTGTGAAGCTTGTGATATTTCACCGAATCAATATTTTCATAAAAGTTATCAATCATATTTTTAAAAAGATCAAGCTGCCAGTGGCAGCTTTTATTCTTGTGCTTGATACCATATTTTAATGCGAGAGGTTTCACCAGGATTTACATTTTTTACTGCAATTCTTCCACACCGTGCAAAGGCATAAGGAGTTGCCCACACCATTTCATGGGGCTGAATGATTTTACTACTACAACCATCACAAGTAAAATGAATATCATCTGGACTAGATTCAAACTTTGCCATTACTGGGGTATCGCCTATATTTTCAATATGGCAGGTAAGGGTTTTGACGTAGGATACATCTGCAACGCCAGAATAACGCCAAGTATCATCCGTATCTATTTCTTCTATATCTTCAATAAAGCGAGTTGGAAGAGGTTTATAAGTAACCTCTATAACAGGAGCTGAAACGGGATTGTTAAGGGTTACAATTTGATTATATGTCATATCTTTTAGTTCTTCATTTTTCATGATAAATCCATAGTTAGGGATTTGGTGATTATACCATCTTAAAACTAGATCGGTAATATTGAAAGTATAAAAGCCTCCAGAACTCATAGCTTTGCTTTCGCCTGATAATGTAGGATCAAAAATGGGTTGATTCATCCAATTGACAGCTTGTACAGACCAATCCTGTGTTAATGCAAAGGGGGTATAAAGAGAAGTATTTCCCCTAGACACATGTTGAACATATATTTTTAATAAAGCATTTGAAATAATACAATGATTTGGAATGTTTGAAATAGAAAATTTGAATAACATACGATAAAAGGTAGATGTATTTTTTCTTCCTAAATACATAGTGATGCAATCACCAAATATTTTAGATGGTTCACCTGAGCTGATTTGTGCTACTTCTACTTGAGAATTCATTACACTAGCAGCCATAAATTTACCTCCTTTCAAAAGGGTTCTCTTTTTGGTATATGATATTCAAAGGAGAGAGTGAGGGTTCTTATAAGATTTTAGATAGTGCAATGAATCTGCATGGATTATTCTTGCGCTGAATACCAGATCTTAATCTTTGATATTTCTTTAGGATTTACATTTTTTACTGCAATTCGTCCATAAGGTGAAAAGCAATAAGGGGTAGTCCAAATAAGTTGACCAGGTTTTATTAATGTTGTTTCAGAAGAGACGTCACAAAAATCAATACTATTTGGGCTAGATTGAAATTTTATTTCCACAGGCTTTTTTCCTAAATTTTCAATGTGACAAGTAATAGTTTTTGTAAGAGATGCATTGACCGTAGATGAAAAGCTATAAAATCCATCTGTATCTATTTCTTCAATTTTCGAAATATATCGAGAAGGAAGGAGATTGATTTCAGATTTCTGAGTATAGGTTATTTCTAGCATGGGTGCTAAATTAGAGTGAATAATCGTATTTACTCGCTTATAGGTTCCGTCTGTCAATTCCTCGTTTTTTAGGATTAATCCATAGTTTATGATTTCATTTTGGTACCATTTTGTGACTAATTTCGTAATGTTGAAAGAATAAAAACCAGATCGCTTTATACTTTTTTTTTCTCCTGATAGAGTAGGATTAAATAAAGGTTGATGAGTCCAGGTAATAGTTTGTATATCCCAATCTTCCATCAATGCATAGGGAGAAAAAGAACTAGTAATGAGCATCCCACCAAATTGTACATAAATTTTAAGGATAGCTTTTAAAATTACACATTGATCAGGAATCCATACAGTAGGAAATTTAAAAAGCATTCGAAAGACCGTATTAGAATCTATTCTTCCTAAATACATATCTTTACATGAACCAAATACTTTATTGGGCTCGTAGGAGCTGATTTGTGCTGTATCTACTTGAGGGAATATGTTTACAGAACTCATAAGTATAGCCTCCTTTATTAAATATGAAAAATGATTTAAGCATATTTGTGTTGAAAATTATGGAAACATATTAATTGAATTACAAGTTACGAATATTTACGTAAAAAGTGGAAGTTATAAAGTAAACAGAGGGCTTTTTCAGTTATATAGTATTCTAATCCCTTGAATAAGGTTCGGAAAATTCTAAAAATAAATGATATTTAGTTCTACTATAGTATTTATTTCATGACTACTGTATAATATAATAGATTATATAGAATAAAAATAAGATATAAATAGGTGATTATTGGCTAAATAAAGAAGGAAATTAAAGTTTTCTAAAGAATTCATATATAAGACTCAAATTATTTGAGGGAGAGAGATGAATGAGTAATAAAAATAAAGTGATTGTTAGAATATATGGACAAGAATATACAATGGTTGGAAACGAATCTAAAGAATATATGCAAAGGGTTGCCAATTTTGTAGATGAAAAAATGATTGATATTGCAAGAAATAGTAAAAAACTAAGTACAGCAATGATCGCTGTTTTAACTTGTCTAAATATAGCAGATGAATATTATAAAATTAATCAAGAAATTGAAAATGTGAAAGAGGAAGCAGTGAAGCCTCTACAGGAATTAGAGCAAACACGTAGTCAGTTAGCAGCAGCTTTAGAAGATTTTGAGATAAAAGAAATGGCATACAAAAAAAGAATTGAACAATTAGAAGAAGAAAGAATAAACAAGATGAAAAATAGTGAATGTGAAATTTTGAAAAAAGAGATAGCTACTTTAAAAGAAGCTCTTAACTTAAAAGATACAGAAATAGAAAAGGTCAAAGAGGAAAATGAGGAATTAGAAAACAAGGTCTTTGATAGTCAAATTAAGTATGTACAAACTAGAAAGGAATTAGATGCATTTATTGAGAACTTTGATGACAAAAGTAGAAAGTAAAATATTACTAATGGAATGATAAAAGTAGTGATATAATAATATTACTACTTTTTTAGTGGATAAATGTACTTACAGGAGATGAGATCAATGGATATAGAATTATTAGCGCCTGTTGGAAGCTTTGAAAGTTTAATTGCTGCAGTGCAAAGTGGTGCTGATGCAGTATATTTAGGAGGAAAACTATTCAGTGCAAGACAATATGCAACAAATTTTGATGAAGAAGAACTAAAAAAAGCAGTGAAGTATTGTCATATAAGAGGTGTTAGAGTATTTGTTACGGTAAATACTTTAGTATCGAATGAAGAATTGAAGGAATTAGGAAAATATATAGCTTTTTTATATTATATAGATGTAGATGCAATTATTGTTCAAGATTTAGGAGCGGCAAAGCTTATAAGAGATTTATTCCCAGATTTTGAGCTCCATGGCAGTACTCAAATGTCTGTTCACAATTTTGAAGGAGCAAAGCTTTTAGAGGATTTAGGATTTAAAAGGGTTGTACTAGCCCGTGAAATGTCAAAGGAAGAAATTGCTTTAGTCAAAAATAATACGAAAATGGATATAGAAGTATTTGTTCATGGAGCTTTATGTATTGGCTATTCAGGGCAATGTCTTATGAGTAGTATGATAGGAGGACGAAGTGGAAATCGTGGAAGATGTGCCCAGCCCTGTAGAAAACCTTATGATTTGGTAGATATGGCTACAGGTAAAAAAGTAAAAAATAAGTTTGGCGATTATCTTCTTAGTCCGAGAGATCTAAATACATTAGAAGATATTCATGAAATATTAAATACAGGGGTAAAATCTCTTAAAATCGAAGGAAGAATGAAAAGACCAGAATACGTGGCTACCGTTGTGGGTGCTTATAGAAAAGCTATTGACCAGTATCTTTTAAACAAAAAGAAACCTCAAAT
Organism: Marinisporobacter sp.; assembly: GCA_025210395.1. GTDB lineage: Bacteria > Bacillota > Clostridia > Peptostreptococcales > Thermotaleaceae > Crassaminicella. Next base: position 19,871 of record JAOARV010000025.1, read on the forward strand.
AGATGAAAAAACTTTAAAAGAAGTAAAACAGATGTTTAATAGAAGGTTTACAAAGGGATATCTATTAGGAGAAGAAGGAAAAAATCTTATGAGTTTTTCAAAGCCAAGCAATAGAGGAATAAAGCTTGGGTCGGTTATAGATTATGACAAAAATAAAAAACGTGTTACAATCAAATTAGAAGAGAAACTATCTAAGGGAGATGGATTAGAAATATGGTCTAAAAAGGGAGATAATCCAGGAACTATTGTAGAGAACATATTTCAAAAAGGGATAAAAAAGGATACTGCAAGGGCTGGTGAGCTTGTTGAAATAAAATTTAAGCATGTAGTATTAAAGGGGAGTCTTGTATATAAAACCTCGGATAGTGATCTTTTAAAAAGAGCAAAAGAAACCTATGAAAGAAAAGATAAGAACATTCCACTTTATGGGAAATTCATAGGAAAGCTCAATCAGCAAATTGAATTATCACTATGGGATGAGAATGAAAATTTTGTTAGGGAAAAGGGTGCTATGAAGGCTGAAAAAGCACTAAAAACACCTACGAGTAAAGAGAGAATTGGTGAACAAATAGCTAAGCTTGGAAATACGCCTTATGAATTAAAGGAACTAGATATTCGGTTAGATGAAGGCGTAGCTATTCCTATTGGAGGAATGAATCAATTAAGAAGATTTGTTATCGAAAAAATGGATAAATTAAGAGAAACTTATTATCATAGAGAAAATATAGATTTAAAAAGGGTTGATGAAAAAATAAAAGATTGGTTTAAATTTGAAGAAAAGCCAAAGGAAGAAGAAAAACATATATATGTAAGTGTGAATCATTTAAAGCAGCTGAAAGTAGTATTAAAATTTCCTATAGATCGGATTTATTATCATGATTTTGATACAATAGAAAAAGCATTAAAATTAGCGAAAGAGTATCATGTACCATTGTTTCCAGCTTTTTCAAGAATCACAGAAGATGAAGAAATAAAAAGCATTAAGGACAAATTAAAGGATTTAGAGGTAGAAGGAATCTTAGCATCTAATCTAGGAATACTAAATGTAGTGAAGGATTTTTTAAATATCCATATAGCTACAGATTTTTCTTTCAATGTATTTAATAATGGTGGTATTGAATATTTAAGAGAAATGGATGCAGATGAGATTACCCTATCTTCTGAGCTTACATTAAAAGAGTTAAGAAAAATTGTTAAAAAAGCTTCTCTTCCTTGTGAAGTTATTATTCATGGGAATTTACCTCTCATGATTAGTAAATATTGTCCTATATCTACAGCATTAAAGGGCGATCAAAAGCATTGTGGTGCTTGTGAAAAAACTAGATTTGGACTAAAAGATCCATTAGGAGTAGTTTTTCCTATGATGAGAGAGAATGATTGTAAAATGCAAATACTCAATGCTCAAAAGCTATGTCTAATTGAACATATGAAGGAATTGATGGATTCAGGGGTAACTAGCTTTAGAATAAGTTTTACGATAGAAGATGAAAGAGAGATTGAAAAAACCCTTCATGCTTATATAGAAGAGATGAAAAATAGTATACAAGGAAAAAGGACGAGTCAACAAACACAAAGCTTTATCAAGGAAATAAAAGAAAAAGGGTTTACAAAAGGACACTTTTTCAGAGGCGTTATGTAAAGGGGAGTTATGATGAACGAAAGAACTTTAAGAGTTTTAGAATTTGAAAAAATAAAGAATAAACTAATAGAATATGCACAATCAACATTAGGAAAAGAGATTGCTAAAGAGGTAGAGCCTTCAACAGATTATGAAGAAATTGTAACTTGGCAAAAGGAGACCCATGAAGCAACAAGTATACTCCTTCAAAGGGGAAATGTCCCATTAGGAGGAATACATGATCTATCTTATCATTTAAAGAGAGCTGAAATAGGATCATTTCTTTATCCGGGAAATCTTTTAGAGGTTTCGGATACTTTAAGAGGAGCAAGAAGATTAAAAAGCTTTATGAAAGAAGCCAAGGAAGGGGAAAGTAAATTTCCTGTTATGGAAGGCTATATTAGCAGCTTGTTTACTTTTAAGGGGATAGAAGATCGAATCAATGAGTGTATTATATCAGATGATGAAATATCTGATCATGCCAGTCCTACATTAAGAAATATACGAAGAAGCATGGAGTCAAAAAATGTGGCTATAAGAAATCGATTAAATAGTATGATTTCTTCAACAAGTCATCAAAAGTATTTACAGGATGCTATTATTACTATTAGGCAAGATCGCTATGTGGTACCTGTAAAGCAAGAGTATAGAAGCAATGTACCTGGACTTGTTCATGATCAATCTTCTAGTGGAGCCACACTTTTTATTGAGCCTATGGCAATTGTACAACTTAATAATGAATTAAAAGAATTAAAGCTAAAGGAAAAGGTAGAAATAGAAAGAATTCTTAGTGAACTAACAGCTTTGATTGGGGAACAGGTTGAGGAGATTAGATCCAATCAGAAGGTCCTCTCTTTATTAGATTTTATATTTGCAAAGGGAAAATTAGCTGTAAATATGAATGGGATAGAACCAGAAATGAATAAAGATGGGTATATTCGTATTAAAAATGGAAGACATCCTTTATTAGACAAAGAGACAGTAGTACCTTCAAATATATGGATTGGAGATGACTTTAATACATTAGTTATTACAGGACCGAATACAGGAGGAAAAACGGTAACGCTAAAAACAGTAGGACTCCTTACGGTCATGGCCCAGAGTGGTTTGCATGTTCCTGCTGATTATGGAACAAAACTATCTGTATTTGAGAATGTTTTTGCAGATATTGGAGATGAACAAAGTATAGAACAAAGTCTGAGTACCTTTTCATCTCATATGACAAATATCGTTGAAATATTAAGAAATGTAAATAGTAAAGCATTAGTATTATTAGATGAGCTTGGAGCAGGAACAGATCCTACAGAAGGAGCCGCCTTAGCTATTGCTATTTTAGAGCATCTTTATCATATGGGAGTAAGAACCATTGCCACAACCCATTATACAGAGTTAAAGGAATATGCTTTAACAACAAAAGGAGTGGAGAATGGATCTGTAGAATTTAATGTGGAAACTTTAAGTCCTACCTACAAGCTTTTAATTGGAGTACCAGGAAAATCAAATGCTTTTGAAATATCAAAAAGACTTGGTCTTAGTGAATATATCATAGAAAAGTCTAAAAGTCTTATTTCGAGAGAAGATATTGCCTTTGAAGATTTATTAACATCTATTGAAAAGGATAAAAGAACTGCTGAAGAAGAAAGAGATGAAGCCGTAAGACTGAAGTTAATGGTACAAAAGCAGAAAAATGAGTATGAACAAAAAAATGAAAAATTAGCTATTCACAGGGAGAAGGTTTTAAGAGAAGCACGAGAAGAAGCGAGAAAACTTCTTAAGGGAGCAAAGGAAGAAGCAGACCGAGTAATCAAAGAATTAAGAGGTATGGCAAAAGTCCAAGAAGAAAAGGAAAGAAATAGAAAAATCGAAGAGGCAAGAAAAAATTTAAGAGGCCAAATTGGTGAGATGGAAAAGGGCTTAGGATTAAATATGGATACAGTTGTAAATACTAAGCCACCAAAGCAATTAAAAATTGGAGATACAGTAATCCTTCTTAACTTAAATCAAAAGGGAGAGGTTGCATCAAAGCCAGACGCAAAAGGAGATTTGACTGTACAAGTAGGCATTATGAAGATCAATGTAAATATTAGGAATTTAAGAATAGATAAGGATGAAAAAGAAAGAATCAAAAAAACGGGAGTAGGAAGAATTGCCAAAAGAAAGAGTCAAAGTGTTCAAACCTCTATAGATCTTAGAGGACAGAATTTAGAAGAAGCCAGAATGAATACAGATAAATATTTAGATGATGCGTACATTGCAGGACTAAATGAGGTAAGTATTATTCATGGAAAGGGCACAGGAGTCCTTCGTGAAGGCATTAAAAATATGTTAAAAAGACATAAGCATGTAAAAAGCTCAAGGGATGGAGCTTATGGAGAAGGTGGAACAGGCGTTACCATTGTTGAACTAAAATAGAAAAGGGGTGAAAAGACTGATACTCATTAGTGCCTGTTTAGCAGGTATAGATTGTAAATATAATGGAGGCAATAATTTAAAAGAAGAAATTTTAAAGCTTGTAAAGGAAAAAAAGGCTATATTAGTATGTCCAGAGCAACTAGGAGGACTGGCGACTCCTAGAGTTCCTTGTGAGATTGTAGGTGGAGGCGGACAAGCTGTATTAGAAAAACAGGCAAAGGTTATGAATAAAAATGGAGAAGATCAAACTACATGTTTTTTAAAAGGAGCAGAGGAAACGCTAAAGATTGCAAAATTATATGACGTAAGGACTGCAATATTTAAAGGAAAGAGTCCATCCTGTGGAAGTGGAACCATCTATGATGGAAATTTTTCAGGAAATAAGAAAGATGGCGATGGAGTCACTGCCGCCCTACTAAAAAATGAAGGAATAAGAGTAGTTGATGAAGAAACCTTTATAAAAGGAATAAAATAATCATTTAAAAAGGGGGAAATGATGGTGAAAAAAATTGTAACCATATTATTATGTATAACTTTAATGAGTAGTATCTTTTTTGTAGGATGTAAGAAAGATGAAAAGGAAGCAGAGAATGAGAGCACAGTAAAGCCAGTAGTTGAGGAAAAAATAGAAGAAGAAAAGACCATGGACTATGTTTTATATATTAAGCATAAAGAAATGCCTTTCTTGTTTGATGAAGCATATACCATAGATAAAGAAGATGACAAGCTTAAAGGAAAGAGTATAGAAGAGTTTCTTATGAATGAACTGATCAACTTTGAACCTTTTGGAGAATTTAAAAATTCTATTCCAGAAGGGACAAAATTGTTATCTATTGAAAAAGTAAATGGTATTGTAAAGATCAACCTTTCAAAAGAATTTGAAGAAGGGCTAAAGAAAAATCCTACAGAAACGGAATTAACTATTGCAAGCATTGTTAATACCATGGTAGCAGCAGGAAACGAAAAGGTTGAGTTCTTAGTTGAAGGAAAAGCTTTAGATCAAGTGAATGATATAGATATGAGCAAGCCTTTTGAATTTATGGATGGCTTTTATCCAGATAAATAAATAGCTAAAAAAACCTCTGAAAAGAGGTTTTTTTATTTGAAAGGATTACTTCGTTTGAATAGCATTTAAAAACTTCTTAGCCATAGAATAATTGGGGTTGATAGACAAGGCTTTTTTTAAATAATCAATAGCTGTAGATTGATCCCCTTCTTCATAGGAAATATAAGCTAAATAAAAATAAAGTTCAGGGATTTGATCATTTTTTTCAAGTCCCTTTTGAAATTGTAATTTAGCATGATTGAAGTCATTATTTTTGAGGGAATGAATCCCTAGGTAAAAATTATATTCCCATTGCTTTTTTTGTATAGATGCACCACTTACGAGAGAGATTACAATGATGGTGATGATTAACAGTTGAACAATGATTTTTTTAAATTTGAAAAGCTTTTCTTTTTTAAGCCCTAAAGCGTAGCTTCCCAAAAAACCTCCAATGAGACCTCCTATATGGGCAAAATTATCAATGTTTGAATTAGTAAGACCAAAGACAATATTGATAACAATTAAGGAGACTATATTCATGCCGTATTTTGCTGAAAAAATAGAAGGCTTTTGCATGCCAAAATAAAGATAGGCACCCATAAGACCAAAGATGGCTCCTGAAGCTCCAGCAGATACAGCAGAACTAAATAGAAAACTAGATAGACTTCCGAATATGCCAGCAATCATATAAATGATGAAAAATTTAAAGGAACCATACATAAACTCTACATCTTTTCCAAGACTTTTCAATGCATATGTATTAAATAATAGGTGGGTAATGCCTATATGAATAAACATACTTGTAAGCAGACGATAATATTCTCCTGATGCAATAAGGGGATTGTATTTGGCACCAAGACGAATAATATGATCAATATTTGTGCTACCACCTGTTATAGAGATATAGATGAAATAAATAATATTTAAGCCCATTAGTAGATGGGTAATATAGGATCTTTTATCTTTAAAGGAATAACCTTTTTTTTCTTTTGTCAACTTTTCAATCTGTAAAAGATCAATATTTTCTATTGTTTCTCCAGGAATCAAAAACATGTTTTCTTGAATAAACTTTTCAATTCCTTCTTCATCTTTAAAATTTGAAAGACTAGAAAGCATTTTATTTGTAGAAGCATCAATGATGATAAGATGGACATTTATTTTTTCTGCTTTAAGCCATGAATATAAAGCTTCTAAGTGATTGAATGCATCATTAGATGGATTTTCTAAAACAATGAGCTTGTAAAAGAATAATTTTTTAAAGTTATTTTTTTGTTTAATCGTATGATATTCATTATAAATAATACTTTTTTGGTATTCTAAAGATCCTTTTAAGAAGTCTTCATGAAGAAAATGAATAAAAAAATGAGAAAACCAAATTTGCTTATGTAAAGAAATATCCAATACGCTTTGTATTTCTTTATAGGGATACAAGAAAAACTCTTTTTTTTCAATAAAGTATTTCATGAATAGATAAATAGTTCTTTTGATCAAATAGCTTCCCTCCAAATGTTAAGACATACTGATATTTTATCATATTTCATAGAGAAACAAGTTGAATATTAAAAATTTATAATCCTTATCAACGAATAGCAGATTCAAGGCGTTTGAAGAATTTGTTTAGCTATATCAAAAATAATAAATAGAGATTAAGCTGTATGATGATCCTTATAGAAAGTAATGAATTGTTAGTATAAACTAACTATATTATAAGGATTTCAATGCTTTTTTACCAGCAAAATGGATGGAACGAATAGCGATGACTTTTAATGGATCTACATAATTTCCTTCCATTTTAAACATTTCATAGCCAACAGAAAGTTCGGTGCATCCTAATATGAAAACTTCAGCACCCTGATCTTTTAATTCTTCAACGCTTTTGTTAAAACCATCTAAAGAAATATTTTTTCCTGCTTTTATATCATAAATAAAATTAGTTACGTTCTTTTGTGTTTTGGTAGGTTTTACTAATTCCATTCCATATTTATGGATGGCTTGATCATAAACACCTGTTTGACAAGTTCCTTCTGTTGCCAGTAGACCTATTTTTTTACCCGCATATTTTTGAGAAATAAATTTTGCTGTTTCGTCAATCATATTGAGGAAAGGAATGTTTATTTCTTTTATAATATCTTCATAAAAATTATGGGCTGTATTACAAGGCATGATTAAAAAGTCAGCGCCCATATTTTCAAGGCGTCTAGCAGATGCAATGAGTTGTTTTCTCGGGTCCGTACCCTTTGCAATAAGGTGAGCTGTTCTATCTGGAATAGAGGTATTATTATCTATTAAAATATGAATATGTTCCTGATCACTTTTAGCATCTGTTAAGAGTATGATTTTTCTAAAGAGATCTGCTGTTGCTAAAGGACCCATTCCACCTAAAATACCTATTTTTTTACACATATTCTTCATCCTCCAATGTTATAATAGTTAATTTTTTCTATTTTCTATTATAATAAAAAAAATACAGCTTGGATAGACCAAGCTGTATTTTTTAGATAGATACTTTTTCTTGTGGATAATGAAGTTCTCCTTCCGTAGCTGCGATTACTGCTGCTGCTGAAGTATCTCCAATAACATTTACAGAAGTTCTTGCCATATCTAAAACCCTATCTATTCCACCGATTAAGGCAACTCCTTCAAGGGGTAGCCCTACGGATTTAACAACCATTGTAAGCATGATAAAACCTGCTCCAGGAACTCCAGCAGTACCAATAGATGCTAAAGTTGCTGTAAGAATAATCGTTAATTGTTGAGACATAGTCAAATCTAGTCCATATACTTGAGCAACAAATAAAGCACAAACTCCTTGGTAAAGGGCAGTTCCATCCATGTTAATAGTAGCACCAAGAGGAAGAACGAAGCTGGATACACCTTCTGATACGCCTAAATTTTCTCTTGTGCATCGAATAGAAACAGGTAGAGTTCCTGAACTACTTGTTGTACTAAATGCTGTAAGGGCTGCTGGCATGATACCTTTGAAGAACTTTACAGGACTAATTTTTGCAAAAGCTTTTACGGCACTAGAGTATACTAGTATGGAGTGAAGAATACAACCAATGTAAACTGCAGCAATTACTTTAAGGAGTGGTAGTAATACAGCAGGTCCATTTTTTGCAACAACTGGAGCGATTAATGCAAATACACCAAATGGTGCTAAGCTCATAATAAATGCAGTAACTTTGTACATGATTTCAGCTAAGCTATCAAAAAAATCAATAAAAGGTTTTCCTTTTTCTTCAGGTAAAGATGTTGCCCCTATTCCTAAGAATAATGCAAAAGCAATAATTTGAAGCATATTTCCTTCTACTAAACCTTTTAGTGGGTTTTTAGGGAAAATATTTAGTAGTGTATCTACAAGAGATGGTGCATCTTTTGCTGCAACACTAGCATCTACAGGTATTGTCATACCAGCCCCTGGTTGTAAAACATTACCTAATATAAGTCCGATTGTTACGGCAACGGCTGTTGTACATAAATAATACCCTACAGTTTTCCCTCCTATTCTACCTAATTTTTTTACATCGCCTACATTAGCAGCCCCAACGATTAAAGATGAAAATACTAATGGAACAATAATCATTTTAATTAAATTAAGGAATAATGTTCCGAAGGGCTTAATGTATGTAGTAGCTGTTTCTGGTGAACCTGTCAAGGTAAGACCTACTAAAATACCTAAGCCTAATCCAATAAGGATTTTGGTTGTTAGTTGCATTTTTTTCATTAAATATCCTCCTTTTAAATAATTTAACTGAATTGTCAGATAATTCAATTGTAACTATATTTTACAACGGAATTAGACCTATGTCAAATAGTATAACACATTTATCAAATGTTGTACACAAATAATAAAAAAATACATGTTTCTACGAGAAGTGATAAATTATTAGGGGGTAAAAGATAAAAAATAAATTCAAAAACAAATAAAAAGTATATTTTTATAGGCAGTGTAAAAAATAAGCTTAAGAAACCTCTTGATTTGAAAGGAAAGTTATGATAAATTATTACTCAAAATGAATATTTTTTTCGATGATAAGGAGAGTAAATTTTAGAATGTATAAAAGCGAGTCGGAGTTGGTGAGAGCCCGATATACTACTAAGATGGAAGCGTACCTTTGAGGATTTTGCTGAATTGAGTAGGCAAAACGGAGTCCTACCGTTATATAGGAGTAGAGTGGATACATTTTGTATCAATAAGAGTGGTAACACGGGAAATAACTCTCGTCTCTTGAATAAAGAGATGGAGAGTTTTTATTATTTTTGATGAATAAAGAGGAGGATTAAGTATGATTGATTTTAAAAAGGAAATTGCTGATATTTTATCAGAAAAGATTGAAGGGTTAACAACAGAGGAAATTCTTGATATGATGGAGCTGCCACCTAATTCACAGATGGGAGATTTTGCTTTTCCTTGTTTTAAGCTAGCAAAAATATTTAGAAAAGCACCTAATATGATCGCAAAGGAAATTGCAGAATCTATTACAGAAAATGATTTATTCGAGAAGGTTGAAAACATGGCAGCTTATGTGAACTTTTTCATTGATAAGGCAACCTTTGCAAAATCTGTAGTAGAGGAAGTTATAGGGAAAAAAGATCAATTTGGTGCTTCTGATTTAGGAAAAGGGAAAAAGGTGATTGTAGAATTTTCTTCTCCAAATATTGCAAAGCCTTTTCATATTGGACATATTAGAAGTACAGTAATAGGAAATGCTATTTATAAGCTATATGATTTTCTTGGATATGATACGGTGACTATTAACCACTTGGGAGATTATGGAACTCAATTTGGAAAGTTGATTGTAGCTTATAAAAATTGGGGAAATAAAGAGGAAGTAGAAAAAGATCCTATTCCTACATTGTTGAAGCTTTATATTAAATTACATGAAGAAGCAGAAAAACATCCAGAGCTTGAAGATGAAAGTAGAATGTGGTTTAAAAGATTAGAAGATGGAGACGAAGAAGCAAAAAGATTATGGCAGTGGTTTAGAGATGTGAGTTTAAAAGAATTTAATAGAGTTTATGGAATGCTTAATATTTCTTTTGATTCTTATGCAGGAGAAAGCTTCTATTCAGATAAAATGCCAAGCGTTTTAAATATGATGGAAGAAAAGAACCTATTAAAAGAGTCAAAGGGAGCAGATATTGTAGATTTAGAAAAGTACAATATGCCTCCAGCATTAATTAGAAAAAGTGACGGGTCTACCCTTTATATTACAAGAGATATTACGGCTGCTATTTATAGAAAAGAGCAGTATGATTTTTATAAAAATATTTATGTAGTAGCATCTCAACAAAATCTGCATTTCCAACAATGGATGAAGGTTGTAGAGCTTATGGGATATGAGTGGGCGAAGGATTGTGTGCATGTGCCATTTGGTTTAGTAAGTCTTGAAGAAGGAACTATGTCTACAAGAAAAGGAAGAGTGGTATTTTTAGAGGATGTACTTAAAAAAGCTATTGAACAAACAAAAGAAATCATCAAGGAAAAGAATAATAATCTTTCAAATATTGATGAGGTAGCAAAACAAGTAGGAATTGGAGCAGTCGTTTTCCAAGAATTATCGAATAATAGAATAAAAGATTATACATTTTCATGGGATAGAACATTAAATTTTGACGGGGAAACAGGTCCATATGTTCAGTATACCCATGCAAGAGCATGTAGTGTATTAAGAAAAGCAGCAGCTACAATAGATGAAAATGTAAATTATGGTTTATTAGATAATGAAGAAGCAATGGATTTAGTAAGAATTATTCAGCAGTTTCCAACGACTGTAGAAGAAGCTGCAAGAAAATATGAACCATCTATTGTCACAAGATATATTGTAGATGTAGCTCAAGCCTTCAATAGATTTTATCATCATTGCCCAATTATAGTAGAGGACCAAGAACTTCAAAAGGCAAGACTTGCGCTTGTATCTTCTGCAAAGCAAACCCTTCAAAATGGATTAAATTTACTTGGTGTTGCAGCACCTGAAAGAATGTAATGGAGGGATCTTATGAGATATGAAGGAAGTGTTTATAGACCACCTAGTGAAGCGTATAGTTTGATTATTCAAGCTACAATAGGTTGTTCTCATAACAAATGTACATTTTGTAGTATGTACAAGGATAAACAATTTAGAATGAGAAATATAAAAGAAATTATAGAAGACTTAGAAATGGCTAGGGATTACTATAAACAGGTAAAAAGAATATTTTTAGCCGATGGGAATACATTAGCGTTAAAGACTGAATATTTAAAGACTATATTGTTAAAAATCAAAGAGCTTTTTCCAGAATGTGAGCGAGTAGGGATCTATTCTGCTCCAAAGGATATCTTAAGAAAAAGTGTAGAAGAGTTAAAAGAACTAAAGGATTTAGGATTAGGCATTGCTTATTTAGGGGCTGAATCAGGAAGTGATGAAATTTTAGATCGTATTCAGAAGGGGGTTACCTCGGAAGAAATGATTCAAGCAGGGAAAAAAATGGTTGAGTCAGGAATTCCTTTATCTGTTACCCTAATATCAGGATTAGGCGGAAAAGAGCAATGGACTCAGCATGCCAGAGAATCTGCAAGAGTGATTAATGAAATCAATCCTCAATATTTAGGATTACTTACGCTTCTTATTCAACCAGGAACCAAGATGTATGAAGAGGTACAAAATGGAGAATTTGATCTTCTTTCCCCAGAAGAAGTGATTCTTGAAACAAAAGAGCTTATTAAAAATTTAGATGTAAAGAACTGCGTTTTTAGAAGTAATCATGCATCGAATTATGTAGCGTTAGCAGGTACATTACCAAGGGATCAGATGAATTTATTAAAACAATTAGATTTAACTATGGAAAATACTTATGGCATCAAGGATGAAATGTTTAGAAGGCTATAAAAAATCACAGCTTTAGTGCTGTGATTTTTTATTTAGGAAATTATAAAATTTAAAATCTGTGGATAACTTATGGTTGAGGGATCAAATGATTGACCACTTTAATCAAATGCGGTAGTATAATGGGAATTTTTTTATTCTTGTAAATAAGCAAGAAATTTTTCTTCTGTGGTCTCTGCCAACAGACACAATTGCTGTAAGATACTATTCTTTAGGGAAATGAAAGCATCTATTTTTGTATTTTCACCGGTATATTCAAGAGCTTGTAAGATCATTAACATATCCTTTTTAGGAATCTCTTCTATCGAAATTTTGTTAAAAGCTTCCATGACGATCTCCTTTCTTTATGGTTATATACTATAAGATTCGATAAAAATTTCATAAAACCTTCAAAATAAGATGAAATTAATAGTTTTTCAGACATAAAAAAAGGAAATGTTATACATTTCCCTTTAGCGAAAACTTTTGGGTTCTGTTTTGTGATAAACTCTTTGGCTGCGGTCTTTTACTTCTAAAATAGCTTGAGACATAGTTTGTACTTCTTTTTTTAAAAAGTCAATGTCATCTTTATTGATATTATAATATAGATATAGATCTTCAAAGTATCGTGCAATCTTAGTTAAATCTTTATCGATTTCTACAAAGGAATCAAAGTTTTTACTATGTCGTGCATTATTAAATTGATCAATATCATTTTTTATAGCTGTAACGACACTCTCTTCAGAAGGATGTTCACTAAGAACTAAAGCATAAGGCTTTATACGTTCAAGGAGATATGTATTATCTGGATTAATTCTATAAAGATACTTGATATGTAAATTATTTTTATTATATTTTACAATAAACATAATACCTTCGATTTCCATAACTTCGGCTCCAATGCTTCTTAATTCTTCAATGCAAAACTTATGCTTTAATAGTCTTGCGGAGAAAATAGTCATAAAAGTCCCTCCCTTATTCAGTTTATTATAGTATATCATACTAAAAGGCAAAATAATCAGATGATTTAAAAAGGAAAGAATTCATTTTAAATTAATGTATTCTTTGAGAAATCTATAGGATATATAGGATGAACGTTGTATAGATGAATGTGGTATAATGTATTGGGCAATAATGAAAAAATAGAAGACCCATAGAGAGGAAAAAGATTAATGAAAATTTTACTGACTACTTTAAACTCAAAATTTATTCATACAGGATTAGCTTTGCGGTACTTATATAATTATTGTAAAGAAGATTTTCATATGAAGATTGAAGAATATACAATCAACCACCATACAGACTATATTTTAGGAGAAATTTATAAAGGGGAATATGACATTGTATGTTTTTCTTGTTACATATGGAATATTTCAAGTACATTAGAGATTGTAAGAAATCTAAAAAAGGTGCGCCCTGAATTAACCATTGTTTTAGGGGGGCCTGAAGTAAGCTTTGATCCTGTGTCCTTAATGGAGAAAGAAGGTTCTATTGATTATATTATTATAGGGGAAGGGGAAGAAACCTTTAAAGAATTAATGAACTTTTTAGTAAATACTAAAGGAAATCTTCACCAGATCAAAGGGATTGCTTATCAAAAGAATTATGAGGTTTTTAAAACACCTGATAGAGAACTAATCAAAGATTTAGGAAGTATTCCACCTATATATACAGAGGATTTAGAGGAATATAAAAATAAAATTATCTATTATGAAAGTTCACGAGGGTGCCCCCATAATTGCAGATATTGCTTATCATCAACTATAAAAGGAGTAAGATTTTTTCCAATAGATCGAGTAAAATCTGATTTAGGTTTATTTTTAGAAAAAAGAGTGAAACAGGTAAAGTTTGTAGATCGAACGTTTAATGTAAAAAAGAGTCATAGTCTTGAAATTATGAAATATATTGTAGAAAATGATAATGGATATACTAATTTTCATTTTGAAATTACAGCAGATTTATTAGATGATGAAACGCTAGAATTTCTTTCAAAGGTAAGGGAAGGATTATTTCAATTTGAAATTGGTGTTCAGACTACCCATGACCAAACTATGAAGAGTATTGATCGAAAAGTAGATTTTAATATACTTAGTAAAGTAGTAAGAAGGGTAGGGTCTTTTAGGAATATTCATCTTCATTTAGACTTGATTGCAGGACTTCCTTTTGAAGATTTTAAGAGATTTAAAAAATCCTTTGATGATGTATATGCCCTAAAGCCTGAAAAGCTTCAATTAGGATTTTTGAAGCTATTAAAAGGTTCTGGGATTAGGGAAGATAAGGATTTGTATGGATATGTTTTTAAGGATGAGCCTCCTTACGAAGTTTTAAAAAACAAATATATGAGTTATAAGGATGTTTTAAAGCTTAAAATGATAGAAGAGATGGTAGAGCTTTTCTATAATGGAGATGGCTTTTTATATGGGGTTAGCTATATCATAGACAATTTTTATGAACATCCTTCAGATTTTTATCACCAATTAGCAGATTTTTGGGAAGAAAGAGGATACCATCATGTTTCTCATGGGAAAAACAAATATTACGAAATACTATTAGCCTTCTATAAAGGGTACAATTGGAAAAATGAAGATGTTTTTAGAGAAATATTAAAATTTGACTATTTGATGCAGGGAAAGACTACATTACCTAAGTTTTTTGTTCATAAGGAAGAAAAAGATTTTCAAAAAGGGGTACATACATTTTTACATGAAGAGAATAATCTAGAAAAATATTTACCTAAATATAAGGACATGCCAGCAAAGCAGATTATCAAGAAAGTTCATTTTGAAAGATTCCAATATGATGTATTATCATTGATAAAAAATCCAAAGCTAGAAAAAGTAGAAAAGGAGATCGCCGTTTTATTTGATTATAACTTAGAACAAAAGATATTTGCCAAGGCAAAATATGAAAAAGTAGATCTTTAGGGGGAGGTAGCATGAATATACTGAAAGATATCTATGAGACAAATAAGGAAATCAGTAAAAAGGCAATAGATTTGACGATGAAAAATTGGGTCATTGTTTTTACAGGGATTATTTATTCCATCATTTCAATCGTATTATTTAGAGTAAGTTTCTTATTTTCTATATTGGCAGGGATTATTATAACCTTAGTAATGAGTGCTTTGCTCTCCAATTATCTATATTTGATAGAAAATATAATTTCCTATGGGAAAATTTCATTAGATGATTTTAAGAAGGGTTTTCAGGTATATATTTGGAAAATATATGGGGTTATGGTGGTTATATGGTTTGTTAACTATGGTGCAGATTTGTTTCTGAGTCCTTTATTAAAATTAAGAATAGGGTTTGTTACATTATGGATGGTACTTTATTGGATGGCTTTTGTATTACTAAATTGTTTACCAGAGGTGATTTATCAAAAGCATGAGGATCTTCGTGATCTGTTTCAGTATAGCTTTTCTTTTATAAAAGAGAACTGGATCGATTGGTTTGTACCCAATATATTTTTAGGAGTATTATTTTATTTAGTAATGGGAAGAAGCTTTACAATAAGTTATTTAATGACGAGTTTAAGCTTGTCATTATCTATTAAAAGTATGGTTTTTTATTTTATAGGACAGTTCTTATTATCCTTTACCATGGTGTATAGAGGATTATTATTTAATCTTTTGAGTCGTACAACAAGAAAAAAGAGGGTTTTTAAGAGAAATATATATAGGTAGAGAGCGAATGAGGCTCTCTATTTTTATGAAAATAAAATAATTAAAGGGCAAGATCATTGATAGTAGAGAATAACTATTATAATGAAAAGATATAAAAAAGGAAAAGATAATCCTATGAATAGGAAATGGAGTGATTGAATGAAGAATCATACCCTTAAAATCATGGCATTATCTTTTGTTCCCTTTATAATGGTTTTAGGAAATTCTATGTTGATACCTGTGTTTACAGATATAAAAAGAGAATTAGAGATTAATCAATATGAAGTAAGCTTAATGATTAGCTATTTTTCATTTCCAGCAGCCATATGGATTCCATTTTTAGGATTACTATCAGATAGAATCGGTAGGAAAAAAGTATTAGTACCTTCATTAATCGTATATGGATTAGGAGGAACTATATCAGGAATATCAAGTGTTTTATATAAAGACCCCTATGAATATATTTTAATAGGAAGAGTCATACAAGGCTTTGGTGCTGCGGGGACTTCTCCCATAGCTATGGCACTGGTAAGTGACATGTTTTCAAGTGAAAATAGAAGTAAAGCTTTAGGAATTATTGAAGCATCTAATGGTATTGGGAAGATTGCTAGTCCTATTATTGGCTCAATCATCGCACTGATTGCATGGTATATGATTTTCTTTTCATATTCTATATTAACAATCCCCGTAGCTTTATGTATATGGTTTTTAATTGAAGAAGATCCTAAAATTGCAGAAAGAAAAGATTTAAAAAAATATTTTCAAGAGATAGGAACCATTACAAAAAATAAGCGTATGTCTATATTTCTTTGCTTTGTTACAGGATTTATAGCATTGTTTATTTTATATGGGTTACTTGCGAATGTATCAGATATTCTTGGGAACGAACAGGAGAATCATTTTTTAGGAAGAGGCTTTATTGTAGCATTGCCACTTCTTAGTATGGCTATTGCATCCTATTGGTTTGGAACATACATGAAAAAAAGAGACCATTTTTATAAAATATTTATCATAGTTAGTTTGATGATTTGTAGTTTAGCTACAAGTTGTATCCCTTATCTTAAAGAATATATACATAGATTATTTTTGCTAGAGGTAATTGCTACTAGTATAGGGATTATATTATCTGTATTAAATATATTTGTTACGAGTTGTATTCCTAAAGGGAAAAGAGGCGTTATTACAGCCCTTTATAATAGTTTTCGTTTTTTAGGTATTTCCTTTGGACCTATTTTTTTCAATGAGTTTTATAAGGGGACTACAAAAATATTTTTTTTACCTTTAATGGGTATAATGATTAGTATATTGTTTATACAATATGTAGATGCTAAAAAAATGCTTGAATACTTTGGCGTGAAAAAAGATATGAACTAAAAAACTTTCTTTTTTTCCTACAATAAGATATACTCAA
Source organism: Marinisporobacter sp. (assembly GCA_025210395.1). GTDB lineage: Bacteria > Bacillota > Clostridia > Peptostreptococcales > Thermotaleaceae > Crassaminicella. The sequence goes on from JAOARV010000025.1 coordinate 36,866, forward strand.
TGAGTAGAAAATGAAGGGAGACTTATTATGTTTATAAGAATAAAAGAATATATAAATGATGGATTAGAAAGAGTTGTGTTTATTGAATTAAAAAAAGATGCCCATATTGATCCTAGATTTGAAATGTTAAAGGGAATTGCTATCCCAATGAACATAGGGGAAATTACGAAGCCTTTAAAAGAAGGAAGAGATGATTATGAATTATCTTTAGCAAGCATGGCAAGAGGAATGATTACTGTAATTGGTTTAGATAAGGACTTTAAATATATAGATCAATATAAAGAATTTTTAACTATATTTGATGAAAAAATTTTAGAATATATTGCTTATGAAGGGTTAAAATTAGCTGAAGAGACAAAATTTCATGATGCCTTAATCTATTTTAAAGCTTTAATTACCCTAGATGAAGATAATTTAAATGGATTATATAATTATGCTAGATGTTGTGAGGACATTGCATCTATAGGAGAAGATAGAGAGAAGAAGAAGGAATTCAAAAAAGAAGCCGTTGAAGCTTTAGAGATTATTACAGAAAAGTATCCAGACTTTTCTTTGGCCTATTATCATTTAGGATTTCATTATGCCAATCAAAATTTGTTTAAAAAGGCACAGATTATATGGGAAAAATGTATAGAGCTTGATATAGATGAAGAAAAGGAAAAGGAATTATTATTTCAGATCAATGAATTGAAGGATCAAATACAATATGAAGAAGGATATACATATATTTTAAATAATCAGCCAGATTTAGGTTTGAAAAAACTGTTACCTCTTATGGACAAATATTCTGACTGGTGGAACTTATTATTTTTTATAGGTCTTGGATATAGACAAGCAGGGAATATGGAAGAAGCCATAAACGTTTTAAAGAAAATACTTACAATAAAGCCGACGCAAGTAGATACCCTCAATGAATTAGGCTTATGTTATGCAACAATAAATGATTTTTATCACGCAGAAAAATATTTTGAAAAGGCTTTGAAATTTAAAGATGGAGATAGTGAAATACTATCCAATTTAGGAATGGTTTATATGGAAATGGGAAAACTTCAAAAGGCTAAGGAAGTTTTAGAAAAGTCTATCAATCTTAACCCTCATGATGAAATTACGATACAATGTATAAAAAAGTTAAAGAGTATGCAAGAACATCAATAATTGGTGTTCTTTTTTGTGTAGATTTTTAAATAATATACCATAAATGGTAAAATGATCTGGAAATAAAAATCATAATTCAAAGTACTGGAAAAATTCAGTAAATTGTAGTATAGTAAATCATATAGATAATTGTAAATTCATAACAAATTAAAAATTTTGTTTACCCATTATTAAAAAAATGTAACCTAAAATAAAATTTATATGGAGTGATGATATGATTAAAAACTTCCAAGAATTAATAAGAATGGCTAAAGAACAGAAAAGAATGAGATTAGCTGTAGCAGCTGCACAAGATGAGGAAGTGTTAGTTGCTGTTTGTAATGCAGCAGAAATAGGAATTGTTGAACCTATCTTAATAGGAGATGGGGAAAAAATCATGTGTATTGCAAAGGAAAATAATTTAAAGATTGATGATTATGAAATCATCGAAGAAAAAGAAGTAGATGCAGCTGCCAAAAGAGCTGTAAGTTTAGTAAGCTTAGGAAATGCAGATTTTGTTATGAAGGGTCTATTAGATACATCTATTTTACTAAAGGCAGTCCTTGATAAAGAAATAGGTCTTAGAACAGATAGTCAATTAAGCCATGTGATGATCTATCATGTTCCTACTTACCACAAACTATTGTTTTTAACAGATGGAGGAATGAATATAGCACCTACTTTAGAAGAAAAAGTAAAAATCACACAAAATGCTGTAGATGTGGCAAAAGCCATGGGAATAAAAGATATCAAGGTTGCAGCTTTAGCAGCAAAGGAAAAGGTAAATCCCAAAATGCAAGCAACTGTTGATGCCAATGAATTAAAACAATTAGGACAAAGAGGCGAGTTTGGAGGAGATGTTATTGTAGAAGGACCTTTGGCATTTGATTTGGCTATATCAGAGGAGGCAGCAAAAACGAAAAATTTTGAAAGCCAAGTAGCTGGAGATGCAGACATTTTATTGGTACCAACTATTGAAATGGGGAATGGTATTGGAAAAGCTTTAACTTATTTTGCAAATGCTAAGTCAGCGGGAGTTATTATGGGAACAAAAGCACCTGTAGTTTTAGTTTCAAGAGCTGATAGTCATGAATCAAAACTTTATTCAATCGCTTTAGGAAGTATTATTGCAGCCAATTAATAAATACTCAATTCAAAGGAGCGTGAAGGTATGAAAAAGTTTCTAACAGGAAATGAAGCTGTTGCACGTGGTGCATATGAGGCGGGTGTAACTTATGCTTCGGCCTATCCAGGAACACCTAGCACTGAGATTTTAGAAAATATTGCACCCTATAAAGAAAATATATATGCAGAGTGGGCGCCAAATGAAAAAGTAGCTTTAGAAACGGCAATTGGTGCATCTATTGCTGGGGCAAGGGCTTTAGCTGCTATGAAGCATGTAGGAGTAAATGTTGCAGCAGATCCATTATTTACTTATTCTTATACGGGAGTAAATGGAGGATTTGTATTAGTATCAGCAGATGATCCGGGGATGCATAGTTCTCAAAATGAACAAGACAATAGGTATTATGCTAAATTTGCAAAAGTTGCTATGTTAGAGCCAAGTGATAGCCAAGAAGCAAAGGACTTTGTAAAAGTTGCTTTAGAAATTAGTGAAAAATATGATACACCTGTACTTTTTAGGGTGACTACGAGAATTTGTCACAGCAAAACCCTTGTTGAATTAGGGGAAAGAGAAGAAGTAGAAATGAAGCCTTATAAAAAAGATATACCAAAGTATGTGGCGTCCCCTGCAAATGCTAGAGTACTTCATATAAAGGTTGAGGAAAGATTAAAGCAATTAGAGAAGTTTAGTAATGAAACAGATTTAAATAAAATAGAGTGGAATGATAAAAAAATAGGGGTTATTACTTCTGGAATTGCTTATCAATATGCTAAGGAAGTATTTGGAGATGGTGTATCTTATCTGAAATTAGGATTTACTTATCCCCTTCCTATGAAAAAGATTAAAGAATTTACAGATGGAGTACAAACTCTTTATGTAATAGAAGAATTAGAACCCTATATAGAAGAACAAATGAAAGCGGCAGGAATCAAATGTATAGGGAAAGAATTGATTCCAAGAATAGGAGAGTTGAATCCAGATATTATAGCAAAAGCCATATTAAAAGAAGAAAGACCAATGATCAAGTATAGTGAAGCTGAAGTTGTAGGACGACCACCAACACTTTGTGCAGGATGTCCACATAGAGGGTTTTTCTACATGTTATCAAAAAAGAAAAATGTTATGATTACAGGAGATATAGGTTGCTATACATTAGGTTCAGCACAACCTTTATCTTCTATGGATACATGTATTTGTATGGGTGCTAGTGTAAGTGCTGGACATGGTGCCCAAAAGGCATTTTCTTTTAATGGTGTAGATAAAAAGGTTATAGGGGTAATAGGAGATTCAACCTTCTTCCATTCTGGAGTTACAGGACTTATGGATATTGTCTACAATAAGGGAAATGCAGTAACTGTAATATTAGATAATAGGATTACTGGAATGACAGGACACCAAGAAAACCCTGGTACAGGCTATACCCTTCAAGGAGAAAAAACACACCCAATCAACATACCAATGCTTTGTGAAGCAGTGGGGGTAAAAAAGGAAAATATATTTGTAATCAATCCATTGAATTTAGAGGATTGCAATAAGACAATTGATGAAGCCCTTAACAAGAAAGAGGCTACGGTTATTATTACAGAGTGGCCTTGTGTTCTAAAAAAACCATCACCAGAAGATATTGAGAAGTTTGGTGACAAAAAGGTTATTTGTAAGGTAGATGAAGAAAAATGTAAAGCCTGTAGAATTTGTACAAAAACAGGATGTCCTGCTATATCATTTGATGAAAAAGCAAAAATTAATGAAGATATGTGTGTAGGCTGTGACGTCTGTCTTCAAGCATGTCCTTTTGATGCAATTGTAAAGGTAGGTGAATAATATGAATGAAGTAAAAAATATTTTATTAGTTGGTGTAGGTGGGCAAGGGATTATTCTAGCAAGTAAGATTTTATCTCAAGGTCTTATTCGTGCAGGGTATGATGTGAAAATGTCTGAGGTTCATGGTATGGCTCAGCGTGGCGGAAGTGTTACAACACAAGTTAGGTTTGGAAAAAAAGTATATTCTCCAATTATAGGGAAGGGGCAAGCAGATATTGTTGTATCCTTTGAAAAGATGGAAACCTTAAGATGGTTAGGTCACTTAAAGGTAGATGGAAAAGTAGTAGTAAATGATTATGAAATACCATCTGCTCCTATCTTAGTAGGGGATAGCAAGTATCCTGAAAATGTGTTGCGTATATTAAAAGAAAAAGTACCCACAACTGTAGTTGAAGCTGCAGAAATTGCAAAAGAGCTAGGAAATATTAAAACAATGAATATTGTTATGTTAGGTGCTCTTACAAAAGCTATGGGGTTAGAGGAAGTAGATTGGGGAAAAATTATTAAAGACAATGTAAAAGAAAAATTTGTTGATGTAAATATACAGGCTTTAAGAAAAGGGAAGGAACAAGTTAAAGAGTAAAAGAAAGTCTTTTAAAATCAATTTAAGTTAAGTTTTTTTGTTTCAATAAGCACTATGACTATATAGTTATGGTGCTTTTCGTTATGATATGAAAAACTCATAAAAATAGTATATATATTTCTTATTTGTATATTCAATTTATGAGGATCCTTCTCAACTTCGTGAAGGAACTATTTCTATTTGAAGAAAATAAGGATGAAATAGCATATTCAAGGTGTTCGAAGAATTCATTATAAATGAATGTTTTGATTGAGAAAGCCATCGTTTTTTTACAAGAATATAAAAATTAGTTTGAAATATGAATATATGAATAAAAGATATAAAAAGTACTTATAATACCTAAGGAATGTGTGAACAAAGAAATTTCATAATAAATTATTTGAAATGTATTGACGTAAAAGTATATTTATGATATATTATCAAATGTTCCTTTCAAATGGAAGTTGTTAGCTGGTAAGAAAAATAACAGTTGACTTTGAGAAAGAAACATGGTAAGATAAATCTTGTCGCTTCGGAAAAAAACTTTTGAAAATTGCTAATAAAAAAGTTGTTGACAGATTCGACAAAAAATGATAAGATAAATAAGTCGCCAAGTGGCGGATGGTTAAAAAGTTGATCCTTGAAAACTATACAGTGTAAGAAATTAAGCCAGAATAAGGACTGTAAAGTCCAAAACGTTCAATTCAAAAATTTTTTTATGAGAGTTTGATCCTGGCTCAGGATGAACGCTGGCGGCGTGCCTAACACATGCAAGTCGAGCGTGAAGCCCTTTATTGATCCTTCGGGTGATTTAAAGAGTGGAAAGCGGCGGACGGGTGAGTAACGCGTGGGTAACCTACCCTGTACACAGG
>JAOARV010000026.1 GCA_025210395.1 Marinisporobacter sp.
CACAAAAGATTTAGCGCTAAATGTAAAGACTGTTCTTCGGCATCTTCAGATTCCTGAAACCATCTATGTCCGTGGTTCATCATAAAAAGTAGCATTTTAATTATTCTGGAATTCTATATACTTCAGCGGAATATGAGATACTATGAAGAATTTACAGATACAGGATATGTAAGGATTAAAGATATTCTAATCTATAGAGAAGGAGTAAGTCTTAAAAGATTTACAGAAGATGCGTTAGATGAAATGCTAGAGGATAGGGATGAAGTAGACAAACTGTTTGATAAGGATGAAATCATAGAAATGTGGCTGGAAGAAACATCAAAGGAAAAAGCGATAAGAGGTTTGATGAGTACAGAGAATTATGAAGAGTTATTAGGGATAGACCCACAAAGAGCCTATGAATCAGTAAATGGAAATACAATAATGTATGCAGAATTAGATTTTTAGCCTAAGAGAGTGACGAGGAAAATGTTACTTTCTTAGGCTTTTATTATTTTGAAAGGAGAAAGGAAATTCAATGGGTTGAATAAATAAAGTTTAAAAGGCAAGAATAAAATATGAGAGAATATCTCATACACCATTCACAAAATTAGTATGATATACTATAATGTTATTAAGAGGTGAGGAAAATGCTCATACAATTCAATTTTAAAAACTTTAAAGGCTTTAGAGATGAAGTTTCATTAGATATGACAGCAACTTCATTAAAGGAGCATCCATATAATCTTATAAATACAAATAAAAAAGAATCATTTTTAAAAGTTACAGCTATATATGGTGCAAATGGAAGTGGAAAGAGTTCAGTAATACAAGCATTTGAGTTTATGCGTAAATGGGTATTAACATCATTTAAAAGAGAGAGTGAAAAGAAAGGGATACCTATTAAAAGATTTGCATTTGATAATATAAGTAGAAAGAAAACTGCTGAATTTGAAGTGTTTTTTAGATGTAAGTCTAATGAATATCAATATGGACTTACAATAGATGATAAAAAAATTCATGAAGAATGGCTTTATAAAAGAGACTTTAAAAGCAAAAATAAGTATGATACTTTATTTGAAAGAATTGGAGATAAAATAGAGTGTAGTAATAAATTAAAAGGTGCAGAAAATTTAGTTGAATTAGTAGAAGAATCTACGTTATTTTTATCCATAATAGCAAGTGCTAAAATTACTTATGCAAAAGAGGTGTTTAAGTGGTTTTTAGATACGGATATAATAGATTTTGGGGATATTGGGCTAGAGATGTTTTTAACTAGAATGTTACCTCCTTATATAGAGGAAGAAGAATACCTTGAAGGTATGAAAGAATTTTTAAAAGCAGTAGATATAAATATTGATGGCATAAGAGTTGAAAAAAAGGAAACATCTGATGAAGAAAAAGATGAATATAAAATTTTTTCAAAACATTTATCCCAAGACAAAAAAACAATATATGAAATTCCATTTACAGAAGAGTCAAGTGGAACTCAAAAAATGTTTGCTTTATATAATTTTATTATATCAACTATAAAAAATGGAAATACATTAATCGTTGATGAATTAGATGCAAAACTCCATCCTCTTTTACTAAGATATGTAATAAATATGTTTCATAATGATGAGATTAATAAAAAACGAGCACAACTTATATATACTACCCATGATAATTACACATTGACTAGAGAAATATTTAGAAGAGATCAAGTATGGTTTGTTGAAAAAAATGAAGAAGCTGTTTCAGATTTATATTCTTTGGCAGAATTAAAGCTAGAAGATCATACAAAAGTTAGAAACGATGCAACATATAATAAACAATACTTACTTGGAAGGTATGGAGCAGTTCCTGTATTAAGAGGCTTTGATATGTGGAGGAATGAATATGGGGAAACTAAATAGAGGTGGAAAGAAGAGAAGTAGGAAAATTAATACTAGAGAAGTTGCGCCAGCATACTGTTTAATAGTAACCGAAGGTACTGAAACAGAGGTAAATTATTTTGAAAACATCAAAGATATAATCAATAAGAATTACAAAGGTAGGATAAAAGTACAGCCAATAGCTTTAAGAGTAAAAGGAATAGGTAAGAGTACTTGTGCATTAGTAAAAGAAGCAGTAAAGCGAAGAAGTTTAGGGAGTTTTAGTGATGTTTGGGTAGTATTTGATAAAGACGATAATATTGATTTTGATGATGCGATAAAATTAGCAAAGGACGAAGGGTTAAATGTAGCTTGGTCAAATGAAAGTTTTGAACTATGGTTATTACTACATTTTCAGGATTTGAATTCGCCTTTGACAAGAAATTATTATGAAAGTAAATTAGATAGTCATTTCAAGAGATTAAATTATAATAATGGCAAATATGAAAAAAATATTAAAAATATATTTGAAGTGATAAAAGACAATACTTTGAAAGCGATAGAACGGAGCGAGAAATTATTGAATGAACATAAGTGTAATAGAATAAATATATGTTCTAAAATGAATCCAGCAACAAATGTACAAGAATTAGTTAATATTTTATTGCCTTATATTAAGTAAAGTAATTATTTGGATGAAGAAGAACCAAGAACAATTTATATATGTTTTAATTTGTTCTAAGTTATTCTCGGTAGTTTCTCCTACTACGTCGTCAAACCGTCGTCAAAAGTGGTGCAAGTAGTCACTCGACGTCACGGACAAGAGCAGGAGGAGAAGGACGTCCTAGGCAGAAATACTGCATCGACGGCGAAAAAAATCACCGATAGAGAATTTCCTAAACCGTGCGTCGCTGGTTCGATTCCAGTCGGGTGTACCATTAAATAGCCTTGCTTTCCTTGGTTTTTCAAGGAAGGTGAGGTTTTTTGTTTTGTGGGGGATTTTCAGTTAGTTGCTAGTTATTTCTAAAAAATCCTAGTTGGCGTCGTTGTTTCGACGTCGTAGAGCATTTTTGATAAATACGTAAATAACAATTATTTCAATTAATGTATTTTGTTGAAAAATATAATTTTAAGAGTTAGAATAAGGGAAGAAGATAATTGTTATTGGTCGATAAAGTAGTTTTTTAAGTTATAGTTGATTGGCTATTGTGAAATATATTCGAGTGAATTGAAAAAATAAACAAAGTAAAAATTTATTCTAATGAAAAGGAGGTATTAAAATGGCTGGTTGTTATAGTGAATCTTGGACAATGAAGGATTTAACAGATGCATTAAAGAATATGCATAAAGATAATAAAAAAATTGTTGTACCGATGTTTCAAAGAGGAAATACAATTAAAAAATATATGACTTTTCCAAATAAATATGTTGACGATGAATTAATCCCTAATGAGGTTAGTGATAGCGTTTTTGAAACATTAGGTTTGGGTGGATCTGAAAAAAGTATAAAATCTAAAATAAGAGAAGAAATTGTTAAAGCAATTCGTAAGTTTGAAAGTGTAGATGAGATTGAAACATATGATGTAGCAAAGGCTATAATAACGGAACTGCCAACAAATAAAGAAGGTATTATGGATTCTGTGATAAATATAATGAAACCTTTCTTGAAGAAATATAAGGATAATTATGAAGAAATATCTAAGTCAACTATCCCTGTTATTGTTTATTCTGGTGATGAAGATAGTCTGCCAATAATATTTGATAGAATCAATTCTCAAGGGACACCTCTTACACAATATGAAGTATATGCTGCTTCATGGCCATTAGATAAAAAGTTTGGAATTTGTAATGATAGAATTATTGAAAGAGTACTAAAGAAGTATGATTCTTTGGCAGATGATGAATATTCAGTTGATGGATATAAGAGAGATGAGGTGCGTTTATCTAAAACTGTTAGTGCTTTTGAATATTTGTTTGGATTGGGTAAACATTTAAATAATGACTATGAATTTTTATACATTGAGAAGAATGAAGCAGATGATGAAATAAATCCTATGGCGTTTGAATTAGTAAATGCTTGTATAAATGAAGGTCGCGATGGAATTAAAACATTATATAATGAAATATTAAGCATTGATGTTAAATTATTTGAAACTAGGCTGATAGAAGCAGTAAAGTTTGTGGAGAAGATAATTGCTCCTATAACAAGATTTAAAGGAAATACTAGGGGAAGGAATTCATTGTTGTACTCAAAGTTCCAAATACTATCAATGATTGCTTGTACCTTTAGAGAAAAGTATGATTTGAGCAATATGACAGTAGCACGAAGAAGTTGGACAACAAATAGACCGATATTGGAAAAAAATATGGTGCAGCATTTTGTATACGATATTATAACAGATGAATGGAGCAATGGTGGGACAAACAAGTTACATAGTGTATCAAAACCTAATAAATATATGAAAGAAATACCGAAAGTTGCATGGGAAAGTGCATTAAGCGGATGGTTTGAACAAGAAAATTTGAGAAATGAAAAAAGCAAGGTTGCAAGTACTAAAAATGCGGATATTGTTATTTTGAATTGCATATATTTATCGACTTTTACCGCATTAGATCAACTTTCGATAGAAAAATTTGATGTAGAACATATAGCACCAAAGGAGATTATGTACAGCTTAAAGAATTTTACATGGATTTTTTAAAGAAAAGATTTAATACTCAAAAAGAAAAATTTTATATTTCACTAGGAATACAATAGTGATCATATAATATGAGGAATCATTTTGAAAATAGGATGATAGATTTATAGAATAATTACATAATATTTACATACCCTGTAACAGGGTGATATATATGGAACTGAAAAAGTATGAAATGGAAATCGATTTTATATTTCAAAAGCTAACTGATTTAGAGAATGGAAACTTTTACGAAGTTAAAAGAAAACCAGGATTTGCTAGTGCTAAGACGTATGCAAGAAATTTAAAAGATAATTTTATCGATTTATTAGATAAAATAAACCATGAAAAAAAGAGTATGCATGAAGAATTAGAGGATTTCTATTTATAAGAAACATTAATCATATTGAAATATAAAATAGCAGTGATATCTTTGTATAAAGGTTTACAAGTATGCTTATAAAACCCCTTAATGAAAATAAAATTTTCTTGAGGGGTTTTATCATAGACTAGAAATTCCAAATAGAACTAGTTATTCTGACAGTTATACATACTTTATCTGAAAGAAATGAAAGTCAAATTTATTGTGGGAATAAGATTAACGATGTTGAAAAATTTAAAGGGATACGAGATGAGCATGGAGAAAAATATACTACACATGATATATATACTTTAACAAAAGAAACCTTTAGAAGAGATCAAATCTTATTTGAAATTCTCAAACAATAAATATAAAATTAAAATAGACATATTTATATAGAATACTTATTTAGGGGAGAACGTTAGAAAATAAATTGGATATAATCACATGATGTGAAGTAGCAGGAAATTGATGAAAATTAAGGAGTTGATGGGATGAGTATAAAAAAGTTAAAATTAAGCCATTTTACCGTGTTTGATAATATTGATATGGAATTCTCAGATGGAATAAATATTTTTGTAGGTGAAAATGGAACAGGAAAAACGCATGTTATGAAGTTGTTGTATGCAGCATGTCAAGCCTCAAGAAAAGATATTATGTTTTCACAAAAATTAGTTAAAGTTTTTAAACCAGATAATTTGAATATAAGTAGGTTGGTGAAGAGAGGTAAAGGAGGAGATACTTCAAAAATTGAAGTGCATTCAAACAATAGTAATCTAAAAGCGAAATTTACAACAAGAACAAAAAAGTGGGAAGCTGATGTAACGGGAGAAATAACGTGGGAAAAAAATAATTCACAATTAGTCAGTACTTTTATCCCAGCTAAAGAAATACTTGCTAATGCTTATCAATTTGAAGCAGCATATTTGAAGAATATGATTGACTTTGATGAAACGTATTTAGATATAATTACTGCAGCTAAAATTGATATTAGTAGAGGTCCGAATACAAGTTCAAAGAAGAAATACCTAGATGAATTAAAAAAAATCACAGCAGGAACGGTAACGATCAGCGAAGAAAAATTTTACTTAAAACCAGGAACACAAGCTAAAATTGAATTCAACTTAGTAGCAGAAGGGCTTAGAAAATTAGCATTACTTTGGCAACTAATAAAAAATGGAACGTTAGAAAAGGGAACTATATTATTTTGGGATGAGCCAGAAGCAAATTTAAATCCAATTGCAATTCCAACATTAGTCGATATTTTATTGTCTTTACAAAAAGAAGGGGTACAGATCTTTATATCAACTCATGATTACCTATTATCAAAATACTTTGAAATAAGGGCTACGAAGGATAATGATATTGCGTATTATTCCTTATATAGAGATGAAAATAAAAATGTTAAATTTCATAAGTTTGATAATTTTAGGCAATTGAAAGAAAATCCAATCATTCAAGCTTACGACAAACTAATGGATGAAGTATTTGATGCAAATATGGGGGATTAGAATATGGACGGAAAAATATTTATTGAGGAAAATGGAGTTTATAGAATCGACTGTTCATCAGCTATAGAGTTAATTGAATTACATGATTACTATAACAAGAGTAATTTGTTGAGTGACGTAGATCTTATTATTGTATTAGATGAAGATGTCATTTTTGTTGAATATAAAAACTCTACAATTCCTGGGGCAAAAAATCCAGAAGCATTTGAAGAAAAAATTGCAACGGATGATCATTATAAAAAAATAGCTAGAAAGTATTATGATAGCTTAATATATATGGGACATAGAAAAGTATTAATGGAAAAGGCATATAAATATTATTATGTATTAGAATGTGGTAAAGCGGATTCGGTAATGAGGAAAAGACTTGCAACGAAAATAAAGAAAAAATTACCCTTTGATTTACAAACATGGATACCTAATATAGAGAAAACTATGATAGATGATTTCAAAGTAGTAAATATTGAAGAATGGAATAAATTATTTCCAACCTTTAAGTTAGAGAGTATATAGATTTTTAAAATGTTTTAATTTGTTCTAAGTTATTCTGGGTAGTTTCTCTTACTACGTCGTCAAACCGCCGTCAAAAAGGGTGCAAGTGGTCACTCGGCGTCACGGACAAGGGCAGGAGGAGAAGGATGTTCTAGGCAGAAATACTGCATCGACGGCGAAAAAAATCACCGAGAGGAAATTTCCTAAACCGTGCGTCGGAGGTTCGAATCCTCTCGGGAGTACCATTAAATAGCCTTGCTTTCCTTGTTTTTTCAAGGAAGGTGAAGTTTTTTGTTTTGTTGGGGATTTTCAGTTGGTTGCTAGTTGTTTCTGAAAAAGGCTAGTTGTCGTCGTCGTTACGACGTCAAAAGGACGTCGGAGAGGATTTGGTGGGTGTGAGGGATTGCAAGGAAAGAGGATTAAAGTGGAGAGATGAGGTGATGACGAATAGGTGGTCAATATAATTATAAATAGGAAAAAAAGAGGAACTAAAATTGATAGAGTTCCTCTTTTTATTATAATTATTGTTACTACTCATTGTAGATAAGGGAGTTACCCCTTTCTACAATACTGAAAGTATGAAGACGATTAAAGCAACATAGAAATCAATTTGTACTGAATGTAAGCTAATAGTTGCTTCAATCAATCTACAATGAGTAGATGATTTCATATTAATTACCTCCTGTTATTTAATTTTTAATTTACTTATTATGGGTAGTCTAACATGAGATTGTAAATGATTCAATACAAAAATTATGGTAAATTGAGTGAGAGTAATAGGATTGAGTATATGATATTATAATTATTATTTTAGACTTAAATGATAGGATAAGGAACTGAAGGTTTGAAGCTTTTTAATATATGATGAAAATGAATATTTTTTTAGGAAGGTACAATCAGCTGTAGATGTTGTTATGGTGATGTTGGATATGATTTGGTGGGTGATAGGGATTGCATATTTAGGGAAAAACAAGAAAAAACTGCTAAATGACGATGATTTCTTAGAAAATCATTGGTCAATGTATTTTACTTATAATAGACAAGAAGCTAAAGCATTTTCTAAATTTTTATTAAATGAATATTTTACTCCGAAGAATGTATTAGATAATGATGCAAAGAATAAAGTTGGCTTTGATGAAATAAAAAAATATATTGAAAGTATTTCAGAATAATATTCCTGAAGATTTTTTATGTGCTCCTGATCATCTGTGGTATTGGGAAAGTACTGCTGTTGTTCAGATAATTTTTGGAGGTTGGTATCATCTTGTTAATGAAATTGAAAAGGTAGATATAGAAGGCTCATACATTAAAATATATGCTAAAGGGAAGAAAAACAGATACAGGTTCGATGCTGTAAGGCTTACAAATGGTACAGATATTTTCTTACATGAATATATTTGGAAGAATGGAACGTGGAAAGAAGTTGATTATATTGTTGAAAAACACAAATATTTAAAATTTTCGATTTGGAAAATTCAATCTATGAAAAAAGACGAAATAGTAAAGAAGTAAAGAATTTGAGTAATATAAAAAGGATAACAAAGTATACATATATTCAACTAAAATGTTAAAAATTTGAAATCTATATGAATATTGAATATAATGAAATAAGGTTATAATTGTACAAAGTTATGAACTAAGATTATTTATGTTTAGTAAAGAAAGAGGGGTAAATAAAATGATACAATCTATTGTACATATTGCGTTAGTAGTTAAAGATTATGATGAAGCTATTGAATTTTATACAAAGAAACTACATTTTACATTAATAGAAGATACATATCAAGCAGAACAAGATAAACGTTGGGTGGTAGTATCTCCACCAGGTTCGTCAGGAACTACAATATTACTTGCAAGGGCTTCTAAACCTGAACAACTATCATTTATTGGAAATCAAGCAGGTGGACGTGTTTTTCTATTTCTTGGAACAGATGATTTTTGGAGAGACTATAATGAAATGATAGCAAAAGGGATAGAATTTGTTAGAGACCCTAAAGAACAATCATATGGTACTGTTGCAGTATTTAAAGACCTATATGGAAACTTATGGGATTTGGTAGAGTTTAAAGAAAATCATCCAATGACTAAACGAGTAAAATAAGTATAAGCTATAATTTTTTAATAGTATAGAAATACTGAGGGGGATTAGGTCTGAGGGAATAAAATGGTTAGTACGTTTACTGCCTTGAATTATATATATTTCTATCAGCTCAACATTTGAATTAAATAGTACAACTAAGGATCTGGTTGTATTTCCTTGATTAAATAATATATAGCCATATGAAGAGAAAAAATAGATTAGGCGGTGAAAAAATATGATTTTACGTGGAAATGTATTCTCAAAAATTCTTGAAATGGAGACGGGTATAACGGTGGTTATTCCTAATACATTTAAGGAAGGCAATCTATATCAGGTTGCATATGTTCTTCATGGTCTTTGTGGTAATAATGGGAACTGGACGGATAATTCTATGTTACCTGTTTATGCAAATGAATATAATACTATTTTTGTTATGCCAGAAGTAGCAAGAAGCTTTTATACAGATATGAAATATGGTCAAAAATTTTTTAGCTACATTACAGAAGAATTACCACAGATTTGTAAAAGTGTTTTTCATATATCTGCTAAAAGAGAAGATACTGCAATTATTGGTGGTTCTATGGGGGGCTATGGAGCTTTAAAATGTGCTTTATCTAAACCAGAGCAATATGGCTATTGTTGTGCATTTGCTTCTGCGTGCTTGTTTTTGAAAGAAGGATTGGAAAGCCAAGATGTGAAAAAGTTTAAGGATGTATATGGGGAGCGATTGTTCAATGATTTTCAATCAGCTTTTGGCGAAAATTTAGAATGTAAGTTTAGTGACGATCTATTATCACTTGCTAAAAATATTCATGATGAACCAATCAAGCCCAAAATATATTCAGCTTGTGGAACAGAGGATTTTTTACGAGAAGAGAATAAGAGATTTAATGAGGAGATGAAGAAATTAAATTTTCAGTTTACATATGAAGAATGGACTGGAAATCATAATTTTTATTTCTTTGATGAAGCATTAAAAAGAGGGTTAGAATTTCTTTACAAAAAATAATGATGATTCATGTTAAGCATGAAAGCTAAAGTTCTCTATGGGGCTTTAGCTTTTTTTAATAGTAGAAGGTATTTGTTGTTTTTAGGGGAACGGGTTCTTTGGATTAGTCGCTTGCATTTTCCTGATAATTATATCTATCAATATATATAACTATATGGTACACTATTCTAAAAATCAAAAAATAAAATATGATTAATGAAAGGGAGGAAGCAATATGGATGAAAAATACATTGTAATTATTCAGTGTGATATTGCACATAGAAGATGTAGTGGGTTTGCCTGTACGAATACTTTTTATAATAAAGAAGGAATGTTTGAGAAATATGAGGAGAATACAAAGTATATTTCCTTTACCTGTGGAGGATGTTGTGGAAAAGGTGTAGCAGCAAAATTAGAGCATTTTGCTAGACGGTGCAAAAAAGATAATAATATCAATAAAGATGAGGTTGTGATTCATCTAGCTTCTTGTATGGTAACGGATAATCATCACTATGATCGATGTCCTCATGTAGACTATATTAAAAATATTATTCTAAAAAAAGGATATAAAAATATAATAGAAGGATCTTCTTTAAGTAAAAATGCGACAAGGAAAAGAGAACAAGGAATATATAATTCTTATTAAAAAATTATATAAGCTTTACAAAAAGGGCAAAGGAATCAGGTTTATTATTTCTTTGCCCTTAACTAATTTACTTTGCTATGGCTTGTACACTAAATATGTGAGTATTTACAAAGAATATAATTTTTGCAATAATAGTAGAGTGACACCAAAAATACTTAGGAGGGATTTCATGACTTCAGAAGCAAAGACAAAAATGAGGAACAAATGGCAGATGCCAGATACGTATGTGATCATCTTTTTTATTGTGATGCTTGCAGCATTACTAACGTATATTGTTCCTACAGGGAGATTTGAAATATTTTATGATGTTGTAGGTAAAAATGGGCAAGAAATTGTTAGGGTAGCAGACAATCAAAAAGAAATGATACAAATCGATGGTGATAATTATACGATCGATGCTACAGGAGATAAGACTTATGTGTTCAAAGGGGAGGAAGAAGTAGGAGCTATTAAGAAATCAAAAGCTAAATCCTTTGAATATGTAGAAGGAGACGTATATAAGTTCAAGGTAATACAAGTTTATGGAAATTATATTACAGAAGGAAATAAAACAAGAATCAAATTATTTGAAAAAGGTGGCGGACTAGGATTCTTAAATTATATTTATGAAGGATTCTGTTCAGGAGATAAATGGGGATCAGCTGTAGGGGTTATGGCATTTATCCTTGTAGTTGGTGGTGCCTTTGGTATTGTATTAAAGACAGGAGCTATCGAAACTGGAATCATGCATATCATAGCTAAAACAAAAGGATATGAAATAGCTATTATTCCTATACTATTTTTCTTATTCTCTTTAGGAGGAGCCGTTTTTGGCATGGGAGAAGAAACGATCCCCTTTGTCATGATCTTAGCACCTGTTATGGTAGCATTAGGATACGATTCAATCGTTGCTGTAATGGTTAGTTATATAGCAACTCAAATCGGATTTGCTACATCTTGGATGAATCCATTTAGTGTTGCTATTGCTCAAGGGGTTGCAGGGATTCAAGTTGGTTCAGGAAATATGTTTAGAATTGTTATGTGGATAGTATTCACAGTACTTGGAACAGCTTATACTATGGTTTATGCAACAAAGATTAAGAAAAATCCTCAAAGCTCCCTTGCTTATGAAACAGATGATTTTTTCAGAAAAGATTTAGATAAAGATAAAGGTCAGCAAGCTCATTTCGGTATAGGTCATGGGTTAGTTGTCATTACATTAGCCCTTGGAATGGCTTGGATTATTTGGGGTGTTAATGTACATGAATATTATCTTCCTGAAATTGCAACAGTTTTCTTTACTATAGGATTGGTTTCAGGGATTATAGGAATTCTTTTTAAACTAAATAATATGAGCGTAAATGATATAGCTTCTTCCTTCAGAAAGGGTGCAGAAGATTTAGTTGGTGCGGCTATGGTTGTTGGTATGGCTAAGGGAATCATTCTTGTATTAGGTGGTACTGGTGCAGGAAATGAAACGGTACTGAATACGATTTTAAGTGGAATGGCAAATGCTTTAAATGGCATATCACCTACTATTGCTGCTTGTGTAATGTACATATTCCAATCTGTAGTTAATTTCTTTGTTGTATCAGGTTCAGGGCAAGCGGCACTTACTATGCCACTGATGGCACCACTTGCTCAATTAATAGGAGTTAGCAAGCAGGTTGCAGTACTTGCATTCCAATTAGGTGATGGATTTACAAACTGTGTAGTACCTACAGCTGCAACCCTTATGGGAGTACTTGCTATTGCAAGACTTGAATGGGTAAAATGGTTGAAGTTCCAAATTAAAATGCAATTAATGCTTTTTATAGGATCTATAGGATTCATTGTTACAGCTGTGCTAATTGGATACAATTAAAAATTATTTTAGAGGGATAGGAAGATCACACCTATCTCTCTTTTTTGTCTGATAATAGTGAAAAGTGATTGGCAGATGATTGAATGGGTATTATAAAAAATAAGAATAGATCCATCCTATAGAAATGGAGTGAAGATCATATGTCCAAGAAAAAATGCTGTGGCAAGTGGAAAACAAAGGGCAAGTATTGTAAAAAATGCCCTTTGGTAACAGATGAAAAAAGAAAAATAAAAAAAGATAAAAAGAAATAGATAAGGTAGAAAGTTTTTTTAGATTGACAAGGGTGTCTCAAAAAATAAAAATTCTCTAAAGAAAAATTTATTTTTCTTTAGAGAATTTTTCTATTTTAGAGGGAGAAATAATGAAAAGGTAGAGCCTTGTGATTTTTGTGATTTTACTTTCATATAACCATTTTGCTCTGTGATAATTTTTCTTGCAAGATATAATCCTAAACCCACCCCGTCTTCATCTTGGGTACCTTCTCCTCTATAAAATCTTTTAAAAATATGGTTGATTTCCTTTTCTTCTATGCCGATACCATTATCAGTAATATTGACTCTTACAAACATTTCATATTTTATAATATGAAGCATGATAGTTCCACCAGATTTTGTATATTTGATAGCATTATCAATAATATTAAAAATTGCTTCTACCGTCCAATTTTTATCAAGATTTAAAAGAATGTCTTCTGTGATGTTAAATTGAATTTCTATGTTTTTATTTTTTGCCATTTCATATGCTTGCTTGATGGCTGTTAAGCAAATATCATTCAAATTTATCTTTTGGGGAGTGAGTTGAATGATCCCCCCTTCAAGTCGAGATATTTTGATCATGCTTTCTAACAAGAAACTAAGCTTTTCAATTTGATTTTTTATATTCAAGTTAAATTCATTATATTCTTCTTTTGAAATAGAAGGGTATTTCATGAGTTCATGATACAACTTTAAGTTAGATAAAGGCGTTTTCAGCTGATGAGAAATATCAGAAATCAGTGATTTGATTTCATCTCGTTCTTTTTTGATTCTTTTATTTTGTGCTTTTAGGATATTTGTTAACTTAATTACTTGAGATTGAAGCTTTGAAAGTAAATCATCATTTAAAACAGAAAAAACTTCTTCTTCTTTCATATCTATAATACAGGAAATCACTTTTGAAAGCTGATTGAGGATATGCTCCATATGTTTCTTTAAAACATATATAAATAGTAGAGATAAAAGGATGATTATCATGCAAAATACCATAACGACTATTAATAAATGGGTATCTTTATAGACAAATCCTATATAACAGCTTAGAAGAATACAACATAAAAGAATTGAAGTAAAATATAGACTTATTTTCATGTTGATCTTCATGAGGATTTCCCCCATGTATATCCAATCCCAAACACCGTAATGATGTACTCAGGATTTTTAGGATCATTTTCAATCTTTTTTCTAAGTCTTCTAATATTTACACTTAATGCGTTTTCATCAACAAAATTTCCATCCATATCCCATAACTTTTCAAGGATCGTCTGCCGTGAAACAACCTGACCTTTATTTTTAGTAAGTAATTCTACTAATCTATATTCTGTTTTTGTTAGTTTGATGATTTTTTCTTCTTTCTTTAAAATCATTTTATTATAATTAATATGGATCTGTTTGTATTTGAATATATTGCTATCTTGTATATGGGTCCTTCTTAATATGGCAAGGATTCTTTGTTTTAAAATGGCGATAGAGAAAGGCTTGGATATATAATCATCACAGCCTTTTTCAAAGCCTTGTATGATATCCTGCTCTGTATCATTTACGGTTATAAAAATGATAGGTACATTAGATTTTTTACGGATTTCTTGACAAAGCTTTAATCCGTTTTGATCTTTTAAATTGATATCTAGTAGGATGAGGTCAATAGTGTTGTTTAAAAAGGCAAAGTATCCATCATTATAATTGAAAGTGCTGATTACGTTGTAGTTTTCTTTCGTCAATGCATAGGCAACACCTTCATTTAATAGCTTGTCATCTTCTACGATTAATATATTTTTCAAAAAATCACCACCAGTTGATACATATTATACCACTTATGCTAGGATACACAAATAGGGTGTATGCTCCCTATTTATACAAACAATCCTATGTGAAATTCAACTATAAAGTTACTTTCATAGACAAATAGTGATATTTATTCTATTGTTCTTAATCTTTCAACAAGAGTTTGTTTATTAATACGCCTATGTGCAATCAAAGGAAGCATTATGGATACCAAAATTAAAACAGGTGATACGATTAAAATTGGATAGAGGATAAACGTATATTTATAAAACCATAGATTGCTTGCTAGGGGCTGTACAATACCTACAGATAATATGCTGCCAAAAAGAATAGAGAGGATGAGTGTGGATAAAGCATAAAAAAGTCCTTCTAATAGGAGCATCTTATTTAGTTGTTTATGGGTCATACCAATACTTTGAAGTATTGCAAATTCTCTTCTTCTTGAGAGGATACTTGTAAGGATTGCATTCATAAAGTTAAGGACTCCAATAAATCCAATAATAAAGCTAAGAGTACCCCCTACTAGTAAAAACATATTTTGAAAGCTTTTAAAATGATCTACATATTTTTGTTTGGATTCATAGTTCATCTGTGGGTCAATATGATTCGTATAGTTTCGTAAAAAACTTTCTGTCTTAAGTGTACAATCATCCTTTACATTAAATACATAACTCATGGTTAAAGGATTTTTTATTTGATTTTTAAATTCATTTGCAGGAAGATATAGGGTACAACCATTTACATGATAATATCTAACAGACAGATTTTCTTGAAGCTCTGCTTTTGCCATTACCGTATATTCTTTTGAAATATTGTTTTCAAAAGTTATTTTAACTTGATCTCCTATGTTATATTTACTTTCCTCATAGTAAATATTTCCGTAATCATCCGAATTAACTACTTCAATCATATAGTTACCAGTTTTAAATTTTTCTAAATCTAAGTCTCCTTCAAATATATTGAGTAGTGATAGAGGGAAATCCTCTAACCCGTATAATTGTATATCTATTTCTTGTCCATCAATAGTTGTGTCCATATGTTTGATATTATAATAAATCCTTCCCCTATCTTCTATACCATTCAGTTTATTGATAGAAGCAATCATTTTTTCTGATATCATATCATCTTCAAAACGAAAATGATTTAAATTAAAGTAGTTTGCATGACCTACTGTAAAGTC
Source organism: Marinisporobacter sp. (assembly GCA_025210395.1). Taxonomy (GTDB): domain Bacteria; phylum Bacillota; class Clostridia; order Peptostreptococcales; family Thermotaleaceae; genus Crassaminicella. The sequence continues at coordinate 15,654 of JAOARV010000026.1, forward strand.
TGTTAAGACAAAGCGACTTAAAAATTTATTCATATCAAAACCATTGGTAAATGTAAATACCGAATTAAGGAGTATAATACTTAAGGACATACTGATTACAACTACAAATGTTTTCTTTTTATTTCTTAAGAGGTTAGAAAATGCTAGGTTGTGTATTTTTCCACCCTTTAAATATTTTTTCTCTCTTTTGTGATCAGTAGGTACATCTACATACCTGGTTGCTTCTATAGGAGAAACCTTTGAAGCCATTTTGCCAGGACGCATGCAACTGATCAAGACAGTAATAAGAGAAAAAGCTGTAGCACCTATAAAGATCATAGGGCTAAAAGATTTAGAGGTAGTTAGGATATTAGAGGTACTCATGATAATGGGTAGTAGTACATTCCCTAATAAATAACCAATGACAAGACCTATAGGGATTCCTATAATAGATAATAAAAATGCTTGTCTGCTTACAAGTTTTTTGATCTGTCTAGGGGTGGTACCGATGGTTTTTAGTAAACCATAATAACGAATATCCTTCATGACAGATATTTGAAATATATTATAAATAATCAAATATCCTGTAAAGCTAATTAAAAGAATGATCATTAAAACACCAATAATCGTTGGCAGATCTATATGAAAGTTAGTAGAAAGATAAGCCCAGTTCACCCCTATATGGATATGATTTGGATCTTTTTCATCACTGGTGTAACCACAATCTACGAGTACTTTTTCCATATTCTGTTCAATATTTCGGCTATTTTTAAATACAACATCTAAAAAAAATAAACCTGTTCCAGTGCTTTCTTGATTCTTACTAGCTATATTCATATTTGTAATATTTTTATCAATAAACTTATGAGATACAAAGATCATACTTGCAGGAGAAACTGGATCATATTCCCAAAAGCCAGATAAGACAAATTCCTTGGAAAACTTTTCGGTTCCTATAGTGTACTCAATCGTAAGTTTTTCACCGACTTTTTTTGGGATACCTAATAAAGTAAGAACCCTTGTATCTGTTGCGATTTCATTTAGCTTTTGAGGCATTTTACCTGTTGTTGGATGATTAAAAAACAATTTAGCTTGTGTATTTGTAGCATAGCGAATTTCTGTATGATGCTTTAAAAATTCCTTGTTTTCTGCCATATTTACCATAATAGAATAACCATATTCTTTGATAAGAGGATGATCTTTAATCTGGTTAAGCTCTTTTTCGGTAAGGTATTTAAAAGTTCCGTGAGCAGATCCACCTACTTGTCTCATAGTTTGCTGTTCCATGGACTTTACCATCCCCATCCCTATAGTAAAAAGAGAGGTAAATAAAATGGTTGTGAGGGCGATGGCAATAATAGCAAATAGATTTCTTAGTGGATTAGCTTGGACACTTTTTTTCGTTAGTTTATGGATGACTTTTTTATTATTGTTTGAAAATCTCATTGATCTTCACCCCCGACCATTTTACCATCTTCAATACGAATGGTTCTATCAGCAAGCTGTGCAATTTCTTCATTATGGGTAATCATAACGATAGTTTGATGAAATTTTTTACTAGTCATTTTTAGAAGACCAATCACGTCCATACCCGTTTTGCTATCAAGATTTCCTGTAGGTTCATCCGCAAGGATGATGACAGGTTTTGTAGCTAATGCTCTAGCGATTGCAACACGTTGCTGTTGCCCTCCAGAAAGATTGTTTGGCATATTATTTAGTTTGCTCTCAAGACCTAAGGTACTGATAACGTTATCTAAAAAGCTTTGATCAATCACTTCGCCATCTAGTTCTATAGGCAATGTAATATTTTCATAAACGTTCAAAACAGGTACTAGATTATAGTTTTGAAAGATAAACCCTATATTTCTGCGGCGAAATACGGTGAGTTGTTCATCATTCATTGAAAATATATCTTTATTTCCTACCCATACATTGCCACTTGTAGGCTGGTCTAGTCCCCCAAGCATATGTAAAAGTGTGCTTTTGCCACTTCCTGATGTTCCTACAATGGATACAAACTCTCCTTCATGGATAGAAACGTCTACACCATCTAGCGCCTTAACTATATTAGACCCCTTTCCATAATGTTTTTTTAGTTTTTCTGTTTTTAATATACACATTAGAATCATCTCCATATAAAATTTTAGATTGTAGTTTCAAACTTACAATTTAAATTGTAAAGGATACATCTTACAATATAGTGACAAATTTCATTTTTTTAGATGATAAAATGGGTAAGCCATAATAATCATACTAGAGAAGATGCTAAAGAAAATGATTATGTGAATAGATGAAAGTAATATTAAATGGACTCTTGTAAAACATTGACATAAAAAACAATAGATACTAAACTATGTATGAATAATGAAGTAGGATATAGCTATTACAGATATTGTGTAATGACTAGGAGTTAGGAGGAAGCTATGAAGATATTGATTGTAGATGATGAAGAGCTGTTGGTGAAAGGATTAAAAAAAAGCCTTACTATAGAGGGGTTTCATGTAGAAGTTGCCTATGATGGGAAAAGTGCTATAGATATTATAAAAACAAGTAAAATAGATTTTGTATTGTTAGATATCATGCTTCCTGAGATTGATGGAATGACCCTTTGTAAAACCATAAGACAAAGTTTGGATATACCAATAATCATGCTTACAGCTAAAGATGATTATGTTGATAAGGTCTTAGGACTAGAATTAGGAGCAGATGATTATGTAACAAAGCCTTTCCATACAAGAGAGCTTATTTCAAGAATAAGAGCTGTATATAGAAGAACTAAAAAAAGTAAGCAGGACGAAAATATCATACAAGTCGGATATTTAAAGATCAATGGGACTGAGAGAACACTATTTAAAGAAAATAAAGAAGTGATAGTAACTTCTAAGGAGTTTGATATCTTATATCTTTTGATCACAAATTCTGGAATGGTTTTCTCAAGAGATAAGTTGTTTGAAAAGATTTGGAATGAACCAGGATATGATACGAGAACAATAGATGTGCATATAAAAAATATTAGAGAAAAAATTGAAAAAGATCCTAGAAAACCAACATATCTAAAAACAAAATGGGGTGTTGGATACTTTTTTAGAAAAGAGGTTCTATGATCAAAAGGTTATCAGTAAGGCTTGTTGTTATTTATGGGATGCTAATGATTTTATGTACGGCGGCAATTGATATAATGCTTATTTCAGATTATCAGAAAAAGCAATTCGAAAAGACGGAACAATATTATAAAAATATTATAGAAACGATTTATTATATGAGCAATGAATATTATGAAGAAGAGCTTATAAATATGTTTAGAAATACTATTAATGGAAGGATATTGGTTTTAAATAAAGAGGGCATAGTGATGATGGATAGCTTAAAGGAATATGATGGACAAACTATATCTAACCCAGAAATCAGAAATACATTAAAAAATGATACGGAAAGCATAGGATATTATAAAATAGATCATAAAAGCGTAATGGTTCTTACAGCACCTATTTATATGAAAAAAAATCAACAGAAAATATTATTAATATCAACCTATGTAGATAAAATCAATGATAAAATATATGATTATACAAAACAAGTCGTATTATTATCAGCAATCATAACTATATTTTTTGTAATCATATCTTGGAGAATAGGAAGAAAAATAGCTAGACCCATTCATGAAATTACTATAGCTTCCAAAGAAATATCATCAGGAAAGCTTGGTGTAAATGTAAATATCATCAGGCAAGATGAAATAGGTACTTTAGCTGAAAACTTCAATAAAATGAGTGAAGAATTATATAAAATAGATAAAAACAGAAAAAGCTTCATAAGCAGTGTATCTCATGAGCTGAAAACGCCCCTTGCCACTATGAAAGTGCTTATAGAAGCATTAATGCTTGATGAGAATAGTGAAGAGAATAAAGAATATTTACAAGATATCAATGGTGAAATTGATCGGCTTACAAAACTAGTAACCTCACTTTTAACTGCAACAAGAATTGAAGAAAAAAAGGTAAAAATTGAAAAAATTAACGTAAAGAAAATGATTGATACATCTATTAAGCTATGTACTCCTTTAGCCCAGGATAAAAAAATATTGATGATCAATCATTGTGATGATTTAGTCATCATAAGAGCAGATCAAGATAGTTTTCAAGAGATTATTATCAATCTTTTAGAGAATAGTATAAAGTATGGGAAGGATCATGGTTTTGTAAAATTTGAGTGTTATAAAAAGAATGATGAAACTTTCATCACAATAATAGATGATGGAATCGGGATTTCACAAGAGGATTTACCCAATATTTTTGATAACTTTTATAGAGTAGAAGAGTCAAGAACGAGAAAAAAAGGTGGAAGTGGCATAGGTTTATATGTGGTGAAAAAGCTTGTAGAGATGCATAAATGGAATATAGATGTAGAGAGTAAATTAAATGAAGGCAGTAAGTTTATCATAAAAATTTAGAAGTTCTTAACACTTTCTTTACAAATATTCATAATTTCTAAAGAATTATTTAGTAAAATCATTTACAGGTTAACCGAAAAATTAAAAATAGTAAAGGAGTGCTATAGGAGGATGAAAAAAGGAATACTTAGGTTATTAATAGTAGCTCTATCTTTTTTTACAATAGGTTGTAGTAGCATGAACAATACAATTACATTAAAACCTGGAGATGCATTAATTAGCCCAGAAATAAAGGGTATAAAAAATAATATAGATCAAATGGATGAAAATAAAAGCCATGTAGAATTGATTGGAAGTACCGCAGGAAACTTAGATAATTTTGGTTATTATGCTTATAAAGATGGATGGGTTTATTATGGATTAGATCAATTGAGAAATGGCAAAGGACTCTATAAAAAAAGAATAGATGATGAAAAAGCTATTAAATTATCAGATAATTCCATTCGATATATTAATTTAGTAGGGGACTGGATTTACTATATTTCTTTTAAGGAAGGGATCTATAGGATTAAAACAGATGGAACAGAAGAGACGTTACTATGTGAAGATAAAAATATAAAAAATATTTATGTTTATGGAGATTGGATCATGTGCCATAGTGATGAGTTATATAAATTGAAAACAGATGGTAGCAAGAAAATTGTAGTATCGAATAAAAAAATATTTAAAATTATGCCTGATAAAAATAAACTATATTTTATGACGTTTGAAGTAGAGAATGGAGCTAGGAAGGTAATATATGAAATAGATTGGCAGAAAACTCCTTCAAGAACTAAAAAATTATTAGAGATAGATATGAAAACTTTGGTTATACCAACGGCAGATACCATTATCCAAGATGGTTGGATATACTATATTGATTATAAAACAGAAAACGGAAGGATTGCAAAGATCAAGGTTGATGGAACAGAAAAAATAATATTGACAGATCAACCAGCTACAAATCTAAACATAAAGGACGGATGGATTTATTATTTAGAAGCAAAAGAAGAACCTAAAATTGAAGATAAAAAAATAGAATGAGTTATGAACCATATATGGATCTAAAATATAAGATCCATAAAATAAGGATAGATGGTAAGCAAAAAACATTACTATTAGATAAAGAACTAGATTTTTGGAGAAAAATTTATTTAATCCAGGATAGGATATTTTTAATGGAATTGAAGAATGAAGAAATAATTAGTTTGAAAGAAGAAAAAGCGAATGGATAGGAACTTTTCTAGATGATGTAATGAAGACTTAAGGTTTTGAAGCATGCTATGAAAAAACCCCTGATTTCCTTGACATAAAAGGAAATCAGGGGTTTTCAGGTTATACAGATTTTATAATTCGTTGGGAGAAGTTCCTAAAAAATAATGGATATAAAAATTCTTGAGAGAAAAATAGTATTTAGGACGTAGTAATATATGAAAGGAGGATGAGGCGTTTGGAATATTCACAAAGTGCACTTGTGGAAGGAATCAAAAATAGAGATGTAGTAGCTTATGAACATATGATCAATCAGTATACAAAAATAATTTATTGTCTAGCTTACAATATTTTGAGTCAATCACTTAAAAAGGAAGATATTGAGGAATGTGTATCAGATGTTTTTTTAGATGCTTGGATGAAAATCCATGAGTTTGATCAAGAAAAAGGAAATTTTAGAACTTGGCTTTTGATTTTGACAAAATATAAAGCCCTTACATATAAGAGAAAAAGAAAGGTTAGCAATGTAATTGGTATGGAGGAATTTGAAATAAAAGATGGTTATAATCTAGAGAAACAATTCTTTTTAAGGCAAGATCAAGAAAAAATCATAGAAGTGATCCATTCCTTTAACAAAATAGATAAAGAGATATTTTTTAGAAGATATTTCTTTGGTGAAAAAATAAGTGATTTGGCAAAGACTTTTCATTTATCCAGAGCTGCCATAGATAATAGGCTCTTAAGAGGGAGAAAAGTTATAAAGGAGGCATTAAATTATGAATGAAGATAAAATGATTGAATTTCTGAGCAATTTAGATGATGATTTGATTGAAAAAGAAGTGGATCAATTATTAGAAGGGGTGGAAATAGATATGAGTATTATAAAGAAAAAAGCTTATGATAAGTTAAATAAAAGTAATCAAAAGGGTAAAGGGAAAAAGAGATTTCCTTATGTAGTTGTTGCTTGTGTATGTTTATTAAGTATGAGCATTGTATATGCAGATGATATTTCACAAGCTATTCAATCCTTTATGAACAAAACACCTGTATATTCAACGATTGTAGATGGAGATGCCTATTATTTAAAAGAAAATTATGATTTAAATAAAGATATTCAAATAAAAAGTCTAATGTTTTCAGAAGGAAATTTGGAAATGAAAATAAATTCGAATTTAAGCAAAATTGAGCTAGGAGAGATAAATATTATTCCTAAAGCTGATCCAGATACAGTTTATTATCCTGGTGGTTATTCTGAAGAAGGAAATGAATATTTCTTTACATTTATGAATAAAACAGAAAGTAGTTATAATATTAAACCTGTCAAAGACTTTCAATTGGTTATTGCAGGAAATAATTATGATATTTCATTAGAAAAAGCTAAAAACTTAGCATTAAATAAAGAAATTTATACGGCTGAAAATAATATAAAGGGTGTAAATATTGGTGCGAAAAGATTCTATAAAAATGAAAAATTAAATGTTCAATTAATTGCCTCATTTGAAGATAAGGATTTGAAATTAAATAGACTAGGAAAACCAGTTGAAGCAAAAGTAGTATTGACAACAGAAAATAAAGGAAAAGAGGGAATTGTTTCATCTTCTACAGGGAGTAACGTAGAGGAACTTCATGTACTTGATGAAATGAATAATAAATATCAACTTGAAATCCCCAAAGATCCAATAGGACGTCCTATAACAATATTTGAAACAAATGCACCAAAAGATAAAAGTTTAACATTAAAATTACCTGCAATCCTAGCAGGGTATGAAAAAACTATGGATTCTTTTGAATTAAATATTCCTAAAGAAGGGGAAATGATTTTAAATAAAGAGATTGATTTCAATATTCAAGAGGCTATCCTTAAAAAAATAACAAGAACATCTCCAACATCTGCTCAAGTAGAATTTGAATTAAATACAGCTGGAAATGAAAATATTCATATTCACTCATTTGATTTTTATAGTCATGACGTGAAAAAAATATTGGGTGAATTTAATGAGAATGGAGGGATCATCAACTTAGAGTTTGATAAAGATATGGATAAAACAAATGTTAAAATCGCTGATCCTGAATTTATAATGAATGGGGATTGGGTAATTCATATGAAATAGTATGTTATGTAGAGCTTATCAATGATCTCTGTATGAGCAGAGGTCATTTTTTTGTGCAGAAAATACATATTTTGTACAAAAATATAAAAGTTTACATTTTGGAAACATTCCATATATTTTTCAGAAAAGAAAAATAGGTATAATTGAACTATCAAATCAATGGTAGGAGGAAATAACTATGAAAACAAAATGGAAATTAACAAAAAAGATCATATGTATGTCATTATTAGGAGCTATGACAATATGTGGTACAGTTGGTTGTGTGACGAATGAGAAAGAGGTTGTATTACTTGAAAATCAGCAAAAGGAGATTGAAGATGTTTTAGCCATAAAAAAAGTTGATAATATCCATAACTTTAGAGGGGTACGCTGGCTTGAAAATGGAAATATTTTAGGAATAAAAAATTTAGATTGTGCATATAAAGAAGCTCCTAACATTTGTATATACGATATGAAGACAGGAGAAATTAAAAATTTAAGTAAAAATAAAGATACGGGTGAGGTATGGTTATCTGTAGTAGATGTTACAAAAGATGAAAGATATCTATTCTATAAAAAGCTAAAGGGTTTTACTCCCTATGATAGAATATTAGATGTGTATATGATTGACTTAAAAACTGGAGAAGAAAAGAAAATAGAAGAGGGAGTAATGGTTGCACGTATATATGTAGATGAAGAAAAAATCATGGCTTCAAAAGGGATGAAAGTATATATGTATGATTTTGATGGAAATAAAAAAGAAATCAAGCTTCCAGAAGAGATGATTGAAAAAATGAAAGATTTTAGTAGCTTTAACTTTGAAGACGATCTAAAAAAACGCGAGATGAGTAATGGAGGACCTTTTGATGAGAAAACGGTTAAAGAAATAAAAGAAATATATGAATATCACAAAAAAAATAATGGTATATGGAACATTCATAAAAAAGATGATGAAATTATTTTACAAACCTATAACTGGATTCCTTTTGCTTATAACTTAAAAACCAATGATTATAGAGAATTAACAGAGGAAGAAGTTAAAGAACTTCGCTTGCCTAGAAAAAATACGAAGAAGATAGCTAGAGTAGAAAAAAATCATGAAGGAGAAGAGGAACTTTGGGCATTAAATGAAAATGGAAAACATAAAAGACTGATTGCAAAAGGAAACTTCCATGGAAGAAGGATTACCATTTCACCAGATCATACGAAAGGGGTATATTGTATGAAGGGGAGAAAGGGAGAAAAAAATCTATTCATTTATGATTTTGAAACAGAAAAAAGTGTTAAAATTTTTCCGGAAATCATTGCAAATTCAGTTTGGAATGCTTCTTCAAATAAATTTTTTATGAGAGAGCCAATGCTTACAAAGGATAAAGAGGTAGAGTATATTACAAGTGTAGTAACATTAAATTAGCTTTATTTTTAACTTTAACTAAAGAATAATAGCTGTAACTATAAAAAAGAGCGACTATGCTCTTTTTTATAGTTTAAGAATTTATAAACGCTAGCATCTTTGAATAACTTATGATCAAAAAATTAAATGATAAATTTCGTTGGAGAGATGAGCATATGAGATAGCATAATAGGAATCTTTTGTAGATGAAAATAAGGATAGAGATAAGAATATGTTAATACATACCTAATATATGTAAAGATATAGATAGGAAAAAGGAGATAAAAGGATGGAAATAAAAATACTTATAGCAGATGATGAAGAAAATATTACAAATGCAATTGCTTATGCCCTAAAGCGTGAACAATATACTGTATATACAGCGTATGATGGGCAGGAGGCAATAGACAAAATACAAAAGTTTCATCCAGATATATTGATTTTAGATGTGATGATGCCAAAGCTGAGTGGGTATGATGTGTGCAGGAGAATAGGAGACAATATGAATATGGGCATTCTTATGCTGACAGCTAAAAATGATTTAGTAGATAAAGTATTAGGTTTAGAACTTGGAGCAGATGATTATGTAACGAAGCCCTTTGATTTAGTAGAGCTTCTTGCAAGAGTTAGATCCTTGAGTCGAAGAATAAAAAAAGGACAAAATAATATGGAAAAAAATCATGAGGATGAGGCGGTCCAGTTACATGAAATAAAAATAGGCCTAAAGGAAAGAGTCGTCTATATAAAAGATCAGATCATAGATTTTAAACCAAAAGAATTTGATCTTTTAGCATTTTTGGTTAAAAATAAGGAGAAAACTTTTACAAGAGATGAAATATTGGATCATGTTTGGGGGCAAGATTATTTTGGTGGAACAAGAACTATTGATATACATATTCAAAGAATTAGGAAAAAGCTTGGAAAATACAGTGGGATGATAAAGACGATACCCAAAATTGGATATAAAGCTGTGGAGAAATCCTATGAAAACTAGTATAAAAGTAAAATGGACTATATTTATTATTTTATTGCTCATTTTCAATCTTTTAATGATAAGTTTTTTCATGTTAAGAGGGATAGAGAAAAATCAAAGACAGTCCTATGAAGCACTTTTAAAGGATAATAGTAAAACGGCAAACCTTTATATAAGGGAAAAATTTCTTTCCAGTGATGAGAAAGATTTTCAAAAGTTTTATGTTAAAAATGCAGAAAGTCTTGTCTTAGGCTTAGGGAGAATACTAGATTTACCTATTGTTCTTTATGATATGAAAGGAAATGAGATAGGTAGTATACATAATGATGTAGGAGATGAAAAGAAGCTAAAAATTATGGAGGATGTTCTTCATAATAAAATTGTATATGAAAAAAATGGACAAGAGATCGTATACTTAGCTCCTGTGTATGATTTTGAAAAACAAATGGGTGTATTAAGCTTTGAATATTATACACAAAAAGAAAGAAATTTTTATGAAGAGATCAGAAAGCTTTTTTGGGAAGTAGGCATTGTTTCAATTTTTATGACTTATTTATTGGCACGTTTTTATCTTTCCAAAATTGTAAACAATATATTCTGTCTTAAAAAATCTGTAAAAGAAATTGAAAGAGGAAATTATGAAGATGTAAGGGTTTTGGATGAGAAGGATGAGTTTGGTGACTTAAGTGGCGGGATCTATTTTATGTCCAACAAAATAAAAGAAAATATTCAGCAAATCAATGATGACAAAGAAAAGCTTCAGCTTGCAGTAGAAAAGCTTCAAAGCCTTGAAAAACAGCAAAAAGAATTCATAGGGAATATTACCCATGAATTTAAGACCCCTTTAACAGTAGTGAAAGCACAAATGGATTTGATAAGCCTTTATAGAGATGATGAAGAGTTAGTTTGTAAATCGAAAGAAATAGCAGAAAAGGAGTTAAAAAGATTAGATAGTATGGTTGAAAACATCCTTCATTTATCTAGAATCGAAAAATATGATTTTGAATTAAAAAAAGAAAAAATTAATACGAAAAAGCTTCTTATGGATATATGTCATAGAATGTGTGGAAAAGCTTCTAAATTTCATATAAAGATGATACAAAAGCTAGAAGAAACTTATATTTTTATGGATGCTGAAAGCTTTATGCAGATTTTTATTAACCTCATAGACAATGCAATCAAATACAATATCAATGGGGGAAAAATAGTTATAAGAAGCTATACTAAGGAGGATAAAAACTATATTGAAATAGAAGATACAGGGATTGGTATCCCCCATGAGCATAGAAGAAAAATATTTGAGCCCTTCTATACGGTGGATAAAAACAGATCGAAAAAATTTTCGGGAACGGGATTGGGACTTTCTCTTGTCAATAAGCTTGTGAAAAGACAAAAGGGAGAGATCAGGCTTTTAGATGATCAAGAAGGCACTTGTTTTCAAGTAGTATTCCCTATTTATGATGAAAAAATCAGGAATGGATTTTGAGAATCACAAGAATAAGTACAAGGGAATGGATATATTATTTTATATAAAATGAAATACCCTATATTTACAAGAATACTGTATAATAATGAAAGAGTAAAAAAATAGCTATTAATAAAAATATATACGAGGAGGGATGATTGATGAAAAAAGGAAAGGCAGAAATAATCATGATAGTAATTGTAGCCATGTGGGGGTTATCTTTTAGCTTAACCAAGCCAATACTAAAGAATATTGAAGTATTTAATTTTATGGCCCTTCGATTCTTAATCGGTGGAGGTGTGTTATGCGGCATACTTCTTCTGTTGGGAAAACTTAAAGTTAAACGTGAACAATTGATAGGAGGAATGATTACAGGAGCAGTTTTGTTTTTATCATTTATATTTCATACTATTGGATTAAAATATACAACTGTTGCTAAAAATGCATTTATCGTTGGGAGTAGTGTTGTATTTGTGCCTTTTATTGCAACGTATATCAGAAAGCAAAAACAGCCTATATTTGTTTGGATAGGTACTTATTTGGCTATATTGGGTCTTGCATTAGTTACCTTAGAAGGGAAGCAAGGGGGAATCAACTTTGGGGATGTGATGACTTTAGTTGGATCTATTATTATGGCATACTATGTTATTTTAGTTGAAGAATATGTTACAAAATATGATGCAACGGTTATTGCAGCTATTCAAATTAGTGTTGTTGGAATACTGAGTTTAATAGCTTCTTTGGTGATAGAAGAACCAACCATGGATTTGTCATCAGAGGGATGGAAAGGAATGTTATTCTTAGGAATTGTTTGTACGTCCTTAGCATATTTAATGGCTAATATAGCTCAAAAATATGTTCCAGCTACAAGCATGGCACTGATTTATACACTAGAGCCTATTTTTGCAGCTTTATTTGGATGGCTTTTCCTGTCAGAAAGGATAGGAATCCAAGCAGTAATTGGTGCGATTCTTATTGTCATCAGTGTAGCAATGCCAAATATGGATGTATTCATTAAGAGAAAAAGGGATCATGTTCAAACAGAATAAGAAGATAAGGTTCATGTTAATAGGATGATGGTTCTTTATTTGAAGAAATAAATATTTTTAATGAAAAAATAGAGTAACGCTTGCATCTATTAGGAGTCTCCATTAGGGGGCTTTTTTTTGAAGAAATTTGTTTTTTCTCTATTTTTCAATTTTATTTTTGTTTAAAGAAGTAGCTGTGGTAAAATTAAGAGTAGTTAGAAAATAATTGTTATTGTGTCTATAAATGAAAAAAATGTATATTTTTATATATTCCTATAGATAAGCAAATTGGACATTAAAATGATAAAGAGAAAAATTGATCTTTAAGACTTTTGAAGCATTCATCATAAAATGAAAATGTTGAAATTGTTTACCTATAATAAAAGAAGTATTTTTAACAAGTTCAAGTTTGTAAGGGGGAGAAACAATGGGTTTAATGTCAAAAGAAGAATTTTTTAAAAAATATGATAGCATAGAAGAAGAAAAGTTTGATAAAATTTCATTGAATTGGGAAATAATAGAAGAAATTTATGAGGATTATATAGGGAAGATCAAAGATTTAGAAGTGATTGCTATAAATATTACTAATTTATTAATGGAAGTAGATAAAGTACACTCTATAAGAAAAAGAGTGAAGGACCCAGAGCATTTGATTGAGAAGATCATAAGAAAGAGCATTAAAAAACCAAGGTTAAAGATTAATGTAAACAATTATTCTAAAATCATAACAGATTTGATTGGCATAAGAATTCTTCATTTATTTAAAGAAGATTGGGTGCCTATCCATGAAAAAATAATGAAAACATGGAATCTTAATGAAAAACCTCAAGCCAATATCCGCAAGGGGGATCGAGAAATTGTTTTCAAAGAAAATCATTGTGATATTAAAGAGCATAAGTATGGCTATCGTTCTGTTCATTATTTGATTAAGCATCCTTTCACAAAAGATGAAGAAAAAATCGTTGAAATTCAAGTAAGAACCCTTTTTGAAGAAGCATGGAGTGAGATTGATCATCAAATCAGATATCCATATGATATTGATAACCCTATTCTTGCAGGATATTTGGTTATGTTTAATGGATTAGCTGGAAGTGCTGATGAAATGGGAGGGTTTATAAAGCTTTTAAAACAAGAGCTAGATTATAAGGATCAAGCAATAGAAGAAAGAGATACGGTTATAAAAGAGTTGCAAGAGCAGATTAATCTTTCAAAATTAGATGAGCATGAAAAAGAACAAATCAATTTAAGATTAGTAAAATTAACAGAAAAAGAGCCAGAAAGAACGCCAGTAATTTTAAATGAATGGAATATAAATTCTTCCTTAGCAGAATCCATGGCTAAAATATCTTCTATTAGTAGCTTTGTAAAAAACCATTCAGGATTACAGGAATCTATTTCAAAGATAACAGATAGCTTAAAACCAGACTTGATGGAGTACAAATCTGCATTATCAAAGGTAGCAGATTCTATTAAGGAAAGACACTTAATCTCTGAGATCAAATCTGAAATTGGCTATAATCTAGAAAATGTAAAAAAAATAGAATAGAGCATATAAAAGCTATAAGGATGAAAACATCCCCTATGAATGAGACGATTAAAAAGTCTATTCAGGGGATTTTTATTTTAAACGATAAAGATTTATGATTGTTTTATTTTTCTTAAGAAATCTGTAAGAATTATAGTAGGATAATTTTAGAAAATATATGCTAATATAGCTATATGAGATATCTCAAAAGGTATGGGAGTGAAATATGCATATGTATAATATATTGGTTGTTGATGATGAAAAAGAAATAACAGATGCCATAGGAGTTTATTTAAAAAATCAAAACTATCATGTTTTTAAGGCATATGATGGGGAAGAAGCCTTAAAAATTTTTGAAAGAGAAGAAATTCATTTGGTTCTTATGGACATTATGATGCCAAAGCTAGATGGTACAAGTGCCACCATCAAAATAAGAGAAAAAAGTACTGTACCTATTATCATGCTTTCTGCAAAGTCTGAGGATATGGATAAAATATGGGGACTTAATATTGGTGCGGATGATTATATCACTAAGCCCTTTAATCCAATGGAGCTACTGGCAAGGATTAATTCTAATCTTAGAAGATATACTAGCTATTCAAATACGAAAGAAGTAAGAGAGCGTATGATCAAAATAGGTGGTATTGAGTTAAATGATGAATGCAAAGAGGTATTAGTAGATGGAGAAGGGGTAAAGGTGACTCCCCTTGAATATAAGATTCTTTATTTACTGATGAATCATCCTAATCGAGTATTTTCTATAGAAGAAATATATGAAAAGGTATGGAAGGAACCAGCCTATAATCCTGATACGGTGACTGTTCACATAAGGAGGATCCGAGAAAAAATTGAAATCAATCCGAAGGAACCAAAATATTTAAAGGTGGTGTGGGGAATTGGATACAAATTTGAACAATGATTTAAAGGATGATAAAGATGAAAAGAAGAACATGAAAAAAGCAAGAAAGCAAAATAAGTTTAGGGCTTCAGCTTTTGTGACGATCTTAATGATTTTTATATTTGCAGTTGTCTCTGTAGGAAGCTATTTACCTACAAAGGATTTGTTATTTTCTGAAAAGAATATTACAAAGACTTATATAGAAGGAGATCATTTTAATTATAGATTGGCACGATTAACAAGGTATTTAGAAAGAGTAGTGGTTGAAGGAAATGATGAAGATCCATATGAATATGCTAATATAGACAGTATTAAATATTATATAAGCAATAAGGATAAAACCATTAGCAAAAGTAATATAAAGGATATAGATGAGGTACAGGGTATCAATGAAGAAGTTGTTAATGAAGAACGTGAAATTAGTAAAAATAATATAAGAGGTACTATAGAAAGTAAATTAGAACAGCTTATGAATAAGAGTATGTTTTATATGCATATAAAAACAGATGATAAGGGAAATATTCAGATAGAGCAGATATCAGATAAAAAATTTGATCAATATGAATTTAAAAATACATTAAATTCTATCAATAAAAGTCTAGAAGCATATGCAAACCTAGAGATTATTTATATGATTCCATATGACTTAAAGTCTCCGGTAAACTTTCATAACTATCAAGATGCTTTTACAAGAGATATACAAGAATTTTATATGAAATTTTATATAATGATTATAGTAGCAATAGGGATTGTGGGGGTATTGATTTTAAGCATTGTAGCTTTTTGTATCCCTTATGAAAGACAAAAGAAAATATCTATTTGTAGTCTCTATAATAAAATGCCTTTAGAGATCAAGGGTTTTATATGGCTGGGATTAGTTGGATTTGTAGGCGTTACACCACTTGTTGAAGAATTTAGTTATGGAATCTATCAACCCTTTGATTTTTTGCATACGATTTATTATGCTGACGAATATTTTTATATAATAGGAATTCCCATAACTTTTATATTTTATCTATTTATTTATTTAAGTATTGTCTATATAAAATATATTTATCATACAGGCTTTAAAAAAGGATTGATTGAAAATAGTATTGTAGGGAAAATATATTTTTATATTACAATAGAAATGAAAAAAATGTTTAAAGAAATGATAGAGCTGGATACGAAAAAAAGTATTAATAAAAAAATTGGAGTGGTATTAGGTTTTATAGCATGGATGGTGATACTTTTTGGACCTTGGGGATTTGCTTTAGGTGCATTCTGTGTTATGTTCTTATATCATTGTTTTAGTAATCTTAGGATTAAAGTAAAAGCTTTAAATGATGCAACGAGTAAACTAGCTAAAGGAGATTTTAATATAGATTTTGAAGAAGATATGGGTATTTTTACTTCAATCTGTGAAAATTTAAATAATATTAAGGATGGCTTTAAAGTAGCTATTGATGAAGAGATAAAAAGTCAGCAGATGAAAACAGAGCTTATATCAAATGTTTCACATGATTTAAAAACGCCTCTTACTTCTATTATTACCTATGTGGACCTACTAAAGAAAGAAGCTATTCAAAATGAAACACAAAAGGAATATATTGATGTTTTAGATAGAAAAGCTAAAAGGTTAAAGGTGCTGATAGAAGATTTATTTGAGGCAAGTAAAGCAAGCAGTGGAAATATTGACCTTCACTTAGAAAAGGTAGATGTGATCGCTTTATTTCGCCAAACATTAGGAGAATTAGAAGAAAAAATCAATCAAAGTACCCTTCAAATGAAAATGAATTTACCAGAAAATAAGGTGATCTGCCAGTTAGATGGACGAAGAACCTATCGAGTTTTTGAAAATATCATGAGCAATATTCTAAAATATGCTATGCCTCATTCAAGAGTTTATATAGATGCTTTAGAAGATGAAAAAGAGATCAGCTTTACATTCAAAAATATTTCAGGTTATGAAATGAATTTTGATATAAGTCAAATTACAGAACGTTTTACAAGGGGAGATAAATCTAGAAATACAGAAGGGTCAGGACTAGGGCTTGCAATTACTAAAAGCTTAATAGAACTTCAAAAGGGAAGCTTAAATATTACCATAGATGGAGATTTGTTTAAGGTGATTGTGACCTTTCCTAAAGGAGAATAGATAGAAATAGATAGAAAATAAAGGGGACACAAGGGGTGTTCCCTTTATTTTTATAAAATTTAAAGGGAAAATAGATTTGTGCTCTCGATTCAAAATAATTGATTGATGCTATTGGTACATGGTACAATGTGATAATAAAATTTGAATAGTTGAGGTGCTGATTTTGAATAAAAAAATAAACCATTTAATCACTTTTATGTTTTTCATGAGTATTTTAGCCAATACGGCCCATCCAGTTACACCAGAATTAGTAGTTAGCTTGAATATGTCATCTCTTATGTATGGAGTTATGTTTGCTACCATGTCTATAGCTAATTTTACCATGTCTCCTATTTGGGGAAGCTTATCAGATAAATATAAAAGTAGAAAGCTATTTATATATTTGCCGTCTATAGGATATGGTTTAGCACAAATAGGATTTGGTTTTTCCACATCTCCTATAATGATTCTGATCTTTAGAGTTTTTGGTGGTGGATTTGCTGCATCCATATTTACTAATGGTATGGCTTATATTGTGGATGAGACAGATCATACAAATAGAAGTAAAGCCATTGTCTATTATACAGCTGTGACAGGATTTGGTGTATCCTTAGGATATTTAGTGGGAGGCTATATTGGTGCAAATGATTATCACTATGCTTTTATTTTTCAATCATTAGGATTAATTACCCATGCCATCTTAGTTTATTTTCTTTTACCAGAAAGCAATGTGAAGGTTAAAGATATAAAAACATCAAAGCATTTTATTTTTCAGATAAAGGAAGACCTTAAAAAATATATGCCAACAGCCTTAGGGACTTTACTTTTAGCAGTACTATTGACATCCTTTTCGTTTATTGCTTATACGACAGGGATTAATTATTATTTAAAGAAATATTTAAGCTTAAATCCATTACAGATAGGATATTATATGGCATTTACAGGAATCATAGGGATGCTTGCTAATATTTATTTGACGCCAAAGATTTCTAGAAAATATGGGGATAAGAAATCACTTAAATATGTGTTGTTGATTACGGGAATTACGCTTATGATTCTTTCAATGATGGAGGATTTATTATCACCTATTTCGATGATTGTATTTTTAATCTTTATATTCTTTATTTCTATGTTTAAGCCATTACTTCAAACCATGGTGTCTAATTTAAGTAAGGATGAGCATGGGAAGATCATGGGACTTCAAAACTCTGCTAATTCTGTGGGTATGGTTGGAGGATCTTTATTTGCTGGAACTTTATTAGATATATATCCTAAAGCTCCATTTGTCATGGCAGCTATTATATTTATAGGGTCTTTCTTTATGATTTTGTTGAGTAAGAAGTTAAAAACTTCATAAAGTATTTAAAAATGATATAGTTTTTATATAAAAACTTGAAGAGAATTGTTGAGATTTTGTTGAGTGGTGTATTGTATAATAAAAAGTAACATTCTGAAAAAATGAGGTGACGAATAAAATATTATTAAAAAATTAAATAAATTGATAATCCATATTCATAAAAAATGAACTTTTTTATGAATATGGATGCTTCTCCTATAGGCGATGAAGAGGGAATATAATATCATATCATCTTGGAGCTTTTAATAATGCATTAAATCTAATAATAATATTTACTTGAAAGGTAGGTGGATTTTGAATGGATTAATATAGATCATACTTTGTAATAATATAGATTTAAATGATAGGAGGAGAAGCAATGTTAAAAAAGAGGAAAATGAAAGTAGTGACTTTAGTATTTATATTGATTATAAGTTTAATACTGCCAACTACAATGGGATATGCTGTTGA
Organism: Marinisporobacter sp.; assembly: GCA_025210395.1. GTDB lineage: Bacteria > Bacillota > Clostridia > Peptostreptococcales > Thermotaleaceae > Crassaminicella. The sequence continues at coordinate 34,569 of JAOARV010000026.1, forward strand.
ATCGGAAACTATTGAAATAACTCAAGATACAGCTGATTTAAAGCAAATACAATCATCAACCTTAAATGTAACAGTGAAAAAGGATGGGAGTTATGGTGCTGTATTAAGAAATCCTGAAAATCCTAATCAACCTAGAAGTATATTTTTTAATATCAATAAGATAGGGGGTACGAGGTCTGGTACCATACAATTAAGGGGTGATCATCAAGCTTCTTTTGAAAGCTTAACCTCACAAGGCTTTAGTGAAGACTTGAGTATGGAAGGTAAAACCATAAAAGTAACAAAAGAAAAGCTAGGAGAAGCTCGGTATACCTTACGCACATCTATTGTAAATGCTACTCCAAATGGTTCAGATATGAAGCTTGAAATGAAAATGGAAAACTTAAAATCTACGCCTCAAAATATGGGACTACATCTTTTTTGGGATACTATGGTGAACGGACAGGATAGTTCTCCATTTATAGCTATCGAGAATGGTTGGGTAAATTTTTATAATGGCATTTTGGTAACTGCATTTTTTAAAGATACCCCTCATGTAACAAATGCAGATGCCATAAGCTTTGGTCCTGGTGGTGGTACGAAAATGACTTGGGAAGACCATGCAAAGGTTATAGGGAAAAAGACTCCTGAGGGAGATGGTTATGCAAATGCATGGTATGACCCTATTGAGGTAGCACCAGGTGATTCAAGAACCGTTTCTTTTATCATAGGTGGTGCCAATGATCAAGGGGCTGTAATTAGTGAAGACAATATGGGTAGTATTGCTTCAAAAAATTATTCTCCAGGAGAAACCATCTCTCTTACAGGGAAGGTAGAAGATCCAGATGCTATTGGAAATATTGTGGATGTAATGTGTTCTTTAGGAAATAATAATCCTGTAAAATTAGGAACTTTAGATACTGCATCAGGGGCTAAGACTTATGATTACAACTATACATTACCAAGTGATTTAGCACCTGGCTTGCATCCTCTTAAGCTTTGGGTAAGAGATCATCTTTTTGCTGAATCTAATGTCGTTAGTGCAAATATTAATATCCCTGCTAATCAAAATCCATCTATATCTATCAATAATCCATCGGAAGATTATTATTACAACTCAGGAAAAATAACCATCTCTGGAAATGCTAGTGATGCAGATGATGATGATATGACTATAGCTGCTAGTATTGATGGGAATACGGTAACAGATATTGTATATGGTGGAGATGGAAACTGGACGTTAGAGTGGGATATAGATGCTTTAGATATTTCAGATGCTACATATACAGATATTTTAGTTAGTGCAGATGATGGTAATTCCGGAACAGGTACAGATATTTATACAGGGGATTTGATATTGGATACCATAAAACCATCAGGAAATATCAGTACAGACATATCTTCTTATACGAAGGGAAAAGTAAAACTAACCCTTACAGTATCTGATGATGGAAGTGGTGTAAGAAAAGTAAAGCGCCCAGATAATCAGTGGGTTGTAAGACTCTTATCAGGAGAAAGTCAATCGGATGTAGTATCTGGTGCTGTATATGAAGCGGTTTATTCACCTATAGACCAAGTAGAATATACTGTATCACAAAATGGTGAATATGCTTTCTTTGTAGAAGATTTTGCTGGAAATCAAAATAAAATAGCATTAAATATAAGCAATATAGACAAATCAATACCAACAGCTGACTTTACATTAAGTACAGATGACTGGACGAATGAAACCGTTACAATTCATGTATATGGAGTAGACAACGGACAAAGTGGTATAAAGAGAATCAAACTTCCAAATAACACATGGGTTAGTGGCCATGAAACATCTTATAATGTTTCAGAAAATGGAACCTATAACTTTGTAGTAGAAAATAATGTAGGAAATCAAAATACGGTGAGTACTTCTGTAACAAATATAGATCAATCTACACCAACAGCTAAATTTACACTAAGCACAGAGAATTGGACGAATGAAGAAGTTACAATTCATGTAGATGGAGTAGACAACGGACAAAGTGGTATAAAGAGAATCAAACTTCCAAACAATACATGGGTTAGTGGAGATAAGGCATCTTATAATGTTTCAGAAAATGGAACGTATAAGTTTGTAGTAGAAAACAATGCAGGAAACCAAAATACGGTGAGTACTTCTGTAAAAAATATCGATAAAGTAGCTCCTAGTAAGCCTGTCATTGAAAGAACACCAGATGTAAATGATTATAGAGGAATCTATGTGATTAAAATAACAGGTGGTGAAGACAAATCTTCAGGGGTAAAAGAAACACAATACCGATTAAGTGGAGCAACTGAAAAGGCTTGGACAAAATATGAAAGTCCAATAGAAATCACTACTATAGGAAAAACAACTATTGAAGCAAAAACAATGGATCAAGTAGGAAATGAGAGTGAAATAGTTACAATAGGTGTAAATGTTATGAAAAAGAGTAGCAGTTCAGGTGGTGGAAGTTCTTCTTCATTAAAAGATGTAGATGGGGATATAGAAGTAGATAAAACAAGCAAAAATCCTGCACCAACAATCAATTTAAGTGAAGATAGAGATGGAAACGCACCTGTATCATTAAAAACAGTAAAAGAAATGAAAGAAGCAAATAAAACCATATTAGTAGAAAACAATGGTGTAAAAATAGGCTTTAAGCCAGATTCTATCCAAGCAACTGTCATCAAAGAAGAACTAGAAAAAGAACTGGATCAAAAATTAGCTTATGAAAATGTAAAACTTATATTAGGAGCTAAGGAAATATCAAGTTCAGAAAAAGAACAGATCATAAGAAAAGCAAACTTAGGACAAGCCACAGGGCTATTCCAAGTTGGAGGAAAAGTATTTGATCTAACAGCGAAAGTAGTAAAAGAAAAAAATGGAACAAAGACAGAAGAAAAAATCAAGCATTTTAATGAACCAGTAGAAGTAACAATAGATTTAAAAGGATCAAATTTAACTCAAAAAAATATAGAAAAATTAACAGCAGTAAGATACGAAAAAGATGAAAAAGGAAATGTTAAACCAATCAAATTAGGTGGAAGATATGATTCAAAAGCAAAAACATTTACATTCTATACAGATACTTTTAGTTTATATAGCATTGTAAGGGCAGACGATATGCTAGAAATAGACTTAAATATTGGAAAGACAGAAGCTACGGTAAATAAAGAAATAAAAGAAAATGATGTAGCACCAAAGATCATTAACAATAGAACAATGGTACCCGTAAGATTTATTGCAGAAAATATGGGAGCAGATGTTGCTTGGGATAAAGAAACTAGAGAAGTAACGATAGAATTAGATGGACTGACTATGAGTATGATCATCGATGAAGAAATTGAAGAATTTGATGCAGCACCGATGATTATTGATGGAAGAACATTAGTACCGATAAGATATGTATCGGAAAAATTAGGAGCTTATGTAATATGGTTCCCAACAGATAAAAAAGTTCGAATTGTAAAATAATAGTGAATTCAATAAAAATAAAAGGTGCAGTTATAAAAATTAACTGTACTTTTTATTATAGTAGCAACTATAGATGTTTTAATGACTTTATTAAGGAAAACTTGAAGACCTCATAAAGTATTTAAAAATGGTATAGTTATTAATCAAATAGTAACTACTCAATAAATTATTTAAGAATCCTATAGGTTTGGATGTTAAAATAGTTGAAAAATCAGAAAAATAATTGTAAAAAATTCAATTATACGTCTAAATTTATAAAATTTACAGATATGCTTATTCTCTGAATGAAGTTATATGCAGGTTTTCTATTGTATTTTCCTGTGATTATTTATTATTCATGATTATTTCTTTTTTTGGATAACATCTTGCATAGCATATAAAAGTATGATGGTAGATTGATCAAGGGAGACGGTTGGAAATATACAAATTTATTTACTTTAAAACAAATGATTATCAAAATAGAAGGAGGTAAACAAATGTTGCAATTTAAAAGTTTGAGAACAAAATTTGTAGTTATAATAGGATTATTTATTTTTATAACCTCTGCGATCTCCATGTCTTTTACAGCGAGTAACAACAATACTCTAATAAAAGAAAAATCCTTTGAAGAGGCCAAGGTCACAGCGACATACTATAGCCTATCTCTTTCTTCTGAATTAAACAATTCTATGGGTATTGCCCGAACACTCACGAATACAATTGAAGCACTATACAAAGAAGGCGATATCAATCGAGAAAGAATGAATACTATTTTAAAGGATATACTTGGGAAAAATGATAAGCTATTAGCTATTTGGTCTTGCTGGGAACCTAATGCTTTAGATGGAAAAGATATTGAATATATAAATAAAATGGGACATGATGAAACCGGTAGATTTGTTCCCTATTGGAGTAGAAGCAATGGAAAGATTACAGTAACCTCTCTTGTTGATTATGAAGTACAAGGAAGTGGAGATTATTACCTTTTATCTAAAACTACACAAAAAGAAACAATAACTAATCCTTATCTATATCCTGTAGGAGATAAGGAAATGTTGATAACTAGCTTAGTTGTTCCTATTATGAATGAAGGGAAATTTTTAGGAGCAGTAGGGATAGATGTTTCCTTAGAGAGTCTTCAAAAAGAGGTTGCTAACATTAAAGTTTATGATACAGGCTATGGTACATTGATTGCGAATAATGGTACATATGTAGCACATAAAAATTCTGATCATTTAGGTGAAGATATTGGTGATACAAAAGAAAGAATGGAAGCAAAGGAAGCTATCAAACAAGGAAAATTTCATGAAACTAGATTAGTTTCTAATGCTACAGGGGAAGAGGTTTATAGAGCTTTTGTTCCAATAAATATAGGAAAAGCAACAACCCCTTGGTCATTTGCTTTAAGTATTCCAGTCAATAGAATGATAGAAGAGTCTAATCGAGTAAGAAATTATTCTTTTATGATAGGACTATTTTCTATGATCCTTATACAATTTATCATATTTTTTATGTCAGGAAAAATCGTAAAACCCCTTAAGGATACTACTGCTATGTTAAAAGATATTTCACAAGGGGATGGGGATTTAACGAAACGATTATCTGTTTATAGTAAGGATGAAGTGGGTGAATTAGCAGAGTATTTTAATCTCTTTGTAGATAAAATACAAGAGTTAGTAGCTCAAGTAAAAGAAAATGCAAATGTTTTAGCAACATCTTCTAGTAGTATTGCTATTTCAATCAATCAAGCTAATCAAGGTATAGAAGATATGGCAAAGGAAATAGTGGGTATATCTGATGGTTCTCAGAATAATGCCAGTATAGTAGAAGAAACAACTGCAAGTATTGAGGAAATGGCAAGTAGCTCTGAAATCATTTCTCAAAAAACAAATGAGACCTTTCAAAGTAGCAAACATGTTTTAAATACTGTACAGGTAGGAGCAGAAAATATAAAAGAGGTGGTAAGGGCAAATCATAGTGTAAAAGTTGCATCGAGTCAAGTTTTTGAAGCCATAACAGGATTAAAGGCTTCATCTGATGAAATAGGTGAAATCGTTTCTATTATTACCAATATTGCTGAGCAAACAAATCTTTTAGCATTAAATGCAGCGATAGAAGCAGCTAGAGCAGGAGAACATGGAAAAGGTTTTGCAGTTGTAGCAGAAGAAGTTAGAAAATTAGCAGAAGAAAGTAAAGCATCTGCTGCGCAAATAAGCTTAGTGATAGGTGAAATACAAACAAAAGCAGCCCATGCAAATGAGTCTATTGAAGAAGGGCAAAAGATTGTGCGCATAAGTGCTGAGAAATCCAATAAAATTGATGAACAGTTTAAAGATATTGTAGAAGCTATAAAACAAATTAATAGGAAAGTAGAAAGGATATCTCATTCATCAGAGCAACAAGCACAAGTAGCGGAAGAAATGGCAAATGCAATGGATGAAATATCAGTATCAACACAAGATGCAGCCAGCGCAGTCCAACAGATCAATAGTGTTATGGAAGAACAGACAAATTCATTTGAAGCTGTTAGTGCTAGTGTAGAAGAATTAAAAAATATTACCCATGCATTAAAATATAAAACAGATCTGTTCAAAGTAGAATAAAAAATGATGATTACAGCTAGTGGAGTAGAATTTATTTTTATTTATGATTTTTAAAAGGAATTGAATATAGTTAAATAAGTTAACTAGCAATGAGCTTATAGCTTTGCTAGCTATATATTTAATTTATGGTGATGGGCAACATAGAGAAGCTAGCTTGAAATGATATTTCAAGCTAGCTTTTCAGTTTAATCTATTGAAAAGTATAAAGTCTTTTAAGAAATTGTGATATGATAAATAAAAATAATTCATTGAAGAAGAGTAAAATAGCATAAACAAGGTAATAAATGGAATAACTGAAGGATAAAAAAGAGAGGATTTTTTTTATGAAATTCAATACAAGGGTAAAAGCTCAGATTGATGAAGCTAGATATTTAGCAACGGAAAATACATGGAGATATAGAAGTATTATTCGGTGTATGTATAAGTGTTATGAAAGAATGAAATATGGATTTTATAAAGAGGAAATTTACGAAATGCTAAAAAAGTATGAAGAATTTGATGATTATTCAGAGGAGTATTTGAAAAACGATTTAGATAGTTTAGTGAGTTGGAGGAATTTAATTGCTGTTGCAGATACGACAAAGGTAAGGACAGTAGATGAATTTAAAAATAGAACCTTTAGCTATCAGCTTGCTCCTTATACCATTGAAATAGAAAGAATGTTATTAAATCTTGAAAATATGATAGTAGAAAATAATGCATCTCTTGAAGGAAAGCTGGTAGAAAGATTTAAACAACTCCTTGAAAAATATGAAGGGATTACTTTAAAAGAAAATCGAGATATATATGAATGGTGGAAAACTTTAAATAAAAGCTTTAAAGAGTTAAATGAAAATTATCAGGATTATATCAGTCGCTTTTATTCCCCTAAGACAGAGGAATTGATGAAAACTACGGAATTTTTAATGTTTAAAGAAAGCTTTGTTCTTTATCTTAGAGATTTCATCAGAGAGCTACAGATCAATAGTGTTGTGATCAAAAATTTGTTAAGGGAAATACATGATGAAGATATCAAAAAAATCATTGATCGCGTTTTAGCCCATGAAAAAACTATTCCAAATATGGAAAACAATATAAAGGACGAGGAATTTATAGAAATCAATCAAGGAAGATTTCAAAGCATCAAGGAGTGGTTTTTGACACATAGGGGAAAAGAACCTCTTATTGAGCAATTGATTGATAATACAAATCATATTATCAGAAAAATCACAAGATTCGCTTCTCAGATTGCAGATAAAAGAAATAATAGTGCCAATAGAAAAGAAGAATATAGAAAAATTGCAAGGCTGTTTAATGATTGTAAAGATATGGAGGAAGCAGGGAAATTATCTTCTTTGGTATTTGGCGTGTTTCATACGCAGCATATAAAGGGAAATGAAACAAGGATTACAGAGAGTATCAATAGCAGTATTTATGATGAAAGACCTACAGAGATTACAACAAAGCCAAGAGTTCGAACGTATAGAGAAAAAATTATTAAAAATCCTATTGTAGATAAAAGAGCTAAAAAAGAGGAAAAGCTTAAAAGGATTTTAGAAAAAAGAAAAATGGAAAAGGAATTGATGGAAAAGTTTATTTTAAATGACAAAATTGATTTTGCAAAATTACCAGAGCTTACCCAAAAGGATAGAGGGGTATTGCTTAGATGGATTTCGAAGGGGAAAAGCCCTAAGAGAGTTTGGGGGAAGACGGAGTTTGGTAGGGAGTATCGTGTGATTATACCAGATCATAAGGAAACGATAAAGATCAATTGTGAAGATGGATTTTTTACGATGCCCCATTATAAGATTGAATTTAAGAAAGAGGAGTAAAAATGGAGGAACTGAAAAAATTATTAGAAAACTATTTTATTGTAAAAGACAAGGACAAAGAGCTTTATTATGGGATAAAAGATCATTATAAAAATTTTAAGACATTTATTCGGGACAAGCTAGGATATGAGCTTTTGATGAGAGGAGATTTTATCAAGCTTGAAAAGCGACCGGGAATACCTGAGGGATGGATGGGGATTGATGAATTTGATCAGATCAGAGAATATATATTTTTCATGCTGCTTTTAATATTTTTGGAGGATAAAAATAAGGAAGAACAATTTTTATTGTCTCATGTAACAGAATTTATTGCTGCAAATAGTATAGGTGAAAAGGTAGATTGGACAGATTATCAAACAAGAAGATCCCTTATAAAGGTCATGAAGTTTGCTATTAGTCAAAATATTATCCTTATTAATGATGGAGAAGAAAATGAGTTTACAAAGGATAACTCTACAGAAGTGTTGTATGAGAGTACAGGGCTTTCTAAATATATGGTAAGGAATTTTTCTATAGATATTATGAGGTGTAAAAGCTATAAGGATTTAGAAGAAGATCATGGAGAATTTATAGATAAAGAAAGAGGATTTTTGAGAAAAAATAGAGTGTATAGGAGATTGATGCTTTCTCCTATTGTTTATAATGAGGGTGCAGAAGACGAAGATTATGGTTATATTAAAAACTATAGAAATATTATAGAAGAAGATTTTAGGAAATATTTAAACTGGTCTTTACATGTCCATCGAAATGGTGCTTTAGCTATTTTACGAGAAGGAGATCGATTCAAAAAATCATTTCCTTCATCCCTTGGTATAAGTGATGTAGTACTTCATTTGAATAAAAGTATCTTTGATAGGGTGAAGGATGGAAAGCTCCATAGAAAGACAAATGATGTAATCAATATGACTAAGGAAGAATTCAAGGAGATGGTAAAGGATTTAAAAGAAGAAATGGGACAGGGTTGGAGCAAGGAATATAGAGAACGCAGTTTAGAAAGATTAACAAAGGATCTCTTAGAATATATGAAAAGCTTTTGTATGGTTCATATAGATACAGAAATTCATATATATCCATTAGTGGGAAAAATCATAGGAGATTATCCCTCTGATTATGCAGGAGGTAAAAAGAATGGAAAATAGATGGATTGCGAATAAACTAGGACTCGTAAATTTTTGGTATTATGATTTTGAGGAATTTGAGTTAGCTGATGGAAAGCTTTTATTAAGAGGGAGCAATGGAAGTGGGAAATCTGTAACCATGCAAAGCTTTATACCCCTTTTATTAGATGGAAATAAATCTCCCGAAAGATTAGATCCCTTTGGAACGAAATCAAGAAAAATGGAAAACTATTTACTAGATGAGGAAACGGATGAAAAAACAGCTTATCTTTATATAGAATTTAAGAGAAAAGATACAGAAAATTATATGACCATCGGCATGGGGATGAAGGCTGTAAAAAACAGACCCTTAGATTCTTGGTATTTTATTGTAACAGACGGGAGAAGGATCAATAAAGATCTTTATTTATATAAAGATGCAGGAAGCTTTATACCCCTTACGAAAAAACAGCTTGAAAATGAAATCAACAAAGGTGGCTTTTTCACAACAAGACAAGGAAAATATATGGAAAAAGTCAATGAATACCTCTTTGGCTTTGAAGATCGAGAAAGATATGAAGAGCTTATTAATCTATTGATTCAGTTAAGAAGTCCAAAGCTATCTAAGGATTTTAAACCTACAGAAATCTATAAAATTCTTGAGGAGTCTTTACGGGTATTATCAGAGGATGATTTACGTCCTATGTCTGAATCTATGGAGAGTATGGATAGCCATCAAAATGCATTAGAGGAAGCACAAAGAGCATTAAAGGCTACGCGAAATATTAAAAAGCATTATGATCGATACAATAAATTTTGTTTATATGAAAAAGGCATATCGTTTTATGAAAAGAGTAAGGAGTGCAATAAGCTAAAGAAAGATATAGAAGAGCTTAAAAATAATCATGAAAAGAAAGAGCTAGAGCTTTCTAATATGAATCATGATATTGAAAAGTTCCAAGCTATTCTTAAGGATGCAGAAATAAAATATGAGCATTTAAGGGACAATGATGCCTTAAGGGTGAAGGAAGATCTAATTAAGCTTGAAAAAGAAATACTAGAGCTAAAGGAAATCATCCAAAAGAAAGAAAAAGAATTAGATAAAAAGAAGAGCTTAGAGAGGGAAAGAGAAGAAAACCTTAAAAAGATCAAGCATAAACATGAGAATATTGTTTATCAGATGAAGGAAAGTATAGATGAGCTTAACGCATTAAGTGAAGAATTTGGATTTGAAGAGGGAACAAGGTTGAATGAGGAAATGAGTGAAGACATTGAAAATTATGATCTGCAATTCATTAAGATTTCCCTTGATAAATATACTCATAAAATAAAAGAAGCCATCAAAGCATTAAACTTATTTGAAGATAGTCAAAGAGAATATAGTAAAGTACTTGAAGAAAAGGAAAAGCTTCAAAGAGCTTTTGAAGAAACTAAAGAAGAGCTTAATAAAAGAGAAGAGGTTTTATTAAATACAAAAGAAGAATTAAAGGTAGATTATGTAAAATGGCATGAAAATAATGAAGTATTAAAGATTACAGAGGAGAATAAAAAACAGCTCTTTTCAGCCATTGACCATATATCAGATACTTTTTTATTGGGAGACTTAAACAATAGTGTGAAGAAAGCTTATCAGACAAATAAAAATAGATTCACTTTAGATATAGAAAGAAAAAATGATCAAATAAAAAATGTAAAAACAAATATAGAAGCTTTAAAAGAAGAAATCAAAGCTTTAAAAGACGCAAAGGAAATAGAACCTCAAAGAAGTGAAGGGGTAATACGAAATAGACAAAAACTAGCTGATCAAGGAATCCCTTACATCCCCTTATACAAAGGAATTGATTTTAAAGACGATGTTTCAGCAGAAATAAAAAAAGCTATAGAAAGTGCCTTTGTAGATATGGGCATGATTGATGCTTTAATTATTGATAAAAAATATAAAGAGAAAGTATTAGCTTTTCAAGAAGGAGAATGGGATAGATATATATTTACAACAGGAAATATCATGAAGTATAATCTTACAACTTATTTACAGGTGGACAAGGAAGGCCTTGAGGGTGTAAATTATGAAACAGTAGATGAGCTTTTACAGGGAATCTTTTTAGTGGAGGATGATTTAGCATTTGTAGATGAAGGTGGAAATTATAAAATAGGAGCTTTAAGGGGAAAGGCATCTGAGGATTATGTTCTTAAATATATTGGAGGAAGTAGTAGAAAAAAACATAGAGAAAGATTAATAGAGGAAAAAATGCAGGAAATAGAGCTTTTAAATAGAGATATAAAAGAAATAGAAGTAGAAATTCTTCATATTGAAAATATTTTAAAAAAGCTTGAAAATGAAATACAATCTGAACCGAAAAGTGAAGATTTAAGAGAAGCTTTAAAGCTGATTGATGAATGTGAAAAGGAAGTAAAGGACATTCATAATAAACTGATTAAGGAAGAAGAAAACTTCTTTAAAGCAGGAGAAGCATTAAAGAATCATAAAAGAATAGCATGGGAAAAGACAGAAGGAATCAATATTTCTAAAACATTAAAGGATTTTCAAGAAGCAAAGGAAGTAGCAGATGAATATTACAATGATTTATCTGAACTAAGAGTGGTTCAAAATAATTTAAGAAATATTACCTCACAGATAAAAATATTAGAAGAGGGGCTAGACGAGTTAAGGGATGTGATTGACCAATTATATTATGAAATCACTTATTCAAAGAAAAAGCAGGATGAAAAAAATGAGGCAGTAATATCCCTAAAAGACGTTTTAAAAACATCTGATATAAAAGAGATTGAAGAGGAATTAGAGCAATGTATTAAAATTAAGGATGAATATCCAAAAATGATTAATGAAGGGACGAAGAAAAAAGGAAAGCTAGAGGAACATTTAGAAAATTTAAAAACAAATATAAACATTTACATTGAAGGATTAGAAAAAGAGAGAAAAATCCTTTCTATAAGAGAAGAGCTTTTCTTAGAAGAATATGCATTAGGGTATATAGTAGAAAAAGAAGAAGGAGACTCAATTAAAATATTAAAAAAAATCTTACCACTTGTTACTCTACGAGAGGAAAAAGGAAGAGAATTTTATTTGAGTGCCTTGATAGAAAATTTGAGTAAAAATGGAGCAGATCTAAGAGATTTTGCATTAAAGCAAATCACTATTTTTGATAGATATCATATAGAGGAGGATAAAAAAGAGCTTTATAAGGGCTGTGAAAGAATAGATATCAAATGTAGAGCACAAGGAAGAGAGCTTTCCTTTTATGAATTGTCTTCAAATATTGAAAAGGATATAGAAGAGATCAAGCTACTTATTAGTAATGAAGAAAGAAGAATTTTTGAGGAGATTTTATTAAATACCATTAGTACAAAAATTAGAAGTAAAATCTATTTATCTAAGACATGGGTAGATCGAATCAATACATTAATGGAATCTATGAATACATCTAGTAGTCTTGCTTTGAGCTTAAGATGGGTGCCTAAAAAAGCAGAAAGTGAAGGGCAACTTGATATTAAACAGCTTTTAGAAATTCTGAATAGAGGAAATATTGCTAGTGAAGAGGATATGAAAAGATTAGCCAATCATTTTGGAGACAAGGTAAAGGAAGGAATTCGTAAATATGAAGGAACAGGAGAAATTAGAAATTATCATACTATTATCAAGGAAGTATTAGATTATCGAAAGTGGTATGAATTTAAGCTATATTTCACTAAAAAGGGAGAGCGAAAAAAGGAGCTTACCAACAATGCATTTTTTCAATTTTCAGGAGGAGAAAAGGCCATGTCTATGTATATTCCTCTATTTTCAGCAGTTTATGCAAGGTATGACAATGCAAGGAAGGATTGTCCTCATGTGATTTCTATGGATGAAGCCTTTGCAGGAGTAGATGAGAATAATATAAGGGATATGTTTAGACTACTTAAAGACCTTGATTTAGATTATGTAATCAATTCTCAGATTCTTTGGGGGGATTATGATACGGTAGAGAATCTTTCTATATGTGAATTGATTAGAGAAGAAAATGATGATGTAGTGAGTGTTGTTAGGTATCATTGGAATGGTATAGAGAAAAAATGCTTGGTATAGGGGGCTAGTATGGAGGGTCAGATAAAAAGTGCTATTGCCTTTTTAAAAGAGGGCAAGGGATACAAAAGAATATTAAAAGAGATTTTAGAGAAATATAAAAAAATCGGAAAGTTATCAGGAATGATTTTATTAGAGGATCTATCTCAAGAAGAAGGAATGATTCTAGGAGCAATTGATCACAAATTTTATACAGAAAAACGGGCTAAATTTTCAGTCAAAAAATTTATTGATCATTTTAGTAGAGGAAAATTTGAAGGAATTGATTTTTTAGAAGTACTAAAGGGTTATTTTCAAGAGCAGTTATTGACTCATAAGGAAGTAAAAGAGAGAAAGGAAAGGAAAAAAGAAATTTATTTTTCCAGTATTTTAAAAGAGTTTGAGAATACAAAGGAAGCTTTGTGGTTAGAAGCTACGATCAATGAAAAAAAGTATGGTTATCATACCATGATTAAAAAATATGAAGAAAGCCCTAAGTGTTTAAAAGCTATACTGATCCACATAAAAAATGCTATGAATAGCTTAAGCTTTTCAAAGGAACGCTTAATGCCCTTAGCGCTTTTTTCTTCACAGATTACAAAGGATGCTCATTATTTTGATATCAATAAAATAGAAGGGAAATTATTGATTCATGCCATTTGTTATATAATCCATGAAAGATATCCATCTAATGCAGAAAAAATAAATGAAATATTATATAAATCAGGAATTGTTAGAGATGAGCTTTCTAATAGTACCATCACCTTTGGGCTTATGGGTTATAATGATAACAAAGAGCATATAGGGTTAAAAAGTTTTTTAGAAATGAAAGAACCCTTGCAGCTTTCTATAAAAAACTTAAGTAAAATCAATAAAATCTATGCAAAAAACCATAATGCATTTGTTTTTGAAAATCCAACTGTTTTTGAAAGAGTGATGGAAAAGACATTAGATGTTTGTCCAACCCTCATTTGCACAAGTGGACAAGTGAATATATCCTCTCTTATTATTTTAGATAAGCTTGTAGAGGGAGGAGCGAAGATTTATTACTCAGGAGATTTCGACCCTGAGGGACTACAGATAGCAGATAAATTAAAAAAGCGATATAAAGAAAAGCTAGTTTTTTGGAGGTTTTCTATTGAAGATTATGTAGAAATTAAAGGAGACGTATCCATAAAGGAACGAGAGAAAAAGCTAAGAAATATTCAAAGTGAGGAGCTATTTCTCCTTAGGGATAAGCTGTTAAAGGAAGGAAAGGCAGGATATCAGGAATTGTTGATTGATTGTTATGTGAGGGATATTAGAAAAGGGTGAAAAAATGATCAATGTAGTTGCAGGAATTCTCATTAATGAAAACAATGAAATATTGATTGCAAAGCGTAAAAAAGGTAAGCATTTAGGTGGATATTGGGAGTTCCCAGGAGGAAAGATAGAAGCTGGGGAAACACCAGAGGAAAGCTTGATAAGAGAGCTAAAAGAAGAGATGGATATTACTATTAAGGTTAAGGATTATTTTGGAGAAAATATTTATAAATATGAAAGAGGAACAATAAAGTTGATAGCCTATCTTTGTGAAATGATTGAAGGAAAGATTATATTAGCAGATCATTCAGAATATAAATGGGTAAAAAAAGAAAATTTAAACCAATATAAAATGGCACCAGCAGATATTTATTTTGTGAGATGTTTATGGGAAAATTAGGGAAAAGTACTGTAGATTTAACATGTATAGTGATTTTTTTATACGCTACATGGATATATGGAATAAAGGTACTTGTTCTTACCTAGAGAGGTTTTGTGGAGGAAGGATAAGGGTTATAGAAGATTTAAAAAATCAAATTATATACGTATAGATAAACCACTTGAAAATGAAAAATAAAAAGAATGTTCATACCAGATAACTTTTGAAAAAACTATCAAAGGTATTCTCTTATCTTTCTATTTTCATTATTAAGTTTTGAGGTAGTTTATCTATAAGAAGAGGATAAATATGAACGAAATATATATGAAAGAGGCTCTATTGGAAGCAAAAAAAGCAATGGAGATAGAAGAAGTACCTATTGGTGCAGTGATTGTAAAAAACGGAAAAATCATAGCAAGGGCGCATAATTTAAGAGAAACTAGCAAAGATCCAACAAGTCATGCTGAGATTTTAGCTATTCGTAAAGCTTCTGAAGCTGTAGGAGGATGGCGTCTAACTGGGTGTGATCTTTATGTGACGGTTGAACCTTGTCCTATGTGTGCAGGAGCTATTATGTTATCTAGAATGGATAGGCTCATTATAGGGACAATGGACCCTAAAGGTGGAGCAGTAGGGTCTATTCTTAATATCGTTGAGGATGAACGGTTTAATCATCAGACAGAGGTTATAAGAGGTGTCTTAAAAGAGGAATGTGCTGGTATGATGAAAGAATTTTTTAGATATTTAAGAAGAAAAAAATAAAAGATTTAATGAATGACTTTGGCGAACTGCTAAAGTCATTTTTATTTTTTTAGCATACTACTGAACAATCTTTCTATTTTATGATAAAAAAACAATTAAAATGTAGGAAGAAAGATTTTTATAATATTTACATAAATTTAACAGTATAGTAAAATTAAAGTAAAAATACAATTGGGGATGGTTACATGAGATATTTTGGACCCACACAAAGAGAGATATGGGAAAAAGTGAGTAAAGAAATAGATGGAGAATTTGTTGTTATAGAAGGATTACTTAAAACTTATGAAATCAGGAAAAAATTTAAAGATTGGGAAATTGTATTAGATGTATGTTCATCAGGAGAAAGATATGCTCCAACCTGTACAAGAGTATATGCAACCTTTTATAATAAGCATGGACTAAGATTTAAAATCTTTGATGAATATTTTCAAAATTATTTTCAAAGCTATTTTGATATGCAGGATATAAAAATTGATCAAAGTGGTTTTAGTAGGGAATTTATCATAAGAAGCAATAGTCAAACGGCTATGAAGATATTTTTTGAAAATGAGATCATAAGGGATCTTATGAACATGAAGGAAGATATATTATTCGAAATCAGAGGAACTGATTATTATGAAGTAAAGCCTGATGAAAATGCAAATATTGAAATCAGAACATGTGGAGTCATAAAAGATACAGAGTTTTTAAAGAATATGTTTGAACTCATTGCCACATGTCTTTTAGAAATCAAAAAAATAAATGAAGCATATGAAAAGCTAGATACAAATGATTTTTCTAAATTTGATGTAATGAAAAGCAGCATAAAAAATGTGTTAGTTGAAAATATTTCCTATGATCAAATAAAAGAAACCCTTAGTAGTAAAATAAAAGAATTTAAAAATAGAGTAAAAGAGGAAAAAATGAATATAGAAACCGTAACTGAGCCTGATGATCGAGAAAAGATTAAGGAAGAAAAATTTATTGAAGAAAAAATAAAGAAAGAATTACGTGTTGAGGAAGAAAAGGTAGATGATGAAATACTTGTAAAAAATAAAAATATAGAAAAAAAAGAAGCAACGCAAGAAGAAAAAAATGGTATAAAAATAGAAATGTCTCATGATGAAAAAGAGGATAACTTTCAAGGTATAAATGAATCTTTGAAAAAATCAACAGAGGAGAAAAATGATTTTAGTGAATATATGAATTCTTCAAGTGATATAAGTGATTTGAGCGAATATTTAAAAACCCTTAGTGTTTTTAATATAGATTCAGATCAAACAGAGAGTGAAGAAGATAAAAAATGATGTTTAAGAGTAAAAGAAGTGTTTTTGCTGTTAAAAAGTGGATAGAAAATTCTATCCATTTTTTAATGGTTTATTTTTTATTTCAAACCAAACAGTAGTGCCTTCATGAATTTTACTCTTAATCCCGTATGAAAAGTTATGAGCTTCTAAAATATTTTTTACGATAGACATTCCTAAGCCAGTACCACTTGTATCTCTTTTTCTGGATTTATCCACTTTATAAAAACGATCCCATATATAAGGCAAATCTTCCTGAGGGATGCCTTTTCCATGATCTATGATCTCGACTTTTATAATATCATTTGTAGTGGTTACTTTGATAAGTATTTGACTATTTTCATAGGAGTGGGTAATAGCGTTATTAATTAAGTTGAAAAATACTTGATAGAGTTTATCTTCATCTGCATAGATTTGTGTGTCTTGAGTATCTACTTCTATCAGCAACTTTATATTCTTTTGAGAAGCAAAGAAATCAAGTTTTTCTGTAACTTGATGAATTAATTCAGCAATGGGAAATAGAGAACTATTGAGCTTTGTATAACCTGCTTCCATTTTAGATAAAGTAAGGATATCTTCAACCATGGTATTTAAACGACTAGATTCATCTACAATAACTTGCAAATTTTCATTTCTTGTCTTTTTATCATCATCCACATCCATTATAAGTTCGGCATAAGCTCGAATCAAGCTAATGGGAGTTTTGAGTTCATGAGAGACATTTGCAATAAATTCTCTTCGTAAATTTTCTATTCTTCCTAGTTGGATAGCTAAGTCATTTATCGTATCTCCTAAAATACCTATTT
Source organism: Marinisporobacter sp. (assembly GCA_025210395.1). Classification (GTDB taxonomy): domain Bacteria; phylum Bacillota; class Clostridia; order Peptostreptococcales; family Thermotaleaceae; genus Crassaminicella. The sequence goes on from JAOARV010000026.1 coordinate 52,099, forward strand.
CATCTTTGGAATCTAAAGCTACACGAACATTAAAATTACCCTTTGAGATTTCCTTTGAAGTTTTTGTTATTTTTAAAATTGGTTTTGCAAAATGCTTTGCAAATAATAGCGCTAAAAGAGAACCAATGAGTAGAGAAATCCATGTGATAATAGATAATTGCTTTTTTAAAATAGAGTTTGTTTCTTGAATAGGTGCTAAAGCAGAGGTCAATATAACATTTCCAACGATAGCATTGTTTTTTTCAATAGGAACTTTTACTACAAGTAAAGACTTTTTAGCTCCATCAAACCCTGCAACAAAGGTTTCAACTTCATTGGAATAAAGGTTTACATGAGGTTCTTGGGGTTGTTCTTTAGGATGTTTCTTGGGTACAAAGGGGATTCTTTTAGGAAGCTTATTTCTATTCACAGGAAACAAAACCTTATTATGCCGATTAATGATAGTAATAGAAATATGAAAAGAAAATTCAGATCGAAAATCATTCATTTCATCCATTACATCTTGTGAGATGACGGGAAAGTCATTTGTTGATGAAATAAGAGATGCTATGGTTTTTCCCTCGTCTAATAATAAATCTTTTCTTTCATCTATATAAAATTTTTGAAGGAGCATAATTTGAAATAACCAAGTGATTAAAAGGATAATCAGTACAAGGGATGTAATCCCTAACCAAAGCTTGCTTAATATGCTTTTCATGTTACTGCCCTGCCTTTAGCTTGTAACCTGTACCCCAAACGGTATGAATATACTTTTTATCTTTTCCGAGCTTTTCTCTGATTTGCTTTATATGGGTATCTACTGTTCTTACATCTCCTATAAAATCATACCCCCATACCTTGTTTAAAAGTTGTTCTCTTGAGAAAACTCTTTCAGGATTTTGTGCAAAGAAATACAGAAGATCAAATTCTTTAGGAGTTAATGAAATTTCTTCGTTATTTAAAAATACTTGCTTACCCAGAGGATTGATTTCTATATTTTTAATTTTTATATTTTTTTCAGATACATCTTGATTTATTTTACTTCTTTTTAGTACTGCTTTTACTCTTGCAACTACTTCCTTTGGGCTAAAGGGCTTCGTAATATAATCATCTATTCCTAATTCAAAACCAAAAAGCTTATCATACTCTTCGCCTCTTGCTGTGAGCATAATAATAGGAATAGAAGATTCTTCACGAATTTTTCTACATACGGTCCAGCCATCTATTTGAGGCATCATAACATCTAACAATATAAGAGAAAATTCATTTTTCTCATATTTTCCTAAAGCATCTTTACCGTCACAGGCTTCCTCTACAATGTAGCCTTCTCTAGACAGATATATTTTAATAACTTGACGTAATTTCGGTTCATCGTCAACCACAAGAATTTTTAGATCATGCATATAAAGTCCTCCTATACAAAGATGAAATTGATAGAATATTTATTAAGCTTATCATAACATAGTTTTAAAGGAATGGGTGAGGGTTATACGAAAGTTCAATATTTTAACAAAAGTACATCATAAAATGATCACAAATAAGAGGAATATTGTCCCAAAATTTTTCATGTGCATGCTATAGACGTAAGACGAGGGAAGTAGGAGGTAGAAAGATGATTATTTACCTCCTTGATTTCTGACTACAAAGAGCTACAAATTCTTCAAGTATTCTATTATTTTCTTGACCAAGAGGAATATCTTTTATAGCTATAGAAAAATCATCCATTAGCCAATTTTGATAATATATTGAAAGTTTTTTCATGATATGTTCATCAAACTCTGGATGAAATTGAGTACCAAATATATTTGAATCAGGAATCCTAAAAGCATTGACAAATTTATCTTCTCCTATTATGCCCGCTGAGAACACTTCTAATTGAGTAGATGTAATAATATGAAAATGGAAGGAATAAGCAGATTCCATTGTGTTAAAAATCTCACCTGACTTTAGTTGAGAAATGGGTTTTAGTCCTATATTCATGGTGGAAGCAGGGCCTACACAGCCTTGATCAAATACATCTGCGAGTAATTGAGAACCAAAGCATATACCTAAAGTGGGGATGTTTTTATGATAGTGGATACGATTTTTTATAAAGGAGCGAAGTTCATGAAGCCATTCAAAATCCTCCATCACACCAGTAGAACCTCCTGTGATGATTAAGGGTTCATGGATACATTTTTTTATTTCCTCCATATCTGTTAGAGCAGATAAAATCCTTGAAGGATATCCTAATTGGGCGAGCTTTTCCTTTATATGAAAACCATAATCTGTATCTTCGTAAGCATAGCCAGTTGTTTTTATAATGTGGATCATTTATTAATTCCTCCTATTTTAAAAATTTTATAGTAGCAAAAGGTAAATAGAGCTGTCTTCGCCAAGTCGAGAAGGATGATCATAAATAGGACGTATCAATAAGAAATCTATATGAGGGTATATTTTTTCATAAAATAAAAAGGGGATATAAATATCCCCCAAAATTAATCGATCAACCCTTCAGATTTTAACCATTCACGAGCAACTTCTTTTGCATCCTTCTTTTCAAGGTCAACCTGTGCATTTAATTGTGCCATTTTTGTATCATCTAGTTTACCAGAAAGTGAGTTAAGCGCATCTGCTACTTTAGGATATTTTTCTAAAGCATCCTTACGAATAACAGGAGCTGCATAGTATGGTGGGAAGAAGCTTTTATCATCTTCTAAAACAACTAAATCGAAAGCAGGAATTCTACCATCTGTAGCAAAGGCACTATTTACATCTATTTGCTTATCACGAACAGCAGCATAAGTAAGACCTGGATCCATTCCCTTTGCAGATTTAAAGTTCATAGCGTAGACATCCTTTAGACCTTTGTAACCATCTTGTCTTTCTAAAAACTCTTGTGTACCTGCAAGGATCAAGTCAGGTGCAGCCTTTGCAAGATCACTATAAGTTTTTATACCTAATTCATCTGCTTGTGCTTTACGCATGGCTAATGCGTATGTATTATTGAATCCAAATGGCTTTAGCCAAGCAAGATCTTTTTCTTCATACATTGTTTTTACTTTATCGTAGACAGCTTGTGAATCTGTCATTCTTTCTTGCTTTAATACACTCATTAAAGCTGTTCCTGTGTATTCTGCATACACATCAATATCTCCACTTTCTAAAGCTGTTGAGATCACATTGGTTCCACCAAGGTATGGTTTTGTTTCAACTTTTACATCTGTTTTAGCTTCGATGATTTCTTTCATTAAATAAACAAGGATTTCTTGTTCCGTAAAGTTTTTACCACCTACTACGATTTTGTTTTCTTGTTTTGCGCTTCCACAGCCAACAAGACTAGATAAAATCAAAACAATCACTAAAAATAAACTAAATTTTTTCATATACATCTCTCCTTTTTTTTATTATTTCCTTAAACCCTTTGGAGTAACAGAAAATTCTAATTTCCTTAAGGCGAAATCAAAGGTTAATGCTAAGGTAGCTGCTGGAATAGCACCTGCAAGGATGAGTTCAGGGTTTACTGTAGCAATTCCTCTAAAAATCAAATCGCCTAAACCACCTGCACCAATCATTGCTGATATAGTGGCAACTCCTACGATTAAGACAGTAGAGGTTCTGATTCCTGCCATAATGATAGATAGAGCTAGTGGTATTTCAACCATAAATAAGACTTGTCTTGAAGTCATTCCCATACCTACCCCTGCTTCTACAGCTGCTTTGTTAACGCCAATAACGCCTGTATAAGTATTTCTAAGGATTGGAAGTAATCCGTAAATAGTCAAAGCAACAATTGCAGGAAATCTGCCTATACCAAGAAATGGAATCATAAAACCTAAAAGAGCTAAACTTGGTATGGTTTGAAAAATAGAAGTTACACCAATAACAGGATCAGCTAATTTTCTATGTCTTGTTAAGAAAATACCTAAGGGTACTGCAATCAAAACAGAAAAGAACAAAGCTGTTAGGGTTATTTGAACGTGTTGTCCAATTGCTAATAATATATCTGAGCCTCTGCTTTTGAAGATGTTCAATATGCCAATAAAAATATTGTTTTCCATAACACACCTCTCTCTTTAAGCGGAATATTTTCTTGCCATGACTTCAACGATGCTTGCATGGGTAATAATTCCCTTTAATTCATGGTCATTAGAAATAACAGGAAGATAAGAAATATTACTATTTACAAAGATGTCAATAGCATCTTGTAGGGATTGATCTTCTTTAAGGGTTGGAATATCTGTTTTCATAATATCCTCTACCTTTAATGTTTCATCTTTATAATTTTTTTGAATTTCCCAAACACCTACAGTGCCTAAGAAATGATTAGACTTATCTATTACGAGTAAGCTATCTACCTTATGTTTACGCATAACCTTGATAGATTCAGCAAGTCCTTTTTCTGGTTTGGTAGCAATAGGTTTTACAATAACCTCATCAATAGGAGGAAGAAAGTTTACTTTATTTAATCGTTCTTCTCCGATAAAGGAACGGACAAAATCATCAGCAGGATGACGAAGAATATGTTCAGGAGTATCTAGCTGAACAATTTTTCCTTCTCTCATGATACAGATTCTATCTGCTATTTTTAATGCTTCATCCATATCATGAGTAACAAAAATAATGGTTTTTTTGATTTCTTCTTGTAATTTTACAAGCTCTTCTTGCAATTGCTCACGGCTAATAGGGTCTAAAGCACTGAATGGCTCGTCCATCAAAATAATAGGTGGATCTGCAGCAAGTGCACGAATTACCCCTACTCTTTGTTGTTGCCCCCCACTTAATTCAGAAGGATAACGATTTCTATATACTTCTGGGTCTAATCCCACTAGGTTTAATAATTCATCTACTCTTTTCATATAAGAATTAGGGTCCATTTTTTTTAGTTTAGGAACAAGTGCTACGTTTTGAGCAATGGTCATATGAGGAAGAAGACCGATCTGTTGGATCACATAGCCAATATTCCTTCGAAGCTCAACGGGATTAAGGTTGCTGATTTCCTTGCCACCGATGAAAATTTTTCCTTCTGTAGGCTCAATAAGGCGATTAATCATTTTCATGGTAGTCGTTTTTCCACAGCCGCTAGGTCCGATTAGAACTAATAACTCCCCTTTGTTTATATGCAACTTCATTTGATCTAAGGCTTTAAAGCCGTCTTCGTATATTTTTGATACATTTTCAAATCGAATCATATAAAACCTCCTTGGCAACAAATTGCTTCAAAAATTAGTATATTAGGAAAATTTTGTGAATTAATAAAAGCCGAAAAATAGTATCCTATGAGAGAAAATAAAAAAATAAAGATCCTTCATAGGTAGATAGTATTTAGTTGTGCTCACTTTTTTATTCGAGCAAATAAGAAAAATATGTCCTTATTGTAAGTATAAAAACAAAGATATTTATATTGTGAGTCGAAGTTGACTTTCATATAAACTGAAAAGAGTGAAAAGATTTGAAATAAAAAGAAATGTAAAAAAATTACATTTTAGTTGGGGCGTAAACAATCCCTTTACATTTTAATACGAATTTTGCCTATTGTCAACAACAAAAAACACGAGAAATAGCCATGAAAATCGACAATTATACGAAGGATACGACAAAAACAACTCCACGTGATATAATTAAGTGATTAGAGATTATAAAAATAAGGAAGTGGAGTGAGAAATTTGTTAAAAAAGCATTATTTTCTTGTGATCATATTATCATTTTTATTGATTTTCACAGGTTGTGTAAAGGAAAAAGCAGTACATACTGTAAAAGAAGAAAATTTAAAAGAAACTGTAGCATCTGAAAGGATAGCAGAAGTTAAAGGAGATTTAAAAATTCATTTTATTGATGTAGGACAAGCAGATAGTATATTGATTAAGAATGGTGAAAGTACTATGCTTATCGATGCTGGGAATAATGGCGATGCTGATTTAGTTGTGAACTATTTAAAGAATCAAGGAATCAATCAATTAGATTATGTTATCGGAACCCATCCCCATGAAGATCATATAGGAGGATTAGATGCAGTAATCAATAATTTTGACATAGGCAAAGTATATATGCCAAAGGTTACCCATACGAGTAAAACATTTAAAGATGTTATTACAGCTATTAAAAAGAAGGGACTGAAAATAACGAATCCCACAGTAGGGGGTATAATACCATTAGGAGATGCAAAAGGGGTTATTCTTGCACCTAATAGTAAAGAATATAAAGATTATAACGATTATTCTATTGTACTAAAGTTAACCTATGGAAATACTTCTTTCCTATTTACAGGGGATGCAGAGGGTCTTTCAGAGAAAGAAATGATGCGTAATGGATTAGATTTATCAGCTGATGTATTAAAGCTGGGACACCATGGTAGTCATTCTTCCACAACAATAGATTTCTTGAATAAAGTAAATCCTAAATATGCTGTAATTATGACGGAGATAGGAAATGACTATGGCCATCCCCATAAGGAAACCATGGATAAATTAAAAAATAAAAATATACCTGTTTATAGAACGGATGAAAGTGGAAATATTGTGGCTACCAGTGATGGAAATAAAATTAGCTTTAATGCAAATCAAGGGGATTATAACTATGGAAGAGATAGCAAAAGTAAAAAAACAAATACAAATAAAGAAAATACAATCAATATACTTACAGCAAAAGCAGTAACATCCATAGAAGAGAAAAATGATATGAATAAGGATGAGCAGGGGTTGATTAAAGGAAATATTAATAGCAAAGGAGAAAAAATATATCATATGCCGGATGGAGCTTATTATAAAAATGTGAAGGCAGAGGTTTTATTTAAGACAGAAAAGGAAGCGAAGGAAGCTGGATTTAGAAAATCAAAGAGGTAGGTGAGTCTATGTATATGATTATAGATAGATTTGAAGAAAATCTTGCTGTATGTGAAAGAGAAGATGGAAAGATTATCAATATCGAAAGAAATATGATTCCACAGGATGCAAAAGAAGGAGATGTATTAGTAGTAGATGAAAATAGAATTTTTATAGATCGAGAAGAAACATTAAAAAGAAGAAAAAAAATAGAAGAGATGACAAAGAATTTGTGGGAATCATAAAAGTGTCAGCCTATGCTGACGCTTTTGCTATTTATAAAAAAGAAAATGAATGAGCGTTTTAAATTTTCAAAGTAAAAATGAATGGATTGAGGATGAAGCCAATGCTACAATTCTTGTTTTTAAGTGGAGAAATATACAAATAATTTCCTAAAGGATTTTAAAAATATTTGTCAAATATAAAAATAATGTCAAATTGACACAAAATAAGGGGGAATTCTTTTTTTATGAATATTTTCAAGAAATTTTTTATGATTACAATTGTTTTATTATGTATAGCATTAATGCCTTCAACAAACTATGCACAAGAAGTTGTGAAAGGGATTGTGATTGATCAGAATGTAGCTTTGTATAAAGAGGCGAGAACCTCATCACCAAGCTTAAGTTCTTTAGAAATAGGAGAGGACGTATTTATTGAAGCAAATAAAGGAAAATGGTATGAAGTTTCTACGAAGAATGGTATATTTGGATGGGTACATAGTGAATGTATATTGATTAAGAATGGACATAAAAGTTTGATAGAAAATGGAGTTGTTAATACAGGGACTGTAGAAGTACGTAAAGATCCAAATGTACATTCTGATATTATGGGAAGACTAGGGTTCGCAACGAAGATTACGGTAGTAGAGAAAAAAGAAGACTGGGTTCAATTGGCTATGGAGGATGAGGTAATTGGTTGGGTACCTTCTAAAGATATTATTACTATGCCTATTGAAAAAAAAGCGAAAATCATAGTTGAAAATGGAGAAGTTTATGAAAAACCATCAAAAAATAGTGAAATGATAAAAGCGTTAAGCAAAAATCAGATTGTAAAGATTGATGGTTATGAGGATGGGTATTTTCATATTATATGGGATGAGAAAAAAGAAGGATTCATATATGATAAAGAAGTAAAGCTTGTACATGAAGATTTCTTTAAGCAGGCCTTTGTAAAACAAGATGCGAAAAAAAATAATGAAGCAAAAGAGAAAGAAACAGCAGTAAATACTTTTAAAGAAATAATAGAAAATGCTACATACCTTGGAGGAGATTATACAGCTACAGCTTATGATTTATCTATCGCCTCTTGTGGTAAAGCTGTAGGGGCTAAATATAGAGGTTTTACAAGATCAGGATACAATCTTAATGGAAAGAGTTGGAGTGATGCAATGGTGGTTGCAGTAGATACAAGAAAAATTTCATTAGGAAGCAAAATCCTTGTATTGTTTGATGAGAAGGATTGGCGTTCAAAATATAATGGTATTTATTTAGCAGCAGATACAGGAGGCGGCGTAAAAGGAAAAACTGTAGATATTTATTTAGGCGATATAGGGAATAAACAAATGAAGGAAGTAAGGGCTTTTGGTAGAGGATATAATGTGAAGGTATATCTTTTAAACTAAAAAATAGAAAGCTTTTAAAGGGTTTCAGAAAAATTATCTGGAGCCTTTTTATTATTATAGGAGCTAAAGGGCTTATGAAAATGATTGTATTGAAAAAAATTTAAGCTTTAAAGCTGTCATGTTTGCTCAATGGATGATCCTTTAAACAGGGTAATAAGTGATATGATTTATGGTTATATTGTTAGTATAGATTCTGTTAGTAAAGTATTTTTAGCCATTTTTCGTATGCGATTATGGAGGATTGATATATAATATAAGAAAAATATTTTGGAGTTGATGGGTTTGGTAGAATTATTAAAGCATCTTATTAATAATCTAGGATATGTGATTGTTATTGCATTTTTTATTTCTAAATTGAATGCATTTCGACAGATGATTCAAAAGAATAGAATAGGGAGAATTGAAACATTAATCCTTGCTTTTACATTTGGTGGAATAGGGATTATTGGAACCTATGTAGGGATTGATGTACGAGGAGCTATTGCCAATACAAGAAATATTGGTGTAATGGTAGGTGGGATTTTATGTGGTCCTTTCGTAGGAATTGTAGGAGGAGTCCTTGCAGGATTACATAGAATTTTGATTGATATTGGGGGAATTACATCCTTTCCATGTGCTGTAGCAACGATGATTGGAGGTTTTTTATCTGGAATTATTTATAAAAAGTCAACTATTAAAAACAGATGGCTTTATGGGTTAATAGGAGGAATACTAGTAGAAAATATTAGTATGTCTTTTATATTGCTATTTTCAAAGCCTTTTCATTTAGCTTTAACGATTGTAAAGCAAATTTATGTACCTATGGTTTTGATTAATGGTGTAGGAATTGCTGTTGTTATTATGATCACAGAAAATATTTTTGAAGCAGAAGAAGAAATTGCTGCAAAGCAAGCAAAGCATGCTTTAGAAATTGCAAATGAAACATTACCTTACTTTCGTGATGTGAATAAAAATTCTCTAAGAGAGGTCTGTGAGATTATTAAGCTTTCGGTAAAATCAGATGCTGTAGCCATAACGGATAGAAAAAAAATTATGGCTCATGTAGGAAGTGGGGAAGACCATCATACAGTAGGAAAAACTATTTTGACAAAAGCAACAGAGAGAGTTATCAGGGAAGGGGTTATTGCGGTTTTAAATACCCCTGTAGAAATAGAATGTATAGATGAGAATTGTCCGTTAAAATCTGCAATTATTGTACCTCTTAAAGAAAATCAAAAAGTGATCGGAACTTTAAAAATATACTATAATGATGAAAATCATATAACCTTTCGAGATATAAGCTTAGCAGAGGGGTTATCTCAACTTATTTCTACTCAGCTCGAACTAAGTAAGCTTGAAAAGCTAAAGGAGATGGCAAATAAATCTGAGATTAAAGCTCTTCAAGCACAGATTAATCCACATTTTTTATTTAATGCGTTAAACACAATTGTATCCTTTATGAGAATGGATGTAGATCATGCTCGAGAATTAATGATTGATTTATCTACCTATTTAAGATATAACCTTGAAAGAGGAGATGCTTTAGTAAGCTTAGAAAAAGAATTGGAACAGGTGAGAGCATATGTTAAAATAGAAAGGGCAAGATATGGGAAAAAATTACATGTTCTTTATGATATAGATGAGGCTATAGATATAAAAATCCCTAGCCTGACTATACAACCGCTTGTTGAAAATGCCATAAAACATGGTATATTAAAAGGTAATCAGGATAAGGGTTCTATAAGAATTTCTGTTAAACAAAGAAAAGAAACGGTTAGAACTAGCATAGAAGATGATGGCCTTGGTATTGAAGAAGAGATTATTTCTGGAATAAAAAAGGGAAAAACAAAAGAAGGAAGTATTGGTCTTTTAAATGTACATAATCGATTGAAGCTGATCTATGGGAAAGGTCTTAAAATTCAACGACTTCCAAAAGGAACAAGGATATCCTTTGAAATTTATAAAAAGGAGGGGTAAACTTTGAGGTGTATTATTGTAGAGGATGAATATCCATCAAGGGAAGAATTAAAGTACTTTATTAAAGAATATAGTTCTATTGAAATCATAGAAGAATTTGAAGAAGCTTTAAGTGCATTAAAATTTTTAGAGAAAAGTAATGTAGATGTGATATTTTTAGATATTAATATGCCAAATCTAGATGGAATGACATTTAGTAAATTAATTGCTAAGTTTAAAGAACCACCAAAGATTGTTTTTATTACAGCTTATAAAGAATATGCAGTAGAAGCCTTTGAAGTATATGCTTTTGATTATATTTTAAAACCTTATTCAAAAGAAAGAATGATTCATGCATTAAAAAAGCTAGAAGATCAAGGAAAGGTTGATATAGGATATAAAAGAGATAAAATCATTTTATGCAAAAGCGAAAAAATGATTGTTATAGATTGGACAGATATATATTATTGTGAGGCTCGTGAGAGAGAAACTATAGTTTATACAAAAGATGAAAGTTATATTGCAAAAATAAATATTTCTCATTTTCTAAAGAAATTACCTGAAGATAAGTTTTTTAGAAGTCATCGTTCATACATTTTAAATCTTGATAAGGTTCAAGAGATTGTCCCTTGGTTTAATAATACTTATAATGTAAAACTTGAGGATTTAGATACAACTATTCCTGTTAGCAGAAATAAAATAAAAGAGTTTAGAAAAATTATGGGAATCTAATTTATAAAAATATACATGAATGCAATTTCATGTATATTTTTTTGCGCTTCATGTGTATAACGTTTCCTTTCATGTTCAAAGTCCTATTTCAAAGGATTCTTTACAATATAATAAGGGTAAAGAAAAATTTATTAAAGGAGGAACGCATATGTTTACTTTTATTTTATCTATTGCAATTTTAATTTTAGGTTATTTTATTTATGGTAAATTTGTGGAAAACGTTTTCGAAATTGATAATGAGAAAGTAACACCAGCAGTATCTATGGAAGATGGTGTAGACTATATTCCAATGAGCTGGCCAAGAATTTTCTTGATTCAGTTCTTAAATATTGCAGGACTAGGACCTATATACGGAGCTATAGCAGGGGCATTATGGGGACCAGCTGCATTTTTATGGATTGTATTTGGATGTATTTTTGCAGGGGCAGTACATGATTATTTCTCAGGAATGTTATCTATTCGCCATAAAGGAACAAGTGTATCAGAAATTGTAGGAATCTACCTAGGAGATACGGCAAAGACAATTATGAGAGTTTTTAGTGTTGTATTATTAGTATTAGTAGGTGTAGTTTTCGTAATGGGTCCAGCGGGACTTTTAGCAAACATAACAGGACTTAGCAAAACATTATTGATCGGTATTATTATTATTTATTATTTACTTGCTACAGTACTTCCAGTAGATAAGTTAATCGGTAAGATTTATCCTATATTTGGAGCATCTTTATTGATCATGGCAGTTGGTATTGGTGTAGGCATCATTGCGAAAGGTTATACAATTCCAGAGCTGACACTATCTAATCTGCATCCGAAGGGAACACCATTCTTCCCATTCTTATTCATAACCATTGCCTGTGGGGCTATATCAGGATTCCATGCAACACAATCCCCTCTTATGGCTAGATGTGTAAGAAAAGAAAGTGAAGGAAGAAGAATATTTTATGGGTCAATGATTGCAGAAGGAATTATTGCCATTATCTGGGCGGCCGCAGCTATGGCATTCTTTGGAGGAACAGAAGGATTAGCGGCAACTCTTGCAAATGGTGGACCTGGAGTTGTGGTAAATGAAATATCAACAACACTTCTTGGAACTGTAGGTGGAATCCTTGCAATGCTTGGAGTAGTTGCTTGTCCAATAACATCAGGAGATACTGCTTTTAGAAGTGCAAGATTAGTTATTGCAGATGCCATTCATTTAAAACAAGAAAAAACAATCAATAGATTCTATATTGCGATCCCGTTATTTGCTGTAGGGGTAGCACTTACAAAGATTGATTTTGGTATCGTTTGGAGATATTTCTCTTGGTCAAATCAGACACTGGCTATGATTGTACTTTGGGCAGCAGCAACGTATTTAGCTCAAAAAGGGAAAACTCATTGGATTTGTAGTATACCAGCAACATTTATGACAAGTGTTACAACAGCTTATATTTTACAAGCAAAAGAAGGATTTAAATTAGCTGCATCCCTTTCAAATATAGTAGGTGTTGTTCTAGCGTTAGTATTCTTTGGAATGTTTATGAGTAAAGTAAAAAAAGAAAATAAAAAGATGAAAAAAGAAGATGCTGCATAGTTAAGATAAAAAGTAGATGATTGAGGTCATCTGCTTTTTCTTTTGGAGTGAATTATATTTTTTAGTAAAGACTAAAGAAAAGGAGGAAAAATTCATGCGTATTCGATTAGGTTATGTAGCTATTGCACTAAAGCTTCCTAAAGTAACAGCTTCTAGTCAATTTACTTACAGTAGATACAAAAAGCTTACAGAAGAAGAACAAATCAATGAATTAAAAAGAGTTACCCGATCAAATATGGAAGATTTAATAAAAATCCTTTCATATAATGCAGAAAATCATATTCATTTTTATAGGATTACCTCTAAGTTGATTCCTCTTGCCACTCATCCAGAGGTAATGAATTGGGAGTATGAAAAATATTTTAAAATAGATTTAAATACAATTGGAGCGTTAATAAGAAAACATCATATGCGTGTAGATACGCATCCAGATCATTTTAATGTATTAAATAGTGTTAGAGAGGAGGTAGTAGAAAAGACTATAAAAGAATTTCATTTACATAACTATTGGTTCGAAGCTATGAATTATAAAGAGGGAAAAATGGTGATTCATATTGGTAGTGGGCAGGGAGGAAAAGAAAAAGCAATAGAACGATTTATAAAAAATTTTCAAAGATTACCTTTAGCAATCAAAAATCGTCTGATTATTGAAAATGATGATAAATTATTTACAGCTAAAGAAACGTTATCTCTTTGTGAAGAAATTGGTGTACCTATGGTGCTAGATATACATCATCATGTATGTAATGATAGTGATGAGCCAATAGAAGACTTCTTAGATCGAATTCTTTATACATGGAAAGGGGAAGCTTTTCCGCCTAAAATGCATATTTCAAGCCCTAAAGAAGGAAAATTAGATAAAAGACATGCTGATTATATAAATCCTAATAACTTTATAGGGTTGGTAGAAAAATGCATACCCTATGGCAAAGATATAGATATTATGCTTGAGGCAAAGCAAAAAGATTTGGCTCTTTATAAATTGGTAGAAGATTTGAAAAGACAAAAACCTGAGTGGATGTGGGTAGATCCTACTACTATAGAAATATAAAGAATATGAAAATTTTGTATTGACATATAGTGAGAATGTTTGTATAATAAATACTAAATTACAAGATATATGAAATTAAAGTGAAGACGGAGAGAAAAATATTAAGTGTTTAACCACAGAGAGCTAACGTTTGTTGAGAGTTAGTGTTAAAGCTAGTATATAATGATCACTCCCGAGCTGCCGAGTCGAAAAGGAATTTGAGTAGATGAGGATGGTTGCCTCCAATATAGGGCTAAGGTTCAAATAAGTATACAATATACTTCATTTCGACTGGAATAAAGATGCAATATTTGATTGCAAAGTAGGGTGGTACCGCGAATATAAACTTTCGTCCCTATAGATATTCTACGAATATTTATAGGAATGAAAGTTTTTTTTATTGAAAAAAAGAATGCGCATTCGAATTTATAAATAGAAAGTGAGAAGCCCAAACAACACTCAAAATGTTTTTAATTTTCAAAATGTTAAATCAGAAAGGGATGACAAAAATGAACAGAGGAAGTTTTGGATCAAGATTAGGAATCTTAGCAGCAGCAGCAGGGTCTGCTATAGGACTAGGAAATATATGGAAGTTCCCTTTTATTACGGGACAAAATGGAGGAGCTGCATTTATATTAGTTTATTTATGTTGTATTGCATTAATCGGATTACCTGTTATGGTATCAGAGTTTGTATTAGGTAGAAGAACACAAGCAAATGCAGTAGGTGCATTTAAAGCAATTGCACCAGAAAAGCCTTGGTATATGGCTGGATATTTAGGAGTAGGAACAGCATTTGTAATATTATCTTATTATGCAATGATTGTAGGATGGGTATTTTCATATATCTATTCAGCAGCAACAGGTGAATTGATGACAGTTATGCCAGATCAGCTAGGAGCTTATTTTGGAGGGGTAGCTTCTGGAACAACTAGTTCGCTACTTTGGACACTTTTAGTATTACTTGTAACAGGAGGTATTGTCATAGCAGGAGTAAAAGATGGTGTAGAGAAATATAGCAAAATTTTAATGCCTGCATTATTAGTACTTTTAGTAGTTCTGATGATTAGATCTGTAACATTAGATGGTGCTTACAAAGGATTAGAATTCTTGTTTAAGCCAGATTTTAGTAGTTTAACAACCGCAGGAGTACTTGAAGCATTAGGACACGCATTCTTCTCGTTAAGCTTAGGAATGGGAATTATTTTAACATATGGTAGCTATATTGGTAAAAAGGAAGATATAATGAAATTAGCAGTACAAGTAACTATTGCAGATACAGCCATTGCATTGATGGCAGGTATCGTAATCTTTCCAGCAGTATTTGCATATGGACTTGAGCCAAATGCAGGACCAGGACTTATATTTATCACATTACCAGCAGTTTTTAAGGAAATGCCATTCGGACAATTATTTGCTACATTATTCTTTGTACTTATTGCAATTGCAGCCCTTACATCTACTATTTCTTTATTAGAGGTAGTTGTAGCATTTGCAACAGAAGAGTTTAAAATGTCAAGAAAGAAAGCTACGGTTATATCTGTAGGAGCTCTTTATGTCTTAGCAACATTAAGTATATTATCTTTTGGACCATTAAGTGAGTTTAAAGTTGTAGCAGGAAAGACCTTCTTTGATTTATTTGATTTCTTAACCTCAAATGTTACTCTTGCATTAGGTGGATTATTAGTATGTATCTTTGTAGGATGGGTATGGGGTACTGAAAATGCAGTGAAAGAGATTACAAGTAATGGATTGTTTAGTTTTAAATATAAAGCTGCATACGATTTAATCATCAAAATAGTAGCACCAGCGGCAATTACTGTAATCTTCTTAAATTCTACAGGATTATTAAGTAAGCTTGTACCAGCTAATCAAATGGGTACAGTCATGTTTACAGGATTTGGAGCAATTGTTTTTGTTGGAATGATTGTATTGAATAGAAGAAATAGAATGAAAAAAGCTGATTTTTAATGAATTAGAAAATAAAAACCCCTTTGTTACTAAAAATTAGTAACAAAGGGGTTTTATAAATTTTTTGAGAGATAGTAAATGCTAGTTACTATTCCAATAAAATCAGCTATAGCAGATGTTTTGGGTATCATAGCATATGGTTGTGGAAGAGAAAGAAATCATGTATGATGGAATATATTGGGCATTGTAGTTGTTAGATTTATACTGATGATCTACAAAAAATATATAATAAAAGGAGACGGGGAAAATGAAAACCTATCAACATTTATTTGGACCTGTACCATCAAGGAGAATGGGTTTATCTATAGGGGTCAGTCCTATTCCTAGAAAATGCTGTAATTATTCATGTATATATTGTCAGCTTGGAAGAACAAATAAACTAACCAATATACGTCAAAGTTTTTTTGATCTACAAGAAATTTTGAATGAATTTAAAGATTATTTAAAGGAAGAAATAAAATTTGATGTAGTGACAGTGGTAGGAGAGGGCGAACCTACATTATATAAAGATTTAAAAGAACTTATAATGGGGCTTAAGGAATTGACAACAAAGCCTGTTGCGGTGATTACAAATGGATCTTTATTGCATGAAGAAAATGTAAGAGAAGCTTTATACGAAGCAGATATTGTACTACCTTCTTTTGATTCTTACGATAAAGAAAGCTTTAAAAAGATTGATAGACCTTTTGGAAAGATTAAATATGAGGACGTATATGAAGGATTAATGGTTTTTTCAAAGGAATACAAAGGAGAATTATGGATAGAAACCATGATGATCAAAAATATAAACGATCATGAAGAAGCTTTATTAAAAATGAAGGATTTATTAAAAAATATCAATTATGATAGATTATATATCAATACGCCTGTAAGACCCCCAGCGGAAAGGTGGGTAGAAGCTGCATCAAAAGAATCAATAAAGCAAGCAGTGAATCTATTAGGGGGTATATCTATAGATATGCTTCATTCAGAAGGGTTCTTTAGTGAAGAAAAAGATGATTATAAGGCTATTCTTAGTATTATTAAGAGACATCCTATGAATCAATATGAAATTGATACCTTTTTAAAATCTAGAAAATGTGAGAAAATAGAGGAGATATTTGAAGCTTTAAAAAAGGATGAAAATGTTGAAGTGATAGATTATAAAGGATATATTACCTATCGCTATCAATCATAAAGGGGGAAAACTTATGCAAAGAGCTGTAAAAAGAGTTGCAGCAATCCATGATTTATCTGGATTTGGAAGAGCTTCTTTAACGATGATTATACCTATTTTATCGACTATGAAGGTGCAAGTTTGTCCTATGCCTACAGCAGTTTTATCTACTCACACAGGAGGATTTGAAGATTTTAGCTTTGTAGATTTGACGGATACGATGGAACAATACCTTCACCACTGGGAGAAGGTTGGGATAGATTTTGATTGCATTTACAGTGGTTTTTTAGGATCAACGAAACAGATTGATATTGTTTCAAAATTTATAGATGTATTTGGAAATGAAAATAATTTAAAAGTAGTAGATCCAGTAATGGGAGACAATGGGAAAATGTATGCTACGATGGATGAAGAAATGATTGAACATATGAAAAGACTTATTGGAAAAGCAGACATTATTACCCCTAATTTTACGGAAGCTGCCTACCTTCTTGGAGAATCTTATGAAGAAAATATTTCAGAGGACAAAGTGAAGGATTGGCTTATTAGATTATCAAATATGGGCCCTAAAATAGTCATTATAACTAGCGTTCCAGACGGAGAAGGAAGTAAAAACACAAGTGTTATTGCTTATGATAAAAAGACGAATCGATTTTGGAAAGTAAGTTGTTTATACATTCCAGCTCATTTTCCTGGGACTGGGGATGGTTTTACGAGTGTATTGGTTGGAAGCTTGCTTCAAGGGGATAGCCTTCCTGTTGCTTTAGATCGAAGTGTGCAGTTTATTACATCAGCTATTCGAGCAAGCTATGGATTTGATTATCCTCAAAGGGAAGGGGTTCTCTTAGAAAGAGTTCTTGAGAATTTAAATATGCCGGTACTTATGAGCAGCTATGAATTGTTAAAATAATCATTTGAATGAAATAATATTATATGCTACAATGACCTTAGTTGACATGGAAACAGTCAAACTATTATCTTTAAAAATTTAAAATAAATATGGGAAATAACGTATTTTGCACTGATCCATTGGACAGGGACGAAAGAGGTTATTAGAAGAATATCTTGGTGTAGAAAATCACAGCCAAGGTATTTATGGTGACTTTGTATTGAACCCTTTTTGTGTCCAATTGGATGCAAAAAGGGTTTTTTGATTGGAGGGATAGTTTGAAAATAGGATTTATTGGAGCAGGTAAGGTAGGAATAGCCTTTGGATTGTATTTGAAGAATCAGGGGTTTGAAATTTATGGATATTTTAGTAGAACTTTTGTATCGGCTAAGAAAGCTGCAAAAATCACTGGGAGTAAAGCTATTTTAAATGTGAAGGAGCTTCCAGAGAATATAGATCTTTTATTTATTACTACAAGTGATGATGCAATTAATAAGGTATGCAATGATTTAGTAGAAGAAAATTTATTATCTGAAGGAAAAATCCTTATTCATATGAGTGGAGCTTCTTCTTCAAAGCTCTTAAAGAAAGCAAAGGAGGTAGGGTGTTTTATTTATTCAATGCATCCCCTACAAGCTTTTGCAGATATAGAAAAGGCTGTAAGTGATCTAAAGGATACCTACTTTAGTATTGAAGGGGATGAAGAAAAACTTCATGTACTAGAGGATATATTAAAAACTCTTGGAAATCCTTATTTTAAACTGACAGATGATCAAAAGAGTATGTATCATTTAACTGCCTGTGTGGTATCAAACTATTTAGTGACGTTGATGGATTATGGAGGATCTTTATTGAGCACTATTGGAATTAATGAAAAAGAAGGGTATAAAGCATTACTACCTTTGATAGAAGGAACGATTCATAATATTCATCATTTAGGAACAAAAAATGCTTTAACAGGACCTATTGCTAGGGGCGATGTAGGAACCATTAAAAAGCACATAGAAGCATTAAAAGAGCATGAAGCTGCTTTAGCTTTTTATAAGGTCATGGGATTAAAAACCATAGAACTAGCAGAAAAGAAGAATAAAAATAAAAATTTTGAAATCCTAAAAAATACTTTAAAAGAGGTGGAATAAATGACAAAAAAATTTACAGTAAGTTCATTTCAAAAATCAAAGAAAGATGGAAAAAAAATATCTATGCTTACTGCATATGATTATTCTACAGCAAAGCTATTAGATGAGGCAGGAGTAGATAGCTTATTAGTTGGTGATTCCTTAGGGATGGTTATGCTTGGATATGAAAATACATTACAGGTAACCGTAGAGGATATGATTCATCACATCAAGGCTGTTTCAAGAGGGGTAAAACGAACCATGGTAGTAGGGGATATGCCCTTTTTATCCTACCATATTAGTGTAGAAGAAAGTATAAGAAATGCAGGAAGATTGATACAAGAAGGAGGAGCCCATGTAGTAAAGCTTGAAGGTGGAAGAGATGTTATTGATCAAGTAAAAGGGATTGTAAAAGCACAGATTCCTGTTATTGGTCATTTAGGGCTTACACCTCAGTCTATCAATATGTTTGGTGGATTTAAGGTACAAGGAAAGAGTGAAGAGGCAGCGAGAAAAATTCTTGAAGATGCATTATTGTTACAAGAAGCAGGTGTATTTTCCATTGTACTAGAATGTGTTCCTAAAAAGTTAGCAAAGCTTATTTCTGAAAGGCTAGAGA
Source organism: Marinisporobacter sp. (assembly GCA_025210395.1). Lineage (GTDB taxonomy): Bacteria > Bacillota > Clostridia > Peptostreptococcales > Thermotaleaceae > Crassaminicella. The sequence continues at coordinate 71,521 of JAOARV010000026.1, forward strand.
TTCCTACAATCGGTATTGGGGCAGGTAAATATTGTGACGGACAAGTTTTAGTAGCACAGGATATGCTAGGAATGTATACGGACTTTACACCTAAATTTGTGAAAAAGTATGCAAACTTAAATGAGTCTATTGTAGAAGCTACGAAAAGTTATATAGAAGAAATCAATACAGGTGTATTTCCAAGGGAAGAGCATACCTTTGATATTGATGATCAAGTGATTGAAAAATTATATTAGCATTAGAGAAAACCAGGATGCAAATTGATGTTTCCTAGTGTTTTTGAAATTTGAGCAATGGAAATTGTAAAAAAGTGCTTTGTATCATTTTGAATAAACAGTAGATTCCATGGCAAGAATACATATATCAAATGAATAAGGAGGCAATTAAAACATGCAATTATTTAAAGAAAATGGAGTACAAATCACCCCAACAATTGTTAAATCTAATCATATTGTAGAGGTAAGCTATGATGGGATTTTAGCAAGCTCTGGTGCAGATGAAGTGTATCTTCGTTGTGGAGTTTCTGAGCAATCTTCAGGGTGGAAAAATTTAAAAGACATAAAAATGGAAAAACATGCTAATGGCAAGTTTTGTACAGATGTAACAGTGGGAAAAGGGGAACATCTAAATATGTGTTTCCATGATGCTGCAAATCATTGGGACAATAATAATGGCAAAAATTATACCTTCAATATACATCATTCATAAAAATGTTTGAGTAGATCAAATATAAGGGAATCTAATTGGTCTTAGATTCCTCTTAATAGTATAGAAAAAATCAAAGGAATTCCTTAAAATGAAAAAGGGGTTTCTTTTTTTATGTCAAAATATATGGGGGGAAGGATTACTTTATTTTCTTATGTTACAATATTTGTTGTGCCATATAAAAAATGATGTAGTTAAATATCAAATTTAAGAGTGATTATCAATAGAAAGGAATAAATTTTCCATCGTACTGGAAATAAATAGAATAAACAAAGCTTGCTGTTAATTTGAGATGGTAGCAGCTAATTTTAGAAAAGGTGGTGAAGTATGATTAATAGGAAAAAGACTCATGAGCTTTACAAGGAATGGGAAAATTTTGTGTTTAAAGGGATCAAGCCGAGTAATCAAATAAAAGCTTTTATTGCTGAGTCATGGGCTAGGAGTGTTGAGAATCATGTGAGTCCAGAGCATAACGATCCTCTTTACATATCTGAAGAAGAATTTTCCAAAAAAACGAAAGAGAGTGATGCTTTTATAAGATCAGCAGTTCCTTATATGAAAAATCTATATGATTCATTTAAGGGCTCGGGCTGTACTGTAATAGTGGCAGATAAAAGCTGTTGTGTATTAGAGGTAATCGGTGATAAAGAAGACCTTGAAAAAATTGAAGTTCATAATAAAAGGGCTTTGTGCAAGGAATCGTACATAGGTACAAATGGTATAGGAACGACTACTTACTTAGATAGACCGATTCAAATTTTAGGAGCAGAGCATTTCGCACTAGAAAATCATCCTCTTAGTTGTTCAGCAGCTCCTGTCCATGATAGAGAAGGAAATTTAATAGGTTGCTTGAGTATATCATGCATCTTAGAAGATGCAAATCCACATATTCTTAGCATGGTTACGGCAGCTGCTGGAGCTATTGAAAAACAAATGATTATTGAAAGTGAATTAAAAGAAAAACAAGATTTAATCATACAAAGAGAAAAAGCTTTTCAGAGTATATCCGAGGGAATCATTATATTAGATAGAAATATGAAAATTACAAGTATCAATGAAAAAGCGTTAGAGCTTATGGAATTAAATATGCAAAAAAATTATATTCATGAAGATATCAGAACGTATTTATTAGAAGATATAAATTTAGAAAAGGTAATCCATTCAAAAAAAGACATAATAGATCAAGAACAAAGGTTAAGAATTCATTCAGGAAAAATACTGAATTGTATTTTATCTATCTCAATTATATGGAATGAAGAAAATATAACAGGGCTTGTTGTAGTATTAAAAGAAATGGAAAAGGTACATAAGCTAGTCAATAAAATGCTACGATCTACTGCTCATTATAGCTTTGAAGATATTATTTCTAAGTCTCAAGTGATGAAAGAGGTTATTGATATAGGAAAAATAGCAGCGGATAGCTGCTCTAATGTGCTAATATCAGGAGAAAGTGGTACGGGTAAAGAATTAATGGCTCATTCTATACACAGCACGAGTAAAAGAAAAAACAAACCATTTATAGCTATTAATTGTGGAGCTATTCCTAGTGGTCTTATAGAAAGCGAACTTTTTGGTTATGAGGGAGGTTCTTTTACAGGATCTAAAAAAGAAGGAAATCCTGGTAAATTTGAACTTGCAAATGGAGGAACTATATTTTTAGATGAAATTGGAGACATGCCCCTTGAAGTTCAAGCATCTCTATTGAGAGTCCTTCAAACAAAAGAAGTTTATAGAATAGGAGGCAGAAATCCTAAAAAGATTGATGTAAGAATCATAGCGGCTACCCATAGAAATTTAGAAGATATGGTCTCGGAAAATTCTTTTAGGCTAGATCTTTATTATAGAATAAATGTGTTAAATATTTATATACCTCCTTTAAGAGAAAGAAAGGAAGATCTTGAAATACTTATACAAGCTTTTATAAAAGAATTTAATAGAAAATTAAATAAAAAAATAAAAGGATTACATAAAGATACAAAAGAATTACTAAATGCTTATCATTGGCCAGGGAATGTAAGAGAGCTTAGTAATGTATTTGAAAGAGCCATTAACATATGTAAAGAAGATTATATACAGGATCAACATCTTCCAGATAAGATTTTATGTAATGTAAAAGTGAAAAAATATAATTATGATCAGCTGATTCAAAATAATGAAAAAGAATTTATTATCAATATACTCAAAGAAAATAAAGGAAATATAAAAAAATCAGCACAGAAATTAGGCTTTAGCAGGAGTAAAATGTATAGAAAATTAAAAAGCTTGAATATAGATTGGGAAAATTATAGAAAATAAAAAAATGTAGTATGTTTAGCGTGTTTGAATATTGAAAACATGTCTCACATATGATACATGAAATTGAAACATGTGTCATATGTGAGACATGTTTATTTTATAGAAATATCTGAAAATAGCTTCAATAAGAGCTAGGGATCAATTGTAAAGGGATCTTTTTTTACACAATTTTTGAAAACATAAAATCATATTTTCAAAATAAATAGCTTAAAATCAACCTTTCTTACAAAAAAATATATCTTTTTCATCTTTCAAAATAGATAATAAAAATTGATTATACAATTCATTTCTTCAAACAAGCTATAAAAAATATTTTTATTTTATTCCTATGAAAGTTGGCGTGAGTATTGCTTATATATTTGTTAAATAATAAACAACTTTGGAGGAATAAATATGTTAAAGAAAGTATTTGAACCTATTAACATTGGAAAGATAGAGATCAAGAACCGTTTGGTAGTACCCCCTATGGTTGTTAGTCTTTGCAATGAAGATGGAACTATTACAGAAAGATTTATTGATTATCATGAAGCGAAAGCTAAGGGAGGCTTTGGTCTCATTATTACTGAAAATTATGCTATTACTCCAGCTGGTAAGGGCTTTAAGTATATGGGATGTATGTGGAATGATGAGCAAATGGAGTCAAATAAGGAATTAACAAGAAGAGTTCACAAACATGGCGCAAAAATTGCTCTTCAAATTTTTCATGCAGGAAGAGAAACTAGCAGCGCACTTACAGGAATGAAAATCGTAGCACCATCAGCTATTCCTGACCCTGTAATAGGGGAAATGCCTCATGCCTTAACAGAAGAAGAGATTCAAGTCATCGTAGAACAATTTGGAGATGCAGCACTAAGAGCTAAACAAGCAGGGTTTGATGCTGTTGAATTACAAGGGGCACATGGCTATTTGATTAATCAATTCATGTCACCTTTTTCTAACAAGAGAGTAGATGGATATGGTGGCAATCTGATGAATAGAGTTAGATTTGCTCTTGAAATCATTGAAAACATCCAAGCAAAGGTAGGAAAAGATTATCCTATTCTGTATAGAATATCTGCTGATGAATTAATCGAAAATGGATTAACCATAGAAGATACGAAGGTTATGGTAAAAATATTAGAAAATGCAGGGGTTGCTGCTATTGATGTTTCCGTAGGCGTTTATGCAAGTGGTTTTCATATAACAGCTCCTGCGGCAGTTAAACATGGATGGGAAACAGATTTTGCTAAAGAATTTAAATCTATCGTATCTATACCAGTAATTACATCTGGACGTATTAATAATCCATTCTTAGCAGAAGGAATATTACTATCTCAAAAGGCAGATATGATAGGCATGGCAAGAGCTTCTTTAGCGGATCCAGAGCTACCGAATAAGGCAAAAGAAGGAAAGTTTGAGGAGATCATCGAATGTATTGGTTGTCGTCAAGGCTGTTCAGGAATGCTTTCTGAAGATTTACCTGTAAATTGTGTATTAAATCCTCTTACAGGAAATGAGAAAGCTCTTTCTATAAAAGAAGCTAAAGAAAAGAAAAAGATCCTTGTTATAGGTGGGGGGCCTGGTGGAATGGAAGCTGCTATTGTAGCAGCAAAACGTGGTCATAAAGTTCATTTATTTGAAAAACATCATGAACTAGGAGGACAATTATTATTAGCAGCTATCCCTCCTACTAAGTCGGAAATCACATCATTTATCGTATGGCAAAAGAACCAATTAGAAAAGCTTGGCGTTCATGTTCACTTAAATACAGAAGTGGATGAAAAGCTATTAGAAAACGAAAAACCAGACCACATTATAGTAGCAACAGGAGCTGTACCATTTATTCCACCGATTCAAGGGGTAGAGCATCCTATCGTTCTAACCTCTAATGATGTATTAGGAGGATCAGAGGGAGCGGGACAAAATGTAGTCGTTATAGGAGGCGGTCTTGTAGGCGCTGAAACATCAGAGCATTTAGCGAAACATGGCAAAAATGTAACCTTGGTTGAACTTACAGATACCATAGCAAGAGATTGTGAGGCAGGAGTGAAATTCTTCTTAATGGAAGCACTAGAAGCTTTAAAGGTCAATATTATGACCAGTACAGAAGTGAAAGAAATTACAGAAAATAAAGTTTTAGTTGCTTCAAATGGAGAGAATCGATTCATTGAAAATATAGATACAGTAGTGATGGCAGTCGGTTCAAAACCAAATAATGCTGTATTTAAAGATATAAAGGAAAAGCATGAAAAGGTAAGCCTTATCGGAGATGCACAAAAGGTAAGAACGATTTTAGATGCAGTAAATGAAGGGTATAAAACAGCTTTACAAATATAACGGATAAAATAATATTTGTAGACGTTCGAAGAATCATAAATAAATGCTTTCTTCGAAAAATCTATAGCATGTAAAAAATAAATAAAAAGGAGAGAATGACATGATTACAATCGTTGCAAAGGGAGTAGTGAAAGAAGAAAATATTAATACATTTAAAGAATATGCACAAACATTAATAGAAGAAACAAAGAAAGAAGAGGGATGCATTTCTTATAAGCTTTATGAAGACATCAACAATCCTAAGGTAGTCACTTTTGTAGAGGAATGGAAAGATCAAGAAGCTATTGATGCACATGTAAAAGCGTCGCATTTTGTTGAGATCGTTCCTAAATTAAGAGACCTACAAGAAAGTGAAACAGAGGTAAATCTATATAAGTTAGTATAGGAGGAAAAGGAAATGAACAATGGAAAAATGAAAGCTGCTATGTTTTTAGAGCCTGGAAAAATTCAAGTTCAAAATGTAAATATACCTGAAATTAAAGAGAATGAAGTTTTAGTAAAAGTAAAATATTGTGGAATATGTGGTACAGATATGCATATTTATAACGGTGTTTATTCTAAGGAGATCCTTCCCTTTATTGCAGGACATGAATTTTCAGGAGTTATTGAAAAAGTAGGAAATCAAGTAAAAAGATTTAAAGGTGGAGAAAAGGTAGTAGCAGATATTAACTTTAGCTGTGGTACTTGCTTTTATTGTAGACAAAATCAACCGATTATGTGTAAAGAGATGAGGCAATTAGGGATTCATATAGATGGAGCTTTTGCTGAATATGTGGCGATTCCGCAAGAAATGATTTATGAAATTCCACAGGAAATGGATTTAAAGGATGCTGCACTTTTAGAACCTATTTCATGCGTAGTTCGTTCAGCTAAAAAACATCATATGAAGTTTGCTGAAAGTGTGGTAATCATCGGTGATGGAGCTATTGCACTGATGCATGTTCAAATAGCAAAGATCTGTGGGGCTGCACCGATTATCGTCATTGGACTTGATGAAGATAAAATGAAAAAAGCCAAGGAATTTGGAGCAGACTACGTTATAAAAAGCGGAGACGGAATGTATGAAGAGGTTAAGGCTTTAACTGAAGGAAGAGGCGGCGATATAGTTATTGAAGCGGTTGGTCTTCCTATTACTTATGAGCAGACCTTTAAGCTTGTAAGACCAGGTGGAAGAATTGTAGCCTTTGGATTAGCTAGTGAAGATTGTGCTGTTCCTTATAAACCCTTTGAAATGATCCTAAAAGAATTATCTATGGTAGGAAGTGTAGCAGGTGCTAAAAACGATTTAGCTGAATCTATTACATTGGTGAAGCATGGAAGATTTTTATTAGAGGATTATAAGAAGACGATTGTACCATTAGATGATATAGGGAAAGCATTTGAAAAATTAAAGACAGATAAAAGTGTCATGAAAATATTGATAGATATGGAAGGATAGAAAAATTAAAAGGAATTCCCTAAGGTTAAGGAGGGAGTTCCTTTTTTATTATAAAAAATTCATAAGTACTTATCAAAAAGGTAAAAGTTCTGGTAAAATAATAGAAAGAAAATTCAGAGTCTTGCAAGAATGTTGTTTGAATATAACATGTGATAATGGTTTATAACTAATGGAAGAAGCTGTATTAGGAGTTGAATATCATTGAATTTATCTATGGAATATGAAGCAAGAAAAATGATCAACAATATTTTCAACAAAAAAGTTTCTATAAAACCTGTTGGAAATCATGACCTAGAGAGACATATGGTTTATGTTGTGACGGATGAAGAAGAGCATAGGGTTGTTTTTAAACTTTACTTTAAGAAAAATAGATGGAATAGAGAAGTAGCCACATTAAAAATCCTTTCAAATAGTGAAATGAAAGTACCTAAGCTTTTAGACTATGGAATAGAAGAAGAAAAGGAATGGATCATGACAGAATTCATTGAAGGAAATACTTTTTCAAAGGTGCAAGAGAAAATTAGCACTCAAAATCAATGGGAGCTATTTAAAGAAATGGGAAAAGAATTAGGAAAAATCCATAGTCTAAAAACCTTTGATTTTTTTGGAAATTGGGATGAAAATGGTGATTCTTTAGATGAAGGGAAAGGATATAGAGAAGTTTTTCAAAATAGATATGATATGGTGATCAAGACTTTATTTGAAAAAAAGCTTCCCCATAGGAAACTTCATAAAAAATGGGTAAAATATATAGAGAAAAACATATATATTCTAGAAGATGTAAAAACAGCTGTATTATGTCATAATGATTATGATATGAGAAATGTAATGGTAAAAAAAGTACAAAATGGGTGGCATTTTGCAGGAATGATTGATTTTGAACAAAGCTTTCCATGGGATAAGGACTTGGATATGGCATACCTATATGATCTTCTTTCTAGAAAAGGAGAAGGCTATGAAAAAGCTTTTCTAAAAGGGTATGAAGAAACTAGTAAGCTTGAGGATAGCTTTTATAAAAAAATGAAATTTTATTTAGCTTATATAGGTCTTTATATATGTAGTTGGGCGTATGATTTAGCTCCAGATCATTATAGGAATGGAGTAAGGATTTTAGAAGGATTAATAGAGGAGGGAAAAAATGGGGAACTTATTAGCCGATAGATTCTATAAAAAGATTTTAAAGGAATTATCAGAGTTTGATTATTTGAAAACCTATATATATGATAAAGATTTTCAAGAGAAAATCAAGAAGATGATGAAAAATAAAGATTTTAGCTGCAAGGCAGTACTTGATTTATGTAAAAGCATGATGGAGGCTTTAGCTGGAGAAAATAACCCGAAGGAATGGTTAGGGTATATTTATCAATTTGCATTAAGTAAATCCTTTCCAGGAGCTGTTGAGACTGAATTAATCAATGAATTAAATATGCCTTGTACCATTTATTTAAAGGTATTAGCCATTGCTTCAGAGCTTGAAAAGGAAATGATGAATCCCTTATTTATGATGCAATTTTTAACGGAAGAAGAAGAAAAAGAAATAGAGAGTATCCATGAATATAAAAGGTTTAAAAAGGCTTTTAGAGACGATTACATCTATGAAATGATGAAATTAAATAAGGAAGTCATTGGATACAATACAATAGAGCATATATGTGGGGTACATAATTTATCATTATTCATAGGAAGACAGCTAAAAAAAATAGGAGTCCCCATAGATTTAGGAAGGGTTTCAGGTGCAGCAGCAGGACATGATATAGGAAAATTTGGTTGTGGGGGAAACGAAAGAAAAAGAGCCCCTTATCTTCACTATTATTATACAGATCAATGGTTTGAAACAAAGAATATCACCTATATTCGAAATATTGCAGTGAATCATTCTACTTGGGATTTAGAGCTTGAAAATTTATCATTAGAATCTCTCATATTGATTTATTGTGATTTTCGCGTAAAAAAGAAAGATGAAAAAATGCATATCTTTAGCTTGAAGGAATCCTTTGATGTGATTCTAAAAAAACTAGACAATGTAGATGAAGAAAAAGAAAAGAGATATTATCGTGTTTACGAAAAATTAAGAGATTTTGAAGACTATATGATGCATTTAGGCATTCATACAGATATAAAAGTAGAAAAGCCTCCTGTACCAATAAATATGGAGAATATACATTATGCTTTAATGCAAGGAAAAGAAGTAATAGAAAACATAAAATATCTATCTATTCAGCATAATATAAAGTTAATGTATAAGTTAAGAGATGAAGCTTCCTTAAATACTATTTTAGAGAGCGCTCGAAGTGAAGAAGATGCAAATAACTTACGGGGGTATCTTTATGTATTTGAAGAATATTCTACATATATGACTCAGAAACAAAAGATGATTACTTTAAATTTTGTATATGAATATTTAATGCATGCACAAGAGGATATTAGGAAGCAATGTGCAGAGATCATGGGGCTTTTGATTGCAAATTTTGATGAATATTACAGAAAAGAAGTTCCTGAAAATGCTGATTTAAAAACCTTTGAAATCAGTAGCGGTGTTTTGTTAGATAAATATTTACAGCTATTAATTGATCCAGATCCTCAAACCATACCTGTGCATTGTATTTATTTAGGGCATAGCATTTCAAATATGATTCAATCTGTATTTTCTCATTGTTCTAAAAATCAAGTAGATGATTGTATGAAGGTTTTACTAAAATATTATGAAAGAGAGCATGAAGATAAAGAGGTACAGCTACATTTATTAGAAACGGCGAAGTATTTTCCATTAGATAGCTGTTGTGAGGATGCTTTGAAGGAATTGATAAAATTTATTCAAAGGATGCTTCATTGTAATGATTCTGACTTAAGGCTTTATGCTTTTGAAACCATTTATTATATCGTAAAGAAATTTCATCATGATGTAAAAATCATTTATAGCTTTAAAAATATATTCACAGAGAATATAAAAAACAATCAATCCTGTGCAGAAAATTATTTGCTATTTAAAATGTCAAAGTATATTTGTTTAGATATAAGGTTGATTGAAAAATATAAACAAGATAAGCAAAAAATATCAGATATGTTTTTAAGTAATTTAAAAACTTCTATCCGATCTGTAGTGAAAAAAGTACAGATAGATTTTTTGCTTCAATATACTATGAATCATTTAGAGAAAACAGGACTTTATACGGCTATTCATTATTGCAATATCTTAAAGGTGAGTGCTAGTGAAACGGTAAGAAATCATGCAGGAGGCGCACTCCTTACCATTGTTCCTCATATTCCTTTTGAACAGAGAAATGATGTGGTCATAGAGCTTCTTCGTGGTCTTGAAGTAGAAGGATATCAATTTGCAAAGTATATACCTGATTATCTTGGAAAGCTGATCCTTCATTTAAAGCCTATAGAGCTAGATGAGTTGATGGAGGATTTGATTGAAAAAATTAAACAAGCAAATCCACAAACCAATACACTCCTTCTTAAGACTATGGGTGTGGCTATTGAAAATTATCACAACTACAAGGATTTATTTGAAGAGGAAGAAAAAAAATATCAGGATCGCCTCATTAAAATGCTTGGTGTTTTACAAAATGGATTGGTTCATTATAACAATCAGGTGAAGCAGGCAGCCTTTAGAGTGATCGGAAAGGATGTTTTTGGGTCGAAGGTACTAACCCTTGAGCAAAAGAATCATATTTTCTTATTGAGTGCTAAAAAATTACTTACATTGATAGGGAATGAAAAGGAAGATAATAATTTAACCTTTTTTACTCATGCTGGAGGACTCAATTATATTTACCGATTTATAGCTGACTATATTTTCTACAAAGGAGATATAGCCCTTAAGGTACACGAAAAAGTTGCTTTTTTCCCAGGAACCTTTGATCCATTTTCCTTAGGGCATAAAGAAATTGCAAGAGAAATTCGGGATCATGGCTTTGAGGTATATTTAGCAGTAGATGAATTTTCTTGGTCTAAAAAAACCCAGCCTCATTTCATGCGAAGAAATATTATAAAAATGTCTATTGCAGATGAACTAGGAATTTACCTATATCCACAGGATATACCTGTAAACATCGCCAATTCTGATGATCTAAAGGACTTAAGACAGTCTTTTCCTTACTCAGATGTACATATTGTTGTGGGGAGTGATGTGGTTTTAAATGCATCTGCTTATAAAAAGAAAAAAGACGAAAATTCTATCCTTTCCTTTTCGCATGTTATTTTTGAAAGAAAAAGTGCTGCTTCTTTAGAAAATGATGATCAAAGAATCAATGAGGCTATAAAGCGTATAGATAATAAAGTAGTTCGATTGACTTTACAACCACAATATGAAGATATTAGCTCTACTCAGATTAGAAATTATATTGATCAAAATAGAGAGATATCAAGTTTGATTGACCCTATTGCACAAAATTTTATTTATGAAAAGGGGTTGTATAGAAGAGAACCTAGATATAAAACATTGGTACAGACAAAAGCTGTATCAGTAGAAATACATAATGAATTATCCGAAGTCTTTTTAAGAGAATTAGCCCATTTACCTTTTATGAAATTTGATAAAGCTTATGAAAAACTAAAAAGCTTTTCAGAAAAATTAAATCCAAGAATACTCCTTTTACGCTCTGTTGAAAGGGATAGAGAAATCCTTGGCTTTTCAACTTTTCATTGGCTTCGTTCAAGTATGATTTTTAATGAATTTCAGGATGAAAATATTTCAGAATATGTAAGGCGCCATGCTGTTGGAAGAATCCTAGTGATAGATGGTATTTTTGTAAATACCAGAACAGAATTTAAAAATATGGAGCAAATGATTTTAACAGAAATCTTTGCTTATGCCCTTCCGAAGGATTACACCTATGCAGTTTATAAAAATATGATGACACGACATGTTTCAAAAGCTATGTATGAGGTGTTGAACTGTCAAGGATTTCAGGATATTTCTCATGGCGGACATTCTGTTTTTGCAGTAAATATGACACAGCCCTGTACGCTATATTTAAATATAGAATCTATGATCAAAGAACCTTTTAGGAGCAATAAACATGTGATGAAGGTCATAAGAAATTCTAGAATCAAGCTTCAAGAAGCTATTACAAAGCTTTATTCAGGGAATTTGGTTTTATCCTTTGATTGGAATATGGTTTATGAAAATCTAATTGGGAAAATATGTGATGAAAATAATGTTTCTACCATTCCAGTGGTTCCGAGAAAATTAGGGGAGGGTATGTGTGTTCCCTTTGGAGAAATACTAAATGGTGCCACCATTCCTAATACAGTAACAAAATCTATGCATACAGAAAAAGTTTTTGATGCAGACGTGAAAAAATTTCATATATCAGCTTATCCTTATTATTTAAATTTAGAAGACCAAGTGAAGATGATTCGTTCCTTCAATAGACCGGTTATATTGGTAGATGATTTATTGAATAAAGGCTATAGAATCAAAGCCATTGACCCAATTTTCAAGGAAGAAAATATCCATGTAAAGAAAATCATTGTAGGAATTCTTTCAGGGCGTGGAAAAGAGCTGATGGATATGCAAAATAGAGAAGTGGATTGTGCTTATTTTATACCAAAGCTAAGAGTTTGGTTTAATGAAAGCTTCTTATATCCATTTATTGGTGGAGATACGTTGTGGAGAGGAGAAGAACTGAAAACGAATTTAGTACCCTCTATTAATTTAATTCTTCCTTATACAGTGCCTACATTTATTCGAAATTCATCTAAAAGAGCAATTTATCAATTCTCTCAAGTGTGTCTTGAAAATGCAATGGATATATTATTAGCTTTAGAAGAAGCGTATCAGAAAAAACACGAAAGAAGTTTAAGCTTAAAACATTTAGGAGAAGTATTTATCTCCCCAAGATATCCAGATCATGGGAAAGATGTGTATTATGATATGAATTTAAGTCCATCTCATTATTTGGAGAATGATTTAGAGTATTTGAAAAGATTGAAAAGTCTCATGATAGACCAATAGAAAAGGAACAAACTCATCTCATTTAAAAATAGGGAGATGAGTTTATTCCTAATTAAAAAAGTATAGATTGCAATAAATTTTGAATGATATAATAAAATTAGGCTATGTTTGTTTAGAACTTTTTTGGTTGGAACTTTTCTTTTCAAATAAATAAATACTTAAGATAATAAGGATTCCTCCAATGATTTGATTGATTGTCAATGTTGTAGAAAATATGATGAAGGATAATAATACAGTCATGAGTGGTTCAATTAAACTTATGATAGAAGCTTTGCTAGCGCCTATTAAGGATAATCCTTTTAAGAAAGCAAATAATCCCATGATTGTGGACCAAAATGCTAGTACGAGAATACAAATAAAGGTTTTTAAGTTGATAGATAGTTCTAATGTATGGGTGCTTGTTCCATAAATCAAATAATAGATACTACATCCGAAAGAAACATAAGCGGTTACAGTTAAAGAATCTATATGGGACAATACTTTTTTGTTCATAGTAATATAAATGGTACTCATAATAGAAGCCATAATCACCATGAATATGCCTTTTAGCTGTATATGATCCCATGGTGAAAGCAAAATGAAACCACAGCCTATAATAGATAATAGGATGCATATTATTTTTCTTATATGAATAGGTTCCCCTAAAAAGAAAAAGGCTGAAATAGTAACAAATATAGGATAAATATAATAGATCAGCTCTCCAATAGATGGAGAAATATATTTAAATGCTGAAAAAAATAGCAAGCATTGTGTGCCATAAGCTATAGATGAAAGAATAAATGGTAGATAGAGCTTTTTATTAGTCAAGAGAATATTTTGTTTTTTAAAGCACATATACACTAAAAATATAATGGTTGCTATTAAAAATCTGTAAAATAGCATGGTTGTAGAATTCGAACCACTATGAAACCCAATTTTTGCAAGAATCGGGATGACACTAAACCCAATAGTTGAGACGACAACATAAATGATTCCTTTCATATTATCTGATAAGGTATTGTTTTTCATATAAAGTTCTCCTTATTCCACCAACATTCATGGTAAGCACCAAAAATATCGTTTGTATTTAAAAAAGCATCTCCACGGCATCCATAAAAGCATGATTTTAATCTATGGACACAATCTTTACAATTTCCCTTTATATTTTCATCAACATTTCTTAATTTGATTAAAAGATCATTAGACCAAAGTTTTTTTAAACTCTTATTATTATAATTATCCAATTGTACGTGAATTCCTGCACAAGGTTTTAAATATCCAAAATTATCTATCAGCATGCCATAATATAATTCAGTACAAAAAAATCCTACAAATGAGGGGGCAGGGAACCACTCTATGTGGAATTCTTTCTTGTCTATTTCTAATAGTTGAAGGAAAATGTCTTTTATTTGATTATTTGTCAAGTAAATGTTTGAATTTTCAGAAGCACTGCCCTTTTTTAGCACAGTTTCAAAATAAGGAAATATATTATTCCTACGTGCGAAGCGGTATAGCTCTGGGATTTCTTCTATATTATAAGGGGTTAAAATAGATTGAATAGCAAGTTTAGAAGTTCTCTTTCTATTGAAATCCATTTTAAGTAAATTATTTAAGCCTTTTTGTATTTTTTCACCTGCACCTTTTACACCTACTAAATAATCTTGTATATCTGGTTTGAAGCTATTATATTTTAATACAATTGAAATATTTAATTCTAAAATATTTTTAATCAAATCACAGGCTTTTAATTTATGAATTTTATAAGAAAGGTCATCATCTCCGAAGAAAGTACCATTTGTATAGATGACACATTGCATTCCCAGCTTTTGTATATATTTGGCTATATGAAAAATTCGATGATCCAGTAATGGTTCTCCTGCTCCAGAGATTTTTATAGTTTTTATTCCAAGTTCTTTTGCCTCGTCTAATATATTATAATATTGTTCAATAGTAAGTTCTTTGAATTGTTTATCCTCTGTTTCTATAAAGCAAGAAGGACATTTTAAATTACATACACCTTTTGTATATAAGGTAAGCAACATAGGTTTATTTTCGCTCTTTGATTTTTGAATATCTTCTAATGAAAAATTTAAACCATCTATAGTAGGTGTAATAGATTGTTTAATCAATGAGATCCCCTCCTAAAATAATTAAATAACTGAATGTTCCAACATTTGCCCATCCAAGATTTTCATCTTTAAAACTTAATAAACTCTTTGCTAGCCAACAGTTGTATTTGATTTTGGCGTATTTATATAGCATTACTTGACAATTTTTCTTTTATATATTGTGAACAATTATCTTTTAAAGATTGTTTTTCCATATATAGAAAAGCCCAACAACCATTGTTACAATTTGTTTTAGCGTTATGTTTATAAAAAAACTCGCATGATTTGCATTCTTCATTATTATTACTTCTTGCAATTCGGAAAACTTCATTGTTATTCCAAATATCTAGTAAATCATGCTGATAGATATTTGCATCTATTAAATGGTTTGGAAATATAAAACAAGGAAGAAAATCACCATTTGCTAGAAGGTAGGCACTTTCTTTTCCATCTACACATTTATGAAATATAAATTCAGGGTCATCTATAGCATATAATTTAGAGGCTTCTTTATTACAAGGAGTTAAATAGCAACAGGTTAATTCTAAAATACAGCCTTTCTTTTTGGTTTCATATGTTTTCAATATAGCATCTACTAAATCTGTAAAGGGAAGCATCATATCCCAATTAGCGTATCCTGTTGGAATTAAAAATTCAATTTTGTGATGTCTGACTCCTAAGTTATGTAAAAATGTGTGAATGTTTGGTAGGTGTTGAATCGTTTCTTTTAGCAGCATGGTTTCAACTTTAAGGTTTTTTTTACGTTCTTTGGTAATATATTCTATATTATTCATTAGTTTTTCCCGATCTTTTAAATCACCACCCCTTATAATATCTGTCATAGTTAAGTCTAAGTCATTAAAAGATGTATGGAATGTATGAACATTATATTTGTCTATAAGTAAATCTATATCTTGTTGGTCAATTAAAGTTAAATTTGAACTAAGGATAGTTTCTAATCCTAATTTTTTTGTAAATTCTAAAGCTTCAAGAAGTCTTTCCCAAGCTAATGTTACTTCCCCACCAGTGAATAATACTTTTTTTGGTTTTAATGTTAGAATAGCTTTTTTGATGATCTCTAGAGGTAACCAACTTGTACTAGAACTTCTCAACTTAGGACTATTGCCACAATAAATACAACTAAGATTACAATCACTTGTTAATTGAATTTCTAACAAATTTAAGGGAACGTTTTCCTTTGAATAGTGCAAAAAAATTCCTCCTTCTCGCATTTGAATTTAAAAATATAACATATTCTATTCGTAACATATTCAAAAAATGCAAATGAAAATATGTTTGTTGACTTTATTTTTGCTAGGAGAAGGAATATACTTTTAAAAGCACAAAATATGTTAATAAATGGAATGTGTTTATGCTATAATTAGCATAGTAATTAAACGTTAAACTAATGATTAGTATATAAATACCGAGGGGGAGGGGGGTGAATTTGTAAACATGAATTTTATTCCTTTTATCGCCATACCTATAGCAATTTTACTAATTATATTTGTAGCTTACTCAGGATTTACCACTGGTAAAAAATGTGAAAATGACATCTATGAAACGATGAAAAAAAATAATAATAAAGTTACCAATGTAAAAGAAATCCCTATGTTTTCTTCTGAAGAGATCCCTTTTAGTCGCATGAATAGTAGTGGTTTTAAACGAGGACATAATATATATAGAG
>JAOARV010000003.1 GCA_025210395.1 Marinisporobacter sp.
CCGAGGGTTCAAGTCCTTCTGCCCCTGCCAATGTTTTATATAATAATATCGAGGTGTAGCGCAGTTTGGTAGCGCATCTGGTTTGGGACCAGAGGGCCGCGGGTTCAAATCCTGCCACCTCGACCATTTTGAAAATTATAGGGGCTTGTAGCTCAGGTGGTTAGAGCGCACGCCTGATAAGCGTGAGGTCGGAGGTTCGAGTCCTCCCAAGCCCACCAATTAAATAAAGCGATATTTTTATGAGGGCCTTTAGCTCAGTTGGTTAGAGCGTCCGGCTCATAACCGGCAGGTCCGGGGTTCGAATCCCACCCTCTCCGCCATATAAATAAACGGAGAAGTACTCAAGTGGCTGAAGAGGCTCCCCTGCTAAGGGAGTAGGTCTTTAACGGGGCGCGAGGGTTCAAATCCCTCCTTCTCCGCCATTTATTTATTAAAACATTCATAGGGGTATAGCTCAGTTGGTAGAGCAGTGGTCTCCAAAACCACGTGCCGAGGGTTCAAGTCCTTCTGCCCCTGCCAATGTTTTATATAATAATATCGAGGTGTAGCGCAGTTTGGTAGCGCATCTGGTTTGGGACCAGAGGGCCGCGGGTTCAAATCCTGCCACCTCGACCATTGAAAAGTGGGCTTGTAGCTCAGGTGGTTAGAGCGCACGCCTGATAAGCGTGAGGTCGGAGGTTCGAGTCCTCCCAAGCCCACCATTTTTTCTTTAAGAGGGCCTTTAGCTCAGTTGGTTAGAGCGTCCGGCTCATAACCGGCAGGTCCGGGGTTCGAATCCCTGAAGGCCCACCATATTACAAATCAATAATTTGCCCAGATAGCTCAGTCGGTAGAGCAGGGGACTGAAAATCCCCGTGTCGGTGGTTCGATTCCGCCTCTGGGCACCAATGAAAAAACAAGTACAAATGTACTTGTTTTTTTATTGGTGTTCTATTTTGGTCAAAATATATGGAATAAGCTTTGATATAAAAGCGTGAATATCTAAAGCTTTAATAGTAGAATTTTCTTTAAACAGAACAATGTTTTCTGGAATAAAATCATTCAAGCTATGTTTTTTATAAGGAAATGAAAAATCACAGATATCAATATATAAACATGGGTCACCAGAAGAAAGACGACCTTTATATAAAGGAATGATTATGTTAAAAGTACTTGTGGTTTTTATATATTCAAAGTTAAAACCATTCTCATAGGCAACATAATCATCTAAATGACTACTTTTATAAAAGCCTTCTAAATAAAATGAAGAATTTTTAATATGCTGCTTTGAAATATAGCAAATCTTTTCCTTGTGAATATGAAAGACTTGGGGAAAACTTTGAATGATTTGTTCAATAGGTATTCGGTCTAATAGAACCAAAGTTTTACTGAAATAATATAAATCATCGTAATTATGAAGAAGAATCAAATCTTTTAATTGTTTACTTGCTTCCTTTTCATATTGCGTATATAATTTAACACTTTCCTTACCAGAAATTTGATCGTCTCGATGAATCCCTAGAAATTTTTCCACAGACTTTAATTTGCAATTATCAAGAGATAATTGTTTTTGAACTTTTCTAATGAGTCTTAAGAGATCCATACTTTGATAGGTATCAATGGAGTAATGTATTTGATTAGCTAAAAATCTTTTATTCAAAAAAGGAATATCGAAGGTATTTCCATTATAATTAATTAAAAGATCAAATTGTTGAATTTTTTCTTTAAAAGCAGATAATAATTTCTTTTCTTCATCTTTGTTATTGCAAAAAAATTGTTGTATAGAAATTTGACCGTTTTCTATGTACAAGAGACCTATAAGAATTACCTTGTGAAAATGAGGGCTTAGTCCTGTTGTTTCAATATCAAATATAGCAAAGTTAATATTCTTGTATAAAGATATAAAATTTTGAGGCAGAAGAAATGCTTCCTCAAGAGGGTCGTGTATAATTTCCAAAATATCAGCTCCTTATTTTTTTAATAACATACTATATAAGTCCTACTAAGTAAGTTACAGTTTATATCTTCTCCGTTTAATAATTGAATAGCTCGAAAATACAATAAAGTAATCTTTATATAAAACCTATAAAGTATTTAGTAAGATTTATATATAATATATCATATTTAGGACTATCCATGAACAATTATAGATTGCTTATTACTATATCTAATTCAGGATGATCCTGTTAGGCTTCGTGAAATTACTATGTTCATTTGAAAAATACAAGGGTAAAATAGAATCTTCAAGGTACTTGAAGAATGTATCATAATGATGAAATCTTATAGGAAAGGATAGCTAATCTTAAGATAGAGAATATATTAATAATAGGAGGGAAGTGAAGAAATGGATTTTTTTGATAAGTTAGCAGATAAAGTGTCTGTAGGGACTAAGAAGATATCACGAAAAACAGATGAAATTATTGAAATAACGGAATTGAAACTTGATTTAAAAAAAATAGACGAAGAGATAGAAGAAGCAAAATTATATATTGGAGAAGTGGTATATAAATATTTTCTTAGTAATAATAATAGTATGCCTGTAGGTCAGGTTAAAGGAAAATGTAGAGAAATTCAAAGGATGGAAGCACAGAAAAATAGAATACAAACTCGACTTTATAGAATCAAGGGATTAACTTATTGTAGATTTTGTGGGGAAGAAATAGTAGATGAAGAAAACTATTGTCCTAAATGCGGTCGTAAAGTAGCAAGATATTAGATAAAAAGAGAAAAACTTTAAAGGAAATTATAAGAATCAGGATATAAAACCCTGATTCTTTATTTATAAAAGCCTTTTTCAAAAATTTCTTTAAGAATTTTCTTTTCTTTTGTAATACTTAAAGCAAGCATAAGCTTAATTCGAGCTTTCTGTCCAGGAAGATTTCCCCCTAAAATAACACCAAGATTTCGTAAATTTCTTCCAGCTCCTTCATATCCGTATGTATCAAGAACTCGTCCCATAGGACATCTAGATACCATAACGATTATTACATGATGATCAATGGCGTATTGAATGCCTTCAACCATTGCAGGAGGGACATTACCTCTTCCCATTGCCTCAATAATAATGCCTTTAGCACCTGAGTCAACACAATATTTAATTAATCTAGAATCCATTCCTGCAGCAGCTTTGATTAAATCAACATGAGATTCAATATTTTCTGTTTCGATATGAGCATGCTTAGTAATATCTCTATAAAATATTACCTCGTCATTGTCAACAATTCCTAAGGGACCAAACTCCATAGATTTAAAGGTATCTAAAGACAATGTATGTGTTTTAGTAACTTCACTGGCAGCGTTAAGTTCATTATTCATTACGATTAGTACACCTTTATTTTTGGCTTGTTCAGATATGGCAGTACATATAGCAGCAGAAAGGTTGCTTGAACCATCATATCCAAGCTCAGAACTATTTCTCATAGCACCCACTACAATGATAGGCTTTATACTGTTAATCGTTAAATCTAATAGATAGGCAGTTTCTTCAAGAGAATCTGTTCCATGGGTTACAATAACACCTGTGATATCTTCTCTAGCGATTAACTTTTTTACAAGCTTTGCTAGTTGCATCATTTTTTCAGGAGTCATATGAGGACCAGGAAGGCGATCAAAATTCACAATTTCGATATCAGCATATCTATCAATATTTGTTACCATAGACATAATTTCTTCACTAGATAGAGCAGGAATAGCTGCAGATATTCTAGGGTCTATTTTCATAGAAATAGTTCCACCTGTAAATATAACAGCTACTTTATTTGGGTTGTGCATGAAACGTTCCTCCTTATGGGTCAAAATTGATATAAGTTACTTTAATAATAGGATAGCAGAAATAGATAAAAAAACAAACTATTTCATACAAAAAACAAAAGAACCAGTCCTCGGGGACTGGTTCTTTTGTTGGTTTACGTTCAAAAGGGGTATTGGGAATAGAGATTATATTATCGAGGTTATCAGGGGGATAACCACTAAACAAATTATAACAAAAACCGACAAAGATGACAAGCGTTTTGACAAGTTTTTTTTACATTTTTTTTAAGATCGTTAAATCATTAAAATTTTTGTATAAAATATGGATGAATGAATGGTTTTTTATTATGGGAGGCAATAATAAGTTTATATCAAATCACTTTACAAAGGCAGTAGTTTCATATAAAATATGGAAAGATGTAAACAAATTTATGATAATGGAGATGTTAGAAATGGAAGTTTATTTAGATAATAGTGCTACTACAAAACCAAATAGAGAAGTTGTAGAAATGATGTTAAAAGGACTTACAGATTATTATGGAAATCCATCCTCCTTGCATCATAAAGGCGTTGAAGTGGAAAAACTAATGAAAATAGCTCGGAAGCAACTATCGAAAGCATTAGGGGTAAAGGATCAAGAAATTATTTTTACTTCAGGAGGCACTGAATCAAATAATATGGCCATAGTAGGTGCTGTAGAAGCTAAAAAAAGAAATGGAAAAAGGATCATCACAACAAAAGTAGAACATCCTTCTGTGTTAAATGTATACAAAAATTTAGAAATGCAAGGATATGAAGTATCTTATTTAGATGTGGACCCTTTTGGAAAAATAGATTTAGACCAGTTTAAAGAATATTTATCAAAGGATACGATACTCATAAGTATTATGCATGTAAATAATGAAGTAGGAACTGTGCAACCTATAGAAGAAATAGGGAAAATTATTAAAAATCCTAAGTATAGCTCCTTATTTCATGTAGATGCTATTCAATCCTTCGGAAAAATTAAATTTACTCCTAATAAATTAGGAGCAGATCTTTTGTCTATTAGTGCTCACAAAGTCCATGGACCAAAAGGCATTGGCGCTTTGTATGTGAAAAAGAATCTAAAATTATCTCCTATGCTTTATGGAGGAAATCAAGAAACGGGTATGAGATCAGGCACTGAAAATATTCCAGGCATATTAGGATTAGGGGAAGCAGCTAAAACTATCTATGAAAATATAGATAAAAATATAGATAAAATGTGGATGTTAAAAAATTCTTTTCTAGAGCATATAAAAAATGAAATAAAAGATATAAAAGTCAATGGATATGAAAGGGAGGGAAGTGCTCCTCATATTGCAAATATTAGTTTTTTTGGCATAAGAGGAGAAGTGCTATTACATAGTTTAGAACAAGACGGTATTTATGTATCAACAGGTTCTGCTTGTTCCTCAAAGAAAAGTTCAAAAAGCCATGTATTAAAAGCAATGGGCCTTAAGGAAGAAGCAATAGAAGGAGCTATTCGTTTTAGTTTTTCTTACCATAATACACAAGAGGAAATAGATTATGCAATAGATAAAATAAAAAAATCTGTAAAAGATATAAGAAAAATTATGAAGAGGTGATCTAATGAAAAGAATATTAATAGTAAGATATGGTGAAATTGCACTCAAAGGACTCAATAAATCCTATTTTGTAAATAAGCTGGTTAAACATATACAGGCAAATTTAAAGGATTTAGGTGATTTGAAGGTATGGCAATCAGGAGGTCTTGTATATGTTGATATGGATGGATATGAGGAAGAGGAAGTAATTGAAAAGGTTACGAAGGTATTTGGAATTGTATCTGTAAGTCCTGCCTATGAAATGGAAAAAGATATAGAAACTATTTATGAAGTTGCATTAAATCATATGAAAGAAATTATAGAAGAAGAGAATATTAATACATTTAAAGTAGAGACTAGGCGAGGAGATAAAAGTTTTCCAATGAAATCTCCAGAAATATCAAGAATGGTTGGAGGTTATGTATTTAACCATATTGAAGAATTAAAAGTAGATGTACATCATCCTGATAAGATCTTACATGTAGATGTAAGGGAACGAGCTTATGTATATTCTAAAAAAATAGCAGGACATGGGGGTCTTCCTTTAGGAACAAATGGAACAGCTATGGTGCTACTATCAGGAGGAATTGATAGCCCTGTAGCTGCTTGGATGATGGCTAAGAGAGGAATGAATATAGAAGCTGTTCATTATCATAGTTATCCATTTACAAGTGAAAGAGCAAAAGAAAAGGTAATTGATTTAGCAAGAATTCTTGTGAAATATTGTGGCAATATTCGTGTTCATTGTGTTAATTTATTACCTATACAAAAGGAAATAAATGAAAAATGTCCAGAAGATGAAATGACCATATTATCAAGAAGATTTATGATGAAAATAGCACAAAAAGTTGCAAAAAAGAGGGAATGTCATGCTTTAGTTACAGGAGAAAGCATTGGACAAGTAGCTAGCCAAACCATTCAAGGTCTCACTGTTACAAATCATGCAGTAGATATGCCAGTATTTAGACCTCTTATTGCCTTAGATAAAGTTGACATTATGGATATTGCAAAGAAAATAGATACCTATGAAACATCTATCTTGCCTCATGAAGATTGTTGTACAGTATTTTTACCGAAAAGACCTGTTACAAAGCCAAGAGTAGATAAAATTTTACAATCGGAAAGTAAGCTTGATGTTGAAACCTTAGTAAACGAAGCCGTAGAAAATATGGAAGTAATAGAAGTGTCTATAGAAGGATAATATGTTTAATGAAGTGATGATCGTGAAAAGGGTCATCACTTTTTTTGTGTGAAAACGAATATATTACAAAACTAGTCATTTTTCATCGAAGGAAAATTGCGGCGGCTAAAGAATATTTAAAAAGAAGGAAATAAAAGGGAGGGGTTACATTGCGTATTGGTTTTGAAAGGATTCGTAATCATTTAGTTATTCAATTAAATGGAGAATTAGACCATCATACAGCAGAAGGAATTAGAGAAGAGGTTGATAAAGAAATTGACAAAAATAATATTAAGAATATTATTTTTGATTTAGAAGGGATGCATTTTATGGATAGCTCAGGGATTGGTGTGGTAATAGGAAGATATAAAAAGGTACAAAAGCTAGGAGGACAAGCAGGGGTAATTAATATGAATAATAGAGTAGAAAGAATATTTAAAATGTCAGGGCTATTTAATATTATTAAAAAGTTTGAGAATAAAAACGAGGCAATAGAAAGATTATAAAGGAGTGAGGGAATTGAAAATAAAAAATCATATGAAACTAGAATTCATGAGCAAATCACAAAATGAAGCCTTTGCTAGGGTTGTAGTAGCTTCCTTTGCTTCACAGCTAGACCCTACTATTGAAGAATTAGCAGATGTAAAAACAGCTGTATCAGAGGCTGTAACAAATGCTATTATACATGGATATGAAGGGAAAGAAGGGATTGTTTTAGTAGAATGTAGCATTTTTCAAAATACAATAGAGATTACTATAGAAGATCAAGGAAAAGGCATTGAAGATGTGGAAATGGCAAGACAACCATTATATACTTCAAAACCAGAGCTAGAAAGATCAGGAATGGGTTTTACAGTAATGGAGACTTTCATGGACATGGTTGAGATAGAAACTAAAAGAGATGATGGAACAAAAATTAGAATGGTAAAAAGATTCCAAAGCTTTGATAATTAAGGGGTAGATACTATGGGAATGAGTGCATTATCGGAGGAGCAAAATAAAATATTAGGCCATGAAGAAACCATTGAATTGATAAAAAGAGCACAAGCAGGGGATCAAGATGCAAAAAATATGCTAGTAGGGCACAACTTAGGACTTGTAAGAAGTGTATTAAAAAGGTTTATGAATAGGGGATATGAAAAAGAAGATTTATATCAGTTAGGATGCATTGGACTTGTAAAGGCAATAGAAAAATTTGACTTTACATATGGTGTAAGATTTTCAACTTATGCAGTACCTATGATTATCGGAGAAATTAAAAGGTTTTTAAGAGATGATGGTATGATTAAAGTAAGTCGCTCTTTAAAGCAAACGGCAGCAAGAGTAAAAAACATCAAAGAAATATTGTTTAAAAAAAATGGAAGAGAGCCTACCTTGCAAGAAATTTCTAATGAATTAGATATACCAAAGGAAGAAATTGTAATGGCATTAGATTCCAATGTGCAACCAGATTATTTATATGATGTGATTCATCAGGATGATGGTTCTCCAGTTCATTTGATAGATAAAATAAGTGAAAAACAAACAGCAAATGAAGGAGAAGTATTGGATCGAATTGCTTTAATAGAGAGTCTTTCAAAATTAAAACCAAGAGAAAGAAAAATTATTATTTTAAGGTATTTTAAAGATAAAACCCAAACAGAAATTGCACAAATGCTAGGAATTTCACAGGTGCAGGTTTCAAGAATAGAAAAAAAAGTATTAATGCATATGAGAGAACTGCTAGAGAAGACATGGTAAACACATGTCTTTTTTTGTGCTCAAAAAGTTGATTCAAATTTGAAGAATTTTCGTTAAGTCAATGGAGAATACTAAAAGTAAAGAAGGTGAAGGTGATTTTATGATTTTGAAGAAGAAGACATATTTTCTTTTGACAATAGTCTTTTTACTCATTACCCTGGCTTCATTTTTTTTATATATGAATAAGCCAAAAGCCAATAAGTATACTCGAGCAAAGTTGGTTTATGATCATGTAGCAAGGAATTATGTAGGGGGATGAAGAAATGTCAAAAAAAGAAATTTATATTCAATTAAAGGATGGACATGACGCAATTCCAGGGAATAAAGTACTTATAAAGGATTTAACGGTTATATTAGCAGAAGACTCTATAAGAGAGAGATTATTAAATTTAGAAGTATTAGAAGTTCCAAAAGATGCACAGGAGCATATTGTTGTCTCTATTTTAACCATTATGGAAAAAATAAAAAAGGAAGATCCTAATATAAAAGTCTTTCCTATAGGACAAGCTGAGATTTTAGTAAAGATTGCCTATCAATCTAAAAATGATCGTAAGGGATGGCTATTATTTAAACTTTTTATAGTATGTATTGTTCTATTTGTGGGATCTGGTTTAGCTCTTATGAATTTTCATGCAGATGTAAATATGAGAGAGGCTCATAGGGAAGTTTATAAAATGCTTACTGGAATAGATGAGAAAAGACCATTGATTTTACAAATCCCTTATTCTTTAGGAATTGGATTTGGAATGGCAGTATTTTTTAATCATATTTTGCCTAAAAGCTTTCGCAATGAACCCAGTCCTATGGAAGTTGAAATGGCATCTTATAGGAAAAATATAGATGGCTATATCTTAAAAAACCAAAAAAATACAGAGGAAAAAAAATAGAGATTGGCTGGTGAAGAAGTTTGCTGCTTAAAATTTTAGCAATCTTCGTAGGCTTTTCTGAAGGGGCTATTGTAGGAACTGCGCTCATTGCATTTTTGACAATACTAGACATTGTTCCAAGACTTGCCCAGCTTACGGATACAGAAGGATATATTAAAGTTTATGAATTTACTATTGCTATAACTGTTACTACTTTATCATTAGCAAATTTTTTAGATATGAATATTCATTTAGGAAAAATAATGGTGATTTTAGTAGGCTTTTTAATGGGTACTTTTATTGGATTACTGGCTTCTGCTTTAACAGAGGTAACCAATGTGATTCCTGTAGTTGTAAGTCGCTTTATGCTTTATGAGTATTCAAGATATATATTTATTTCTTTAGTAGGAGGAAAAGTAATAGGTGCACTGATCTATTGGATTTTTATAAATCGTTAGAAAGGATGAAAAAAATGAAAAAGAATCATCATAAGGGATTCGAAAACAATATGAGCCTATTCAATCAGATAGAAGAAAAGGAAAGAAGACAAGAATTTGAAAGTATAAAAGCAAATGAAAATATATTAAGTAGAGGATTAAAATCAACAATCCATCAGATAAAACCTTAGAAAGGGAGTCTATTTTATGGAAAATACCAAAAAAGCCAGTTTGAATGAACAATATAAATACAACCAATATGTAAAAAAGAAAAGTCCTAAGCCTAAATTTTTAAAAAATGCTATATGGGCATTTTTTGTAGGAGGTTTTATTTGTGTAATAGGACAATGGATTTCTAATACTTTAAAAAATATGGGTCTTCCAAAGAACGATGGAGCTACAGCTACTGCGATTATTTTAATTTTTCTTGGAGCATTTCTTACGGGCTTAGGAGTATATGACAAAATAGGTAAAAGGGCAGGGGGAGGTTCTATTGTTCCTATTACAGGCTTTGCCAATTCTATTGTAGCTCCTGCAATGGAGTTTAAAAGAGAAGGCTATATATTTGGTGTAGGAGCAAAAATGTTTATTTTAGCAGGACCTGTTTTGGTGTATGGGTTTACTTCTTCTGTCATTGTAGGACTCATTTATTTTTTTCTTAGGAAATAGGGAGGGTGAATAGATTGGCAATGAAAAAATTAGGAAAGCAAACAGTAAAACTTCAAAATCCTCCAGTCATTCTATCAACAGGAACAACCGTAGGACCTAAGGAAGGGGAAGGACCATTAAGAAATTATTTTGATACGGTTTTATCGGATGATTTGTATGGAGAAAATAGTTGGGAGTTAGCTGAGAGTAAGATGTTAAGAGAGTCAGTAAAAAAGGCTATACACAAGGCAGATAAAAATATTTCAGAGATGGACTATATGTTTTCAGGAGACTTATTAAATCAATTGATGTCTACTTCTTTTGCTGCGAGAGATCTGAGGATTCCCTTTTTTGGTTTATATGGAGCCTGTTCTACTATGGCAGAGTCATTGAGCTTAGGAAGCATGATCATAGATGGAGGATATGCAGATTATGTCGTTGCTGTTACCTCAAGTCATTTTAGTTCAGCTGAAAGACAATACAGGTTTCCATTAGAGCATGGAAACCAAAGAGCACTTACAGCGCAATGGACTGTAACAGGTTCAGGAGCAGCCGTATTAGGAGCCAAGGGAATAGGCCCTAGTATTAGTTATGTAACTACTGGAAAAGTCATTGATTTAGGCATAAAAGATGTAAATAACATGGGAGCGGCTATGGCACCAGCAGCGGCAGATACCATTGTAAATCATTTTCAAGATACAGGCTTTACGCCTGAAGATTATGATTTAATTGTTACAGGAGATCTTGGAGCTGTTGGAAAAGAAATTGCTGAGGAAATGGTATTGGATAAAGGCTATAATATGACGAAAGTTTATAATGATTGTGGGTTATTGATCTTTGATAATCAAGTACAAGATACCCATGCAGGAGGAAGTGGGTGTGGATGTTCAGCTTCTGTATTTTGTGGATATATATATAAAGAAATGATCAAGAAAAATTTGAATAAGGTACTTCTTATTTCAACAGGGGCATTATTATCTACTACTAGTGCCCAACAGGGACAAACTATACCAGGAATTGCACATGCAGTAACCATTACGAATAGATTAAAAGGGTGATGAATATGGATTATCTTCAAGCATTTATCGTTGGTGGCATTATATGTGTCATTGGACAACTTCTAATGGATGGAACAAATCTTACTCCAGCCCATGTATTAGTATTATTTGTTACAGCAGGAGTTGTTTTGACTGCTATTGGAGTTTATGAACCCATTGTAAAATTTGGTGGAGCTGGAGCTACCGTACCTATACCAGGCTTTGGATATACCTTGGCAAAGGGAGCTATAAAAGCTACAAAAGAGAAAGGTTTATTAGGTGCCTTTACAGGAGGAGTAGAAGCTGGTGCAGGAGGTGTTGCAGCAGCAGTAGTATTTGGCTATACAATGGCGATACTTTTTAATCCAAAATCAAAGAAGTGAAAAGAAAGGATTTTGCATATGAAAAGAAAAGTAATTTTAGTGACAGATGGAGATCGTGTTGCACAAAGGGCTGTTCAAAGAGCAGTAACGAATATAGGAGGAAGATGTATATCTCGTTCTGGAGGGAATCCTACTCCTATGAGAGGTAGTGAAATCGTAGAACTAGTAAAAACTGCGAAATATGACCCTGTTGTAGTCATGGTAGATGATAAAGGAAGCCCTGCTACAGCAGAAGGGGAACAAGCATTATATGAAATTGCCAATCACCCAGATATTGAAATTTTAGGAGTCGTTGCAGTAGCTTCAAATACACCAGGAGTAGAAGGGATACAAGTAGATTTTTCAATTTCTTGCGATGGAAAAATTGTTAAAAGCTCTGTAGACAAGGCAGGTGTACCAAAAAAAGAGAAGATCCTTTATGGAGATACAGTAGATATTATTAATCAATGTAATGTACCACTAGTCATTGGTATTGGAGATATAGGCAAAATGGATGGAAAAGATGATTGTGAAATTGGTGCCCCTATTGTTACAAAAGCAATGGAAGAAATATTAACTAGGAGTGGTTATTTCAATGAGCCTAAAAAAGAAGCTAGAGGAAAATCTAAAAACTCTTGATGAGGAATTAGGCATATCGAAAAGTTTTGATGTTGTAAATCGAGAAATACTTATTGCTGATAAAAAAGCTTGCTTGCTATTTATTGATGGTTTTGCAAAAGATGATATCATGTTATACATTATGAAAATTCTTCAAAACCTAGAAGCTAAGGAGTTTCGAAGGCATATTGTAGAAAAATTAATGAATGAAAAAATTCCTTATTTAGAGGTGGAAGCCAGTAAGGATATGGAGCAGATTAAATTTATGGTATTATCAGGAGCTTTATCAATATTAATTGATGGAGAAGAAGAAGCCATTATACTAGATGTTCGGACTTATCCTGCAAGAGGACCAAAAGAACCGGATTTAGAAAGGGTTACAAGAGGATCAAGAGATGGATTAACAGAAACAATTGTATTTAATACGGCACTCATAAGAAGAAGAGTAAGAGATCCTAAATTAAGATTTGAAATGACCAAAGTTGGAAGACGTTCTCAAACAGATGTGGTAGTAGGATATATAGAAGATATTGCAAACCCTAAGCTAATAGAAGATATAAAAAATAAATTAGATGAAATCGATACAGATTCTTTAGAGATGGCAAAAAAGAGTTTAGAAGAATTTATATTAGGGAGAAACTGGAATCCTCTTCCTCAAGCAAGATATACTGAAAGGGCAGATGTAGCTGCAGCTCATTTGTTTGAAGGACATATTATCATTATGGTAGATACGACCCCGAGTGTTATGATTCTTCCTGTAACCATCTTTCATTTTACCCAGCATGCAGAGGATTATTATCAAAACCCTGCAGTAGGAACTTATATGAGATGGGTTCGATTGATTGCTATGTTTTTATCCTTTATATTACCTCCATTATGGTTGGTAGTAGTATATAATAAAGGAATTCTTCCAGATTGGTTAAAGTTTATAGGTCCTAAAGAGATGGGGAAAATTCCTTTGTTTTTGCAGTTTCTCACTTTAGAAATGGGAATTGATATCTTAAGGATTGCCTCTATACATACGCCTAATGCATTAACCACGTCCCTAGGAATTATAGGAGGATTGATCTTAAGTGAATTTGCTGTAAAGGTAGGCTGGATTATTCCAGAAACCGTACTCTATATGGCTATTGCAAGTATTGGCATGTTTGCAACGCCGAGCATTGAATTTTCTATGGCTATAAGGATTTTTAGATTGATCTTACTATTATGTACAGGAATCTTTAAAACGGTAGGATTCTTTATAGGTGTGTTATTTCTACTCATTGTACTTTTTAGAACCAAATCCTTTGGTGGAGTAAGTTATTTATGGCCATTGATTCCATTTAATAGAAGAGGCTTTTCTACTGTATTTTTTCGAAAGCCTATTCCTGAAATAAGATATCGGCCAGATTTTCTAAAAACAAAAGACAGGGACTGCTCTCCTCCTAAAGATACAACACCCCAATAAAAAGAAGACTCCTAAGAGTCTTCTTTTAGTTTTGTGTGTCAATAATAATATCATTATTCATATTTTCATCTGGAGTGATGATCACATCTTCTGAACCATTATTTTCGTCTATACCTTCCTGTGGTGGAATTGGAGAAGGTATAAAATCTATTGGCGGTTGAGTAGTAAATTCATTATGATCTGGACAATATTCAGTTGGGGCTTCATATTGATAGTCACCTGGTACGATACCATTGTTTTTAGCTGGGTCATATGGAACTTTTCTTTTAATAAATACTTTCTTTTCAACTAATGCGGGTGGACAATAAGGGGTAGCTAGTTTATTAGTACTTGTATCTATTTCCACTTGAACATGTACATCATCATAATCTTTCGGTTCTGTCCCTTTAATAAAGAATTCTGATCCTACTGTACCTCTAGGGTCTAGTTTACTAAATTCAGTAGGACGCTTTCCAGATTTTTTATCTACTACAACAGATATAACATCTTTAGGCTTTGTGAAACTCTTACCTGGTAATCCTTCATGGACTTGATCCATAACCTTTTTCCAAAGATACAGCTTTCCTCTTGTGGCTGTTTTTCCTAGCTCTATTTGTAGGTCATTTCCCATCCATACAGCACCTACATAATAAGGTGTATATCCAACAAACCAAGCATCATAGCTATCGGATGTAGTACCGGTTTTTCCAGCTACTTGAATATTTTTATTGTTTAATTTTGCTCTAAAAGCAGTTCCTTGAGTTACAGTTGTTTTCATCATATCTGTTACGATAAATGCAGCTCCAGGACTAGCCACATAGTTTTTAAAGGTTTCATTTTCTAAAATAATATTTCCTTCTCGATCTGTAATTTTGGTAAAGGATTTAGGCCTTATATAGATGCCTTCATTAGCTAAAGCTCCATAAGCTGCTGTCATCTCTAAGGGACTAATTCCCTTAGTCATACCTCCAAGGGCTACAGCAGATAAGTTCTGATCATTATATCGACCCTTTTCTACAATACTTGTAATACCAAATTTCTTTAGATAATCTATAGAGGTTTGAACACCAATTTGTTCACCGATTTTTACGGCTACAACATTCATAGACATTTCAACTCCACGGCGAAGAGTAGATAAACCATCAAATCGTTTCGTCCAGTTTCTAGGCCAGATACGACCATTACGATCATAATGAGGAACATCATCTACAACCGTAGCGGCTGTCCATCCATTATCAATGGCTGGTGTATAAATGGCTAAAGGCTTAATAGAAGAACCTGGTTGTCTTGGCTCAATGGCTCTATTGTATAGTTTTCTACCTTTAACCTCCCTACCCCCTACAAGTCCTTTTATTTCTCCTACATAAGGATCTATAATAACCATAGCTGATTGAGGCTGTACAACACCCTTATCACTTAGATAATAATTTCCTTTATTGATGAGTAGATGACCACTACTATTCTTAGTGAAAAACTCAGGATTAGAGGATAAAAAGCTACTGCTTATGAGGACGTTTTTATCATTGTTATAGCTTTTATATTCTCCTGGAATACTTAAATTCCCACCTTTGAACATGATAATTTCTTTTGCTGCATTTAAATTATAAGCATCTTTTAGAGAAACTCGAACACCTGCTATATTTCCGTTTTCATAAAGGGATGTAAAATTGAAGCGTCTTCCTTTAAAGAGAATAAGATTTCCTGCTGAATCATATTGATAATCTCCTTTAGGAATGATCAATTGATCCTGATTGTTTATAAGATTGCTACGTTTATACATTAAAACTTTTCTACTTTTTGATAAAATATTTCCTGCACCATCTTTTTTTGCGATTAATCCTGGGAAATTTTTATTATCTTCATATTCCTTTTCAAGGATTTTTTGGATTTTCAAATCCATGGTACTGTAAATTCTAAGCCCTTTATTATAAAGCATGGCTTTTGCTTCTTCTTCTGTTTTTCCTAATTGTTGCACAAGGGCTTCTAGGACATCACTTTTTACTTTATCCGTAAAAAATGATGAAATTCCATGAACTTGTTTTTTTCCTGGTTTTAGATGTGTTTTTAAATCTTCATTCATTGCTGCTTGATATTCTTCTTCTGTAATCATACCTTCATTTTTCATGATTTTTAAAACCAATTGTTGTCTAGGTTTATATCTTTCATCATAAACCATAGTATAAATTTCATCACTATCATCTATAATATAATGTCTATTTGGATCAACATCTCCTTTTCGAAGGTTTTTTAATGGTGAATATTTAGAAGGATTTTTTGTAATCCCTGCTAGGAGTGCACATTCTGCTAAATCAAGTTCACTTATATCCTTTGAAAAATAAGTGAAAGCCGCACCTTGAACACCTTTAGCGCCACCACCTAAATAGACAGTATTTAAATAGGCTTCTAAAATTTGTGATTTCATTAATTGATTTTCGAGCTGAAAGGCATAATAGGCTTCTTTTACTTTTCTTTCTAATTTTTTTTCATTTGTTAAATAAAGATTTTTTACTAATTGTTGGGTAATTGTACTAGCACCTTGTACAGGAGCACCTGCTTTAATATCTTCCCATAATGCTTTTAAAATTCTTTTTGGATTGATTCCCCTATGGGTCATAAAATCCTGATCTTCAATGGCGATAAAAGCATCTTTAAGATCTTGTGGAATTTTATCGATTTTTACGATTGTTCTTAAACCATCTCCTTCAACCTTTTCGATGAGCTTTCCTTGATTATCATAAATAAAGGAGTTTTCATCAAGACGTGTGTAAATATCGCTGCCATCAATAGGTTCAGCAGATTTAACAATTGCAAAAACCCATCCAAATAATGCACCACCTCCAATAAAGGAGCACAATAAAAACACAAGAATAAGTATTCTTAGGATACTTATTTTTTTCTTCTTTTTCTTTTTTTCACTTCTAGATCTTCCTTCGTTATTTTCTGTCAAAGTAAATCCCCCTCCTAATACAGAAAGAAAAAAATATAAAAGTAATTAGACATAACTACTCATAATTATATCACATGAGTAAGAGGTTGTTAATGAAAAAAAGAATATATCTATTGATAGGAGTGTATGAGGGTATAAGTTATATTGTTATTAGGAAAATATTTTGATATGATCAGGATAGAGTACCTAGAGAAAGCTTAAAGAATTTATTATAAATGAATGCTTTGATTGAGAAATCTATACTATTTTTTAAAAACAAATAGCTTTAAAAAGGAGAAGATACCATTGATTTATAACAATAAAAATTTTTATATGGAGCATGATTTTGAAATAAGAACCATAAGAGAAGAAGAAAATGATATAGATCTATTGTTGTCTATAGAAAATAGAACTTTGAACGTATATGTAGAGGAAGGGATAGCATTACATTCAAGAATGCAGTTTTCTGCTGTGAAGGGAATCCTCTTTAGGTTTTCTACTTTAGAAAGTAGTCATATTTGTACCATTCATTTATTAAGAAATATAGATGTACATTCTTCACTTGTTAACTTTGAAATAAATTATAAAGATCATTTTATTAAAGTAAAGGATCAAGAATATTTTATAGATATGAGATTTTGTAAAAAAGAAGAATAAGCTTTACAATAAATAATTGATGTAAAGATAAAAGATTGACAGAAAAATTGTCAATCTTTTATTGATCTTTCATATTTTGCATTTGTAAAAAAGCCATAGCCATTTCAAGTCCTTTTACAAGCTCTGTTTTTACAAGTTCTAAATTTTTTTCTTCTGTACCATCAGCTACAGTAAGTCTACATACATTTTTACCAATTTCAAGCTGAACAAAGTCGTCCTTTAATATAGACTGTGCAGCATCCTTTAACATAGATCTAACTTTTTGATCTTGTAAATAGCTTTCAAATTGATTTTGTAGAGAAATTAATATTCTTTTTTCTTCATCAAATTTCACGTATTTTATAAATTGATTTAAAGTATCCATAGCATAATCCTTTCTATATAAAATTCCACGTTTATTATAACATTTTTAGACAAAAAAGGCTTTGCTATTTTCTGAAGTTATTAAAAAAATCATATTGCACCTAAGAGGAAAAGATGCTATAATGATTTAGAATTAAAAAGAGATCTTTAATTCAGTCCAGAGAGGCTGACAAGAGAGGAACTACTTATGTGAATTTACATAGGATCATAACTTCTTGTCAGTAGGCAAGAAGTTTTTTTATATAACTTAAAATAGTTGCCTTTTAATTCGGTCCAGAGAGGCTGAAAAAGGAGAAGTATGATACTTTCTCCTTAAAAAATCAAAGGAGGTTTTTTTATGTCAGAAAATATATTAAGGAAATCTAATGTAAAAGAAAAAAGCAATACAGTAGGATTTGACTCAGCAAAAAAAGTAATATTAGCCCTTCAACATTTAGTAGCTATGTTTGGAGCAACGGTGTTAGTTCCTATATTGACAGGTCTTGATACATCTGTTGCATTAGTAGCAGCAGGAGTAGGAACATTATTATTTCATCTAGTAACAAAAGGAAAAGTACCTGTATTTTTAGGATCATCCTTTGCCTTTATTCCAGTTATTTTGACTGTTAAAGAAATGTATAATGGAGATTTAACTTATGCACAAGGCGGAATTATTGTAGCAGGATTATTATATGTAATGACATCCTTTATTATTAAAAAAATAGGTGTAGATCAAATAAAAAGATTCTTACCAGCTCAAGTAGTAGGTCCAATGATTATGGTAATTGGTTTAAATCTTGTACCTGTAGCCTATGGGATGGCAAAAAGTAACTTTATGGTAGCAGTAATTACTTTGGGTGTAGCATTGACCATTACCCTAAAAGGGAAAGGATTTTCAAAGCAATTATCTATTTTAACAGGAGTAGTAGTAGGATATTTAGTTTCTTTACAAATGGGAATTGTAGATTTAAGTGGAATGAAAGAGATACCAGTTCTAGCAATGCCAAGCTTTACTCTTCCAAAATTTGAAGCAGGGGCTATTGCCATTATTGCGCCAGTAATCCTTGCAGTATTTATGGAGCATATAGGAGATATTACAACAAATGGGCAAGTAGTAGGGAAAAACTTTATTGAAGACCCAGGTTTAAACCGTACTCTTTTAGGAGATGGATTGGCAACATTATTTGCAGGGTTTATAGGAGGACCAGCAAATACTACTTATGGAGAAAATACAGGAGTTTTAGCCATTACAAAAAATTATGATCCTGCCATATTAAGACTAGCAGCAGTGTTTGCAATCATATTAGGATTTGTAGCTAAGATTGGAGGATTCTTAAGAACTATTCCTGTACCAGTAATGGGTGGAATAAGCTTGATGCTCTTTAGTATGATTTCACTAATCGGAGTAAAGACCATAAAAAATGAAAAGGTAGCCTTTAATGCTAAAAATATAATAGTTATGGCAACTATTTTAATCCTTGGATTAGGAGCAGCCTACATTGAAAAGTATACAGGTATAGCTATTGCCATTCCAATAACTGCATCTGTTAAAATATCAGGATTAAGTCTTGCAGCAATAGTCGGAGTAACATTAAATGGATTATTAAATGGAACAAAATAAATAATCATAAGAAAA
Organism: Marinisporobacter sp.; assembly: GCA_025210395.1. Taxonomy (GTDB): domain Bacteria; phylum Bacillota; class Clostridia; order Peptostreptococcales; family Thermotaleaceae; genus Crassaminicella. Next base: position 19,197 of record JAOARV010000003.1, read on the forward strand.
ACCACTCTTCTAAAGGAAGAGTGGTTTTTTAATGGGTAATCATATGTAATAAACTATAAAAGAAATTCATCGAAAAGCCATTTTGCATATAAAAATTTATAATCAAATAGATCAAGAATAAACCAATAAAAGTTTCAGCCAGATTGCCAGAAGAAATCGTTAATACAAACCGATATTTTTTATTGCTAAAAGGATAAAAAAGCTCAATTCCTGCAACGGTCATAAAGTCCCCTATTAGGTGGGAAATAAGACCGATGATAAAGGATAAAATAATTTGCAAGGGAAGAGTACTTTTGAGAACAAAAAAGGCAATAGCAGCCATACTACCGATGCCTAAAATGCTATGGGTGAAGCTTCTATGTTGAGATAAGCCAATTAAAATTAATATAATGGCTGAGGCAAAGGTCAAACGATTTTCAAGACCGTATCGATAAAGTAAAAAACCGCCAATACCACAGTAAAATAAAATTTTACCTACTTTATTTTTCATAGGAAGAATTTTTTGATTGATCTTTGCTTTGGGATGATCCATATCAGGAATCAAAGAACCGATTAAAGCTGCTGCAGTTGTAGTCAGGACTGGTTCATAGCCTAATTTAGGAAGTAAATATAAACTAGCTACAGAACCAAATAGCATATGTGTTTTACCATTCATATAATGAAACCATCCTTTTTTGAGTAATTAAAACGTATGTTCTGATTTATTATAGCATATTTATTAGAACTTGTGTTCTAAAAATGCTTATATGTATAAAAATAAAACCATTTCTTTAAAGTGAAATGGCTTTAATATCTTGTATTTAAGATTTTTTCTTCTAATACAAATAATTCTTCTAATGGATCTTTTTCTAAAGTTGCAAGGATTCTATCTCTATATATTTTACTTAATGAGGTTTTATCTCTTTTTTCTTTATTTTTTAAATCACTCCAATAAACCTTTTTTCTTTTGTGATAAAGGTCTAAATCAACAATTCGTGTACCATCGTCTAGATATTCAAGACCTAAAAGCATTTTTTTTATGTAGGAGGGTTCATAAAAGGTGAAGAAACGAATGCGGTAAATACCAACAGAATAAAAGATGGTGGCGGCATCTGTTCCCCAGGATTCTCCTAAGATCAATCCAAGCTGTAGATTTTCCATAATGTGAACAAGTCTTTCGTAGTGAAGGGCATATTCTCCGTAGCTATCATATATTTTAATATGTAACTCGTACCAATCTTTATTATCTAGTCCAATATTTAAATATTTCAAATCATGAATTCTTAAAGCTTTCATGAGAGTAGAATGGTTTTCATGAATCAATAAAGATTTTTCATATATATTTGAAAGACTGATAGGATGGTTCAAAGGATGCTTTGTAAAAGCGATAACAGTTCCCTCATTGTTTTTTTCTAGTATTTCATTAAAGGTATCTATGTGTGCATGATAATCTTCTTTAACTTCATTGACTACCTTTTCAATATCCCCAAAGTATCTCATGATAATAATTCTTGGAGCGATTCTTGAATGAGATACCAGATCATATTTTTGATGGTTTAGAATATGACTTAAAACTTCGTCAACTTCTCCCTTTACGATTAGGATATTTTTTATATCTGTCAAATGAAGGAGATCTTTCATCTTTTCTGTTAATAGAATAACGATATTATCTTCATTAGATTTTTCAAAGGCTGTATCTATATTACATTGAAAAGCATTGAAATGATTTTTAAAATAAAGGATGACTTCATTAATATAAGCGCTTTCTAAAATTAAAATCTTTGGACCGCTTCTTATGATAGAAAACATAATATTCCCCCCATTTAAAATCCAATTTTAAACTTACCTAGTCGACTGTCATCTGTACCATAGGGATAAGGTAGCGTAAATATCCTTTTGCTCTTAAGTAAAATGATATTGATGCCTAAAATCCCATTGAGATAAATTTTTTCATCTTCTATTTTACTGTTGATTGTAAGATCATGACCAAATAAATTGTATTGAGATGAAGACTTTCTTATTTCATCAGGAAAATGAGTGATTTTTATTTCTAGATCTTCAAGACTAATTATATCACTTTTTTCTATAATCTGGGCCCTTTCTGTTATATTATTAACAATTTTTTTGTCGTCATGATTTCCTAAAGCTAAATAAATTTTTTTAGCAGAAGAATTTTCTAATAGATGAATGAGCTGAGGTACTTTCTTTTTATATTCTTCTAATCTATAGGGATAGATTTCTAGCTTAATGTTATCAACTAAATCTCCTGTGTGAACAATATAATCTGGTTTCAGCTTGGATATTAAAAAATTTAATACGGAAAAAAAGTTAGCAGGTGTATCGGATATATGAAGAAGCGTTTGTTCACTAGTATGTAATAGTTCATCAGGAATATAAACGCTACCGATTAAAAGATAAAAAAGCTTTTTAAAATTTATCAATGAAATCAATCCTCTACTTATGGTATTTATTTAATATTATACAATAAAACCTAAGAATTATGGGGATAAAGTACTAAAAAGGATATTCACAGATTCTAAATTTTATCATTTTCTAGCAAATAAAAAAGCCACAATAGATAGATCTATTTGTGGCTTGATAGGTTTATTCAACAACAATTTCTTTTGAACTTTCCCATAATCCATGAAGGTTACAATAGCTTAATGCGTAAAGAGTTCCAGAATTTTTGAATTTTACATGAGTAGATACATAGGGTTCATCAAAAACATTTCCTTCACCATGAGCTCTAAATTCAAAGGTACCTAATTCAACAGGAAATTTTCCATTTTCAGGTAAGAAGAATAGCTTAAACCATGAAATATGATGTTCTATTGTATTAGGATGTTTAATAGCATCACCAATAGAAACTTTAATTTCTGTTAAGATTTCCTTTTCTATTTTTTCAGGAGCATGAATGATAGGTACATGCTTTTCACCTTTCCAATCTCCACTTTGTATCATTTGTCCTAAGTTGTTCATATATGACTCTCCTTTGTTTTTTTATTTTTTAGTATTACATGATTTATATATACCCATTTTTTCAAAAAATAACACATTCTTAAATTTTTTTATCATGAGTAAGGAATGAAGAATAGAATATACTAAAAAAGAGGTGAAAACTATGGAAAATAAAACAATTGATCTAGTAGAAGAAAAAATGAAAAGATATAGAAAAGAATTACTAAGTGAGTATGAAATAGATTTGATTATAAGAGATATGCTAGAAGGAAAAAAAGATATAGAAGAAGATTGATCACGTTATAAAAATATCTTCACCCCTATAAAGGAGTGAAGATATTTTTTATTTTACCTTAAGGGTACGTAAACGATTGATTGCTGCGGATAATTCAAATTTTCGAGGAAGTGATAAATTTCCAGGGTGTTTTCCCCTATAAGGAGAAATAATTTCTAGTCCATTTTTTTCAATTTGTATGTATAATTTTTCAATAAGAGTTGAAAGAGGTGTAGTGTTATCTACTAAATTCTTTGATAAATATTTTATCATAAGGGCAATGGCACGAGTTTGACTAGGATCTATTAATTGTTCTACAAAGGATAGATCAATATTACTGGTACCGTAGACGATGGTGTGAAGTCCTTTTGTATCAACTTTTTCTTTTTTTCCTCTAGAAGCATTGAAGCTTTGATTTTTTATGGTTCTCTTAGAAATTTTTCCGAAAATTTTTCCACCTTCTGTTTTTCTAATATGGGCAAATTTCTTTGCAATATCCTTTCCTTTTTTTGTTACATCTATGGCTTTGTATTCGTCTAGCATAATAATATGATCTGCAATATGAAAATAATCTCCTGATCCACCAATGACTAGAATAGTAGAAACTTTATGATTTTCATACAATTGTTTTGCTTTATCGATAAAAGGGGTGATCGGTTCCTTTTCTTTTCCTACTAATTCCTGCATGCGACCATCACGAATCATAAAGTTTGTAGCACTAGTATCTTCATCAATGAGTAAAACTTTACTATCCATTTCTAAGCTTTCAACAATATTTGTAGCTTGAGAAGTGCTTCCGCTGGCATCTTCTGTAGAAAATCTTGTAGTATCTTTATTAAAGGGGAGATTGTTGATGAATGGAGATATATTGACCTTCTCAACGTGTCTTCCATCTTCTGCTCTTATTTTTACAGCAGTAGGATTCGTAATAACATATTCTCTTCCATCGCCAAGAATATGATTATAAATCCCTCGTTCAATAGCTCTTAATAAGGTACTTTTTCCATGATATCCCCCTCCAACAATAAGGGTGATTCCTTCTGGAATGGCCATCCCCCTTATAGGTTCACTGTGGGGAATGGGAATTTCTATTTCTAAAGAAGAGGGAGATAAAAAGGGAACTACGTTCTCAAACTTCAGGGGTTTATTGCTAATACCACTTTCTCTTGGCAAAATAGAATCATTTCCTATAAAGCAAACATATTGATTAGTACTTAAAAAATTTCGTATAGCTTGTTGTTGATCTGTCAATTCTAAATGGCTGATGAGATGTTTTTTGTCGTATTCAAAAACAGCCTCTTTCAGCAATTTTGGAATATCTCCACAAAGAAGTCTTGTAGCTTGTTTTCCTAAAATAGTTCTACCCCTAGCAGGAAGACCAACAGATAAACGAAATTCTATTTTTTGATTACTTATTTTGACAGCTGTTCTTTCTAGTATTTCTTGACCGGGTGCATCTATTAAGATCAATCCACTTTTTCCAGAGCCATTTTTATGGGTACTGTAAGATTGAATATTTTTAGCTGCTTCCCTAGCAAAAAAATCTTCAAAGGCGATTTTTCTATATTTTGTTTGATAAAATTCTTTTTTGAATTTTACTATATCCTTTGGAAATTCAACTCTTATACGAGATGGACTGGCAAAAGGATCTGCTTGAACATGATCGATATGAAGAAGAAAATCATCTCCTCTATAGGTTCCTTGAATATCTTTATACGCTTTATAGCCTTTTCCATCTATTTGATTTAAATTTTTTCTTAAATATTCCAAATAAAGTCCTCCCTTTATGATGTGATTCATTAAAGTCCTAATTATATTATATCAAAAGAAGAATGATTAAAAAGAAAAAACCTACTTAATAAATTATGTTCAAAAGAATTTAGAATTATTATACAATAACAATAGGAGGGAAAATTAGGTGTGTGTTTAAAATTTTATCATTTATAATGTTACAGCTACAGATGGATTAGCAGTAGGTAGAGTTTACGGATTTGTGGGAAAAACATTAGAAAATTTACTGAGAGAACATGATATAGTAGATGATTTTTGTATTTTTGATTGCTATAATAAGAGGAATAACTTATGATCAACAGGGAGGTTTATATGAAATATAAAGAAATTAAAAAAGCTATTTTTTTAGATAGACCCAATAGATTTATTGCCTATGTTCTTTTAGATGGAGAAGAAGAGATTGTTCATGTGAAAAATACAGGAAGATGCAAAGAAATACTAAAAAAGGGCATACCCGTACTGTTGGAAAAAGCTACAAATCCTAATAGAAAAACAAAATATTCATTGGTTGGAGCCTATAAAGATCATAAAATTTTAATCAATATTGACTCCCAAATTACAAACTATGTAGCTTATGAAGGGATACTTAATAATCAGATTGAAGAACTGAAGGATATAGATCATCTAAAAAAAGAAGTAAAACATAAAAATTCAAGGTTTGATTTTTATTATGAAAAGGGAAATACAAAGGGATTTATTGAAGTAAAAAGTGTTACACTCGAAAAAAATGGAGAATGCATTTTTCCGGATGCACCGACTGAAAGAGGCAGAAAGCATATTCATGAGTTAATCAACTTACAAAGAGAAGGATATGAAAATTATATTTTGTTTTTGATTCAGATAGAAGATATGAAGAGTTTTGGAGCAAATGGGATAACAGATCCTAAATTTGAAGAAGTATTAAAAATGGCAAAAAAGAAGGGGATTAAAATATTAGCGTATGATTGTTTTGTAAGAGAGGATGAATTAATGATTAAAAACAAAGTTACACCGGTAATTGAATAAAAAATTATTATGTTAGATAATATATTTTATTAGCGTAAGGGGGATACAAATGATTTTGTCTTATATTGCATTAGTCTTGAGAATCATATTGATGTCTGTAGAAAGAATTGTAGTAAGGTTATTAGGAAATGATGAGGGTGATATTTATAGTAATACGGCTGCTAGCTTTCTATTCTTTTTTATAGGGGCTTTATTTTTATTACCCTTTAATTTATTTGTAGAGATAGATAATTTTAAATTTCTTATACCCTGTTATATAAGCAGTTTGGTATATGCAGTAGGCTTTGTTGCTTATGTTACGGCCCTATCAACAGGAGAAGTTTCTCTTGTAACCCCAATACATAGTCTGAATTCATTGTTTTTAATGATATTATCCTTTCTATTTTTAGGAGAAGCTATAACCATTACAAAGGTTATTGGTGTGATTATTATGATTGCTGGATTGTCTATACTAAAAAGAATAGGATCACCATTAAAATCTATTAAATTTATATTGAATGATTCCTCTTGTAGATGGATGCTTTTATTTGTGGTACTTCAATCATTAGGAAGAATCGTAGACAAATATTTTTATGTATCTGCATCTCCTGTTCTTTATTCTACTGTTTTATATTTTTTTATTGCACTGAATATATGGATTTTTTTATTTGTAAAAAAGAAACGAAGGTTTATACATAGTGTATTCAATGGTAAAAAAGCTATTTCAATTATTAGTGGTGCTATTAATGGCTTTGCTTATCTTTTTTTACTGATTGCCTTAAATCATATAGAACTTAGTATAGCAGAACCTTTTACTCAGGTTTCCATGATTATCACCATGATTCTCTCTTATATATTTTTCCAAGAAAATATTAAAGAAAAAATACCTGGTTCGATTCTAATTCTTATAGGGGGATGGTTGTTGCTTTATAATCAATAATATCAGAGATGGTTCTGACTAAAAAGACTTCTGATCCTCGCTCGAGAATGGAATATAAAGAATTTAATATTATCCAAGCAGATTGATTATATGTTATGTTTATAAATTTTAATAAATCACTGTATTCAAAGAAATAGTTCCCCTTTTTAAGTAGAGACATAAAATAAATAATAGACATATTAAAAGATAAAGGGGGAAGGGATTTTGAGTAGACTTAATCCTGATAAGCTTTCAGTTACATTTATTCCACCAATTACTAAAGAAAATCCTATTATACCTAGGAAGTATACCTTAACCCATTCAGATATTACAGGAGAATTATTTTTGACAATAGGTCCTGAATATGATTATGAGGCCATTGATCCGGTTATGAGAGATGAAGTATTAGCCCATTGGAGTAAAATGAATGGAAAATATATTTTCAATGCATATGTTTATGTAAATGGTCAATTTGGTATAAATTCTGCTGCTAGGAGATATATGATTTTTAAACGGGAATTACCTTTAGCCTTAGAAGCTATTTTTTATGGGGATAGGAAGCTGTTAAAAGAACATCCATATTTGAAGGATGCTCCTATATTTGTACATTTTCATTCTATGTATCCTCAGTATAATCGGATAGAATATTTTGGAACACCTCAAGACTATAAAGTATAAGAGTGTGTATAATAAAAAGACTTCGATTAGAAGTCTTTTTATTATATACGAATTGAAATTTATCGAAACTTCATTTATAATAGATATGAAACCGGTAACACGAGTTGATTTGCTACCTGTTTTATGGGGCCTGTAGGGAGGAACAAAAATGCCTATTACAATTAATGATATTGCTAGGGAATCAGGAGTATCTCGTGCAACTGTATCAAGAGTTTTAAATAATTCTGGATATGTAAAGGATGAAACAAGGCAAAAGGTTTTAAAAGCGATAAAAGAATTAAATTATACTCCTAGTGCCATTGCTCGTAGTTTGTCTACAAGAAAAACAAATACAATAGGGGTAATTGTTCCGGAAATCAATGATCCATTTTTTGGAGAAGTGATCAAAGGCGTGAGTGAGGTAGCAGATGAACATAATTTAAATATTATTTTATTTAATACAGATGATAATGTAGAAAAGGAATTAAAAGCTTTACAGCTTTTAAAAGAGCAAAGAATTCAAGGGATTCTCATTACACCTGCCCTTACAGAAAAAAAAGAAAATCGTGAATATTTAGGAACTCTTGAAAAATTTGGAATACCTATTATTTTAATAGATGGACATGTAAAATATGAAAACTTCAGTGGTGTTTTCATTGATCATATAAAGGGTGCTTATGATGGAACGGAAGCACTTATTAAAGAAGGACATAAAAAAATAGCTATTATCAATGGTCAAATGGATTCAAGACCTGCTAAAGAAAGATTTATTGGATATAAAAAAGCATTAGAGGAGTATCATATTCCTTTAGAAGAAAGATATATTTTTTATGGGGAATATAAATATGAACATGCTTATGAAATAACAAAGAAAATATTAAAGATGGAAGATCCTCCTACTGCTATTTTTGTAAGCAGTAATATGATGATTTTAGGATGTATGAAAGCATTTTATGAAAAAAAGGTTCATATTCCAAGGGATATGGCTATTATAGGATTTGATAAGTTAGAAGTTTTAAACATCATAGGAATGAATATTAGCTGTATTAATGGACCTACCCTAAAATTAGGGAAAAAAGGAATGAAAATGCTGATAGATCGGCTACATGATGAAAAGAATAAAGAAATTAAAAGAACCATCCTTCTACCAGAGATTATATTAAATGGGTCAGAAAAATATATTGAAAAATAGATGTGAATGATGAATCATTTACATCTTAAATTGTAAAGATGTGTAACCGATTACATGCATTGAATACTTATAAAAATTTAAATATTAAATAATAAAAGGAGAGGATTAAAATGAAAATGCAACAATTTATTGATCACACATTATTAAAACCACAATCTACAGAGGGACAAATTAAAAAAGTTTGTGCTGAAGCAAGAGAATATGGATTTGCTTCTGTATGTGTAAATGCATATTATACTTCCCTTGTAAGAACTGAATTAGAAGGAACAGATGTAAAAACATGTGTAGTTGTAGGTTTTCCACTAGGAGCTACAACAAAAGAAGTAAAAGCCTTTGAAACAAAGCAAGCTATTGAAAATGGAGCACAAGAAATTGATATGGTTATCAATGTGGGTGCATTAAAGGATAAAAAATACGACGTAGTAAGAGAAGATATCAAAGCAGTAGTAGATGCAGCAAAGGATCAAGCTTTAGTAAAAGTAATTATAGAAACATGTCTTTTAAATGATGAAGAAAAAATAAAGGTATGCGAAATTGCAAAGGAAGCTGGAGCTGATTTTGTAAAAACTTCAACAGGATTCTCAACAGGTGGAGCAACTGTAGAAGATGTAGCACTTATGAGAAAAACTGTAGGACCTGATTTAGGTGTTAAGGCTTCTGGAGGTGTAAGAACCAGAGAAGATGCAGACGCGGTAATAAAAGCAGGAGCTAGTCGTATAGGAGCTAGTGCTTCGATTGCAATTGTTGAAGGAAAGAAAGATGAAAATGCTGGATATTAATATCCAACATTTCGTTATAATGAAAACATTTACAAATAGGATTAAACTTTTATAGATGAAAGAAGTTGTATGAAAAGGAGTGATTAAAATGAGAATGGTTGATTTGATTCAGAAGAAAAAACATGGAGAATCACTCAATAAAGATGAAATTGATTTTATTGTTAAGGGATATACAAATGGTGAGATTCCAGAGTATCAAATGTCAGCTTTTTTAATGACAGTATGCTTTCAAGGAATGAATAAAGAAGAAATATCTAATTTAACCATTTCTTTTGTAAATTCTGGAGATCAAGTTGATTTATCAAGAATCGAAGGTGTAAAAGTTGACAAACATTCAACAGGAGGAGTAGGAGACAAAATAAGCTTAATCGTAATACCACTGGTAGCTTCTGTCGGTATTCCTGTTGCAAAAATGTCAGGAAGAGGTCTTGGTCATACAGGAGGAACCATTGATAAATTAGAATCAATAAAAGGCTTTAAAACAGAATTAAGGGAAGAAGATTTTATTGCCAATGTAAATAAGCATAAGATGGCAATAGTAGGGCAATCATCAAATCTAACGCCAGCAGACAAAAAAACGTATGCCCTTAGAGACGTAACTGCTACTGTGAATAGTATTCCACTCATTGCAAGTAGTATTATGAGTAAAAAAATTGCATCAGGAGCAGATGCGATTGTGCTAGATGTAAAAGTAGGATCTGGTGCTTTCATGAAATCTGTTGAGCAAGCGAAGGAACTAGCTAGAACGATGGTTGACATAGGAGAAGCATTAAATAGAAAGACCGTGGCAGTTATTACAAACATGGATCAACCACTAGGACATGAAGTAGGGAATGCAAATGAAATTAGAGAAGCAATAGAAGTATTAAGCGGAAAAGGATCAGAGGATGAAACTACTGTAGCTTTAACGATAGCATCTTATATGACAATACTAGGTGGAGCATTTGAAGATTTTGATACTGCTTATAAGAAGCTAAGTGAGATTATTAAATCTGGAAAGGCTATAGAAAAGCTAAAAGAAATGATTAGAATACAAGGTGGAGATGATACTGTAGTTGATGATCCAAGTAAACTTCCAAATGCAAAGTATCACATTGAAGTAAAAGCAGCAGAAAGCGGATATATCAATGCTATCAATGCAGAAAGTATAGGAATCGCAGCCATGCTACTAGGCGCAGGAAGAAAAACAAAAGCGGATATGATAGATTATGCAGCAGGAATAACCATCAATAAGAAAATTGGTGATCCGGTTGATTGTGGTGAGACATTATGCATCTTGCATACGAATTTAGAAGATAATAGCCAAGCAGAAGTAACAGCTAAAGGAGCTTTTGGTATCAGTAAAAGTAAGCCAGAACCAGTGAAGCATATATATGAAATTATATCATAGGAAAATAGACCCTTGTTCGAAGGGTTTATTTTTTTATTAACACTAGCTTAAACTCGAATGAAAAGAAAAAATTCTATAAAAACTAAGTAAAAATATTAATAAAATAGGGAATGATTAAAAGAAGAAAATAAATATAATTTCTCAATTTTATATATTGGAAAATATCAAAATTTAAGGTATTATATAATATGACGGATTAACTTATAGAAAGAAAATTTTATGGAAATTTCACAAAATCTATATGGTGAAAAGTTATTATTAAAACTAAAATATCTTTTATAGATCCTCGGGCTAAAGGTTGAAAAATACCAAAGAAGAGACTAAAAATAGGATCAAAGGTATTAAAGTTATGCTTATTTCTAATAATAAGCAAAGAGAAAATTACTTAGATATATGGGGGAATGTTTAGTTGGCAAAAGATAATACAAACAAGATAAAATTATATGGGTTTAATAACCTAACAAAATCATTAAGTTTTAATATTTATGATATTTGTTATACAAAAACTGAAGAGGATAGAAAACGATATATTGAGTATATTGATGAACAGTATAATTCTGAAAGATTAACAAGAATTTTAACAAATGTTACAGAAACCATAGGGGCGAGTGTTTTAAATGTTGCAAAACAAGATTATGATCCTCAAGGGGCAAGTGTAACACTATTGATTTCAGAAGAGGAAGTACCTCTATATGTATTAGATCCTTCTTGCAATAGAGGAATATTAACACCTGTTCGTGAAAATATCGTTGGACATTTAGATAAAAGTCATGTAACGGTTCATACTTATCCTGAAAGTCATCCTCAAAATGATATTAGTACATTTCGGGTAGATATTGATGTGGCTACTTGTGGAGAAATTTCTCCCCTGAAAGCTTTAAATTATCTAATAGGCAGTTTTGATTCAGATATCATTACTATAGATTATAGAGTAAGAGGTTTTACTAGAGATATAGATGGTAAAAAGCATTTTATAGATCACGATATTAACTCTATACAAAATTTTATTGCCAAAGAAACGATTAGGAGATATAGTTTAATTGATATGAATATTTATCAATCAAATATATTCCATACAAAGATGAAATTAAAGGAATTTAAGCTAGATAATTATTTATTTGAAAAGAATGAAGTAGATTTAAGTGAAAAAGAGAAAGAAGATATTATTAAAAAGTTAGATAGAGAAATGACAGAAATCTTTTATGGGATTAATGTTCCAGAAGCTTAAAGTTTACATGAAAGAAAATTTCATGAGTTTAGAGAATTGTTCTCTAAGCTCATTTTTAATAATAGGGGAATATGTTATACTGTAACCATGGCAATTGTATCTGCAAAATATTCATAAGAAAAGCTCCCACTAAATAAAGTAGGATTTTTATAACATAAAGATGGAGATGATATATATGAAGATGTGTTCTGTTTGTAAGAAAAATATAGCTATTGTATTTACATCACAAATTGAAAATGGAAAAACTGAAATCAAAGGTTTATGTATAGAATGTGCAAAAAAGATGGGGATTCCTGTAGTAGACCAATTGATGAAGCAAGCTGGAATGAATCCAGAAGATATTGAGAATTTGACGGAACAAATGAAAGATATGTTTCAGGATATGGATATAGATGGAGTAGAGGATGAAAATTTCTTTGAGAATCTTGCTGAAGGAGGATTTTCCTTCATGAAAGAAGATTTTCAAAAAGAAGATGAAGAAGAAAAAGACAAACCTTCAGCCACGGTGAAGGAAGAGGTAAAGAATGAGAAAAAAAATAAAAAAGCTAAAAAGAAGAAGTTTTTAGAACAATATGGAACAAACTTAACAGAAAAAGCTAAAAATGATGAAGTAGATAAGATTATTGGAAGAAATAAAGAAATTGATCGAGTGGTACAAATATTAAATAGAAGAACAAAGAATAATCCTATATTGATTGGGGAGCCAGGTGTTGGGAAAACTGCTATAGCAGAGGGACTCGCAGTTCGAATTGTGAATAAACAAGTTCCAGCAAAATTATTCAGCCATGAAATCTATCTTCTTGACTTGACCGCAGTTGTAGCAGGAACTCAATTTAGAGGGCAGTTTGAAGGACGTATGAAATCCATCATAAAAGAAGCAACAGAGTGTGGAAATGTGATTTTAGTCATTGATGAAGTCCATAATATCATGGGAGCTGGAGAAGTACATGGAGGAGTCATGAATGCAGCAAATATTTTAAAGCCAGCTCTTGCAAGAGGGGATATTCAGGTAATAGGTGCAACGACCCTTGAAGAATATAGAAAGCATATAGAAAAGGATGCTGCCCTTGAAAGAAGATTTCAGCCTGTTTTAGTAGAAGAACCTACTATTGATGAGACCATTGAAATATTAGAAGGAATAAAGGATTATTATGAAGATTATCATAAGGTGAAAATATCAAAAGACGCCATTGTAGCTGCTGCTAATTTATCCGAAAAATATATTACAGATCGATTCCTTCCTGATAAGGCTATTGATGTAATCGATGAAGCTGGTTCACGGGCGAATTTAAAAAACCAAGGACTTGTGGAAATGGAATCTTTAAAAGAGCAATTAAATAAAATAAAAGAAGAAAAAGAAAGAGCAGCTACCCAAAATGATTTTGAAAAAGCAGCAGCATGTAAAATGGAAGAATTTAAAATAGAAGAAAAAATCAATAAAATAAAAGACAATTGTCAATTAGAAATTACTATAGAAGATATTGCCTTTGTGATCGAAGCTTGGACAAAAATTCCTGTCCAAAGGATTACAGAAGAAGAAGCCAAGAAGCTTTTAAATCTAGAGGATCGATTACATCAAAGAGTCATCGGACAACATGAGGCAGTTACTAGCTTATCAAAAGCAATACGACGTAATCGTTCAGGCTTTAGAAAGAAGAAAAAACCTGCGTCATTTATTTTCGTAGGTCCTACTGGTGTGGGAAAAACAGAGCTCGTAAAGACACTGGCCTTTGAGCTTTTTGGAAGTGAAGAAGCGATGATCCGAATTGATATGTCTGAATATATGGAAAAGCATACGGTTTCTAAATTAATCGGAGCGCCTCCAGGATATATAGGATATGATCAAGGAGGACAGCTTACAGAAAAGGTAAGAAGAAAACCCTATTCAGTGATCCTTTTAGATGAAATAGAAAAAGCCCATGGGGATGTATTCAATATGCTTCTTCAAATTCTTGAAGATGGAAGATTAACAGATAGTCAAGGACGAACTGTATTTTTCGAGAATACAGTGATTGTTATGACTTCTAATGCAGGAACGAATTTTAAAACGAATAGCATTGGTTTTGGCAAAGACAATTATAATGCTTTAGAAAATCGTGTAAAGGACGCTTTAAGAGAAACCTTCAGACCAGAATTTTTAAACAGAGTAGATGAAACTATTACATTTACACATTTATCTAAAGAGGAATTAAGAAAGATTATTGATTTGATGTTAAAAGAAGTAATGGAGGAAGCCAAAGAAAAAGAAATAAAAATAAATGTTTCTGATGAAGTAAAAGATTTTATATTAGAAAAGGGATATGACAAAAAATATGGAGCAAGACCTTTAAGAAGAACGATTCAAAAATATATAGAAGATGAAATTGCTGAAAAATATCTATTAGGAGAGATTAAAGAAAATTCTAATGTACAAATAGAATTAGAAGATGAGAAAATAGTAATAAATTCTACGATGAAAAATATACTGGATAAATAGAAAATAAAAAAATCAGTCCAAATGATTATTTTGGGCTGATTTTTATTTTTGTAAAAATAGAATCAAGTTGAATGGAAAATTTATAAAGATAGTAAAATTTATTTCATGTACACATAATAATCATAGGTGGTTAGTAAATAAATTCAGATTAACATTTTATGAAGGGATGAAAAGAGATGATGAAAAAAGGATTTATTTTTATATTAATTCTGAGCTTGTTGATGATGGTTGGATGTAGTCAAAAGGAATATTTAAAGAACTTTACTGCTGATCCATCTAAAACAGATGAATATGATGTAACAATGAAAAGAGATTTATTATGCTTAATGATGGCGTATCCTGAAGATATTACTGGAGTAGAAGAAGGGGAAAAAGATAGGGTTTATATCCTTATGAAATCAGGAAAGAAAATTCTTTATGATGATAAAGAGAAGAAGAATGAGCAACAAAAGCTTCAAAATCCAGATTTACAAGATATGATGGAACAAATCTATCCTCTTGCGCCTAGTCATTGCTTAATGGAGAAGGGCTATGACCCTGGTCGCATCCGCGTATATTCCTTATTAAAAGAAGTATATGGAGGATCAAGGAATCAGATTGAGTCCAATCTTAAGAATCTAAAAATTGGTTATAAATATTATCCATTTAATCAAAATAATAAAGCGAGAGAAGCTTTAAAAAAAGCCGTAGGGGAAAGTCTTCTTTTAGCACAAAAGAAACAAAAGCTATATACTTTTATAGTTCCTCCTAGTGGAACCTTTAATTATCGTTTAATTGCAGGAACAAATCGACTAAGCCCTCATTCCTTTGGAACCGCCATTGATCTTAAAAGGGATAAAAGAGATTATTGGAAGTGGACATGTCGTGAGGAGGGAGAAAAAAGATTGAAGGGTTATCCACGAGAGATCGTACAGATCTTTGAAAAAAATAATTTTATTTGGGGCGGAAAGTGGGCACATTTTGATATTCTTCATTTTGAATATCGACCAGAGCTCATTTTAAAGGCAAGATGTTTTTCAAGTAGATCTGATAATAATCAAATCTGGTATGATGGCGTAAATACTGGGGATATAAGCATAAAAAAATATATTCAGCTAATTGAGAAAGGGTTAAAATAAAGCTTGCCAAAAATTTGGCAAGCTTTAGCTTATTTAACTTCTACAATCCATCCTTCAGGAGCTTCTACATCTCCAAATTGAATACCATAAAGGGTATCATACAGTTTTTTTGTAAAAGGACCAACTTCTGTTTCGCTATGGAATACATGAAGATCTCCTTTATATTGTATGCCACCAATAGGTGTTATAACAGCAGCAGTTCCACATGCACCTGCTTCTTTAAATTCGTCTAAGTTATTGATATGAACATCTCTTTCTGCTACTTCTATTTTTAAGTATTCTTTTGCAATATGTAGTAAAGAGTATTTTGTAATACTAGGAAGAATAGAGGGTGATTTTGGTGTTATGAATTGATTATCCTTAGTAATACCAAAGAAATTAGCTGCGCCAACTTCCTCTATTTTTGTATGGGTCATTGGATCAAGATAAATACAATCAGCAAAACCTTTTTCAGCAGCTAGTTCATGAGGATAAAGGCTTCCAGCATAGTTACCTCCAACCTTTGCTGCTCCTGTTCCGTATGGTGCTGCTCTGTCATATTCTGAAACAATAAAGTTTACAGGAGTCATTCCTCCTTTGAAATAAGGACCTACAGGAAGACAAAATATACAGAATATGTATTCAGAAGCTGGTTTTACTCCTACATTATCTCCTACACCAATAACAAAGGGTCTAAGATAAAGGGTCGCACCAGTTCCATAAGGTGGAACATAATGTTCATTAGCTTTAACCACTTGAATACAAGCATCTATAAATTTTTCTTCTGGTATTTCAGGCATTAAAATACGTTTACAACTGTCATTCAGACGTTTTGCATTTCGATCAGGTCTGAATAATTGGATTTTGCCTTGTTTTGTACGATATGCTTTTAATCCTTCAAAACATTGTTGTCCATAATGAAGGGCTGTGGAAGCTTCACTAATAGAAAGCTTATTATCTTCAACTAATTTTCCTTCATCCCATTGACCATCTTTCCATCGTGAAACATAACGTAGATCTGTTTTAATATAACTAAATCCTAGGTTGTTCCAATCGATATTTACTGTTTTGCTCATAGTACCCCTCCTCGAAAAAAAATGAATTTTTCAAAAATTACAAGTAAAAAATATAGTAAATCTAAGAAAAGTAGTGTGAATAGATTTACTTTTCTATATAAATTGAAAAATGATACATATACCTATTATAGCATAATAAAGAAGTATATATTACACTATTCATAAGATTGATAAATATTTTTACAGTTATTATATACCTTTGGATTTTATGTAAAATATTTCAAAGTCCATAGAATAAAAGTCAAAAGATGATTGAATTTTGTAGAGAAATAAGGCGTGTTTATGAAGATGATTATTAAGGCTATAGCTAATGAAGCAGCGTTACACCTTTGCAAAAATATATTTTAAAAAATCTAGTATAGATTTTGTGTAAATTATATGATATTATTATTTTTCGTGACACTATAAGAATTGGAGGAAATGTATGTTATTTAATCAAGAAAAAGTTGAAACCATGAATGTAAAAAACGAAATTTTATCAGGACTCACAGTGGCTTTGGCATTGGTACCAGAAGCTGTAGCTTTTGCCCTTGTAGCAGGAGTTAAGCCATTAGTAGGATTATATGCAGCTTTTTTAGTGGGACTGATTACTTCTGTTTTTGGAGGAAGACCAGGAATGATTTCTGGAGCTACAGGGGGACTTGCTGTTGTGATGGTAGCACTTGTAGCACAGCATGGAGTAGAATATTTATTTGCAGCAGTAGTTGTAATGGGGATCATACAAATATTAGTAGGGGTATTAAAACTGGGAAAATTTGTAAGAATTATTCCTCATCCGGTTATGCTAGGATTTGTAAATGGATTGGCTATTGTGATTTTTTTAGCTCAATTAAACCAATTTAAAGTAGCAGCTAGTGATGGAGCACTACATTGGATGATGGGTACAGAGTTATGGATTATGATAGGCTTAGTAGCGCTTACTATGATGATTATTTATATTTTGCCTAAATTAACAAAAGCAATACCCGCATCTTTATTTGCAATTATTGTTGTATCGGTACTGGTAAATATTTTCAATTTAGATACAAGAACGGTTGGGGATATTGCTCGTGTTGGCGGAGGATTTCCAGCCTTTCATATGCCGAATGTACCTATAAATTTAGAAACTCTTAAAATTATATTCCCCTATGCAGTTATTTTTGCGGCAGTAGGACTTATTGAATCTCTTATGACTTTAACATTAGTAGATGAAATTACAGATACAAGAGGTAGAAGTAATAAAGAATGTATGGGACAAGGACTTGCTAATATCATAACAGGCTTTTTCGGAGGAATGGGTGGTTGTGCAATGATTGGGCAGAGTATGATCAATATTAATTCTGGAGGGCGTAGAAGATTATCTGGAATTTCAGCATCCTTATTCTTATTAGGATTTATATTGTTTGCATCTGATTTGATCGAAAAAATTCCTCTAGCAGCATTAACGGGCGTAATGTTTATGGTAGTGATTGCAACCTTTGAATGGGCGAGCTTTAGAATTATGAGAAATATTCCAAAGGCAGATGCTTTTGTGATTGTTTTAGTTTCAGTAGTTACTGTATTTGAAGATTTAGCCATTGCAGTAGGGGTAGGAGTAATTGTATCCTCTTTAGTGTTTGCTTGGGAAAAAGGGAAAAGAATAGATGTGAATACACATATGGAAGAAAATGGAACAAAAATATATCAAATAAGAGGAGCTTTATTTTTTGGTTCTTCGCGTAACTTTATAGAAGCCTTTGATATTAAAAACGATCCAGAAGATATTATAATAGATTTTATGCATGCGAGAGTTTTTGATCATACAGGGATAGAAAGTATCAATACGTTAACAGGAAAATATAAAAGCTTAGGGAAAAAGCTTCATTTAAGGCATTTAAGCACAGAATGCTATGGGTTTATTCAAGATGCAAAAGAAATTGTTGAAGTAAATATTATTGAAGATCCAAAATATCATATTGCATTGAATGAGTTAGGATAATTGAAAATGAATCATATAAAAAAGGACCATTCCCATATAGGGAATAGGTCCTTTTGAATACACATGAAAAAATTAATGATAAAATAGAATGCTGATCTTAAGAATAAGAAAGCTTGTGGTTATTTTTTTTCTTAGTGGATGTTTTTACTTTAAACTGAATTAATACGACTGCAAATAGGATAGAAGCTATTCCCATGATTTGAGGCATTTCTAATGTTTCTTTGTAAATCACGTATCCTAATATAGCAGCAATAATCGGTTCGATACTACATATAATACTAGCTTTACCAGATTCAATATATTGTAATGCTTTTATAAATAATCCATTAGGAATAACTGTTGCTACAAAGCCTATTGCAATGATATAGAAAATAGACGTTAAGCTATTCGTTTTCTCTATTAAAGATACAGGAGATCTAAAGAGCCATAAAAAAAGTGAAGCAAATATAAAAGAATATACTAAAAGGGTTTTAGGAGAATATTTTTTTGCACCAAGCTTACCTAAAATATTTTGAAGGGCAACGGTAAAACCTGATAATACACCCATGCCTATTCCAAATAGATTATCAAATTTTAATGCTTCAGGGTCATAGCCTTTAGAAATCAAAAAGCATCCAACAATGGATAAAATAAGAGCAAGCGTTGTCTGCAATGTAAATTTTTCTTTGAATATAAAATAAGACATAATCATTACAAAAATTGGATTTGTAAATAATAAAACAGAAGCCGTTGCAATACTAGTATATTTTACTGCATAGGTAAAAGAAATAAACATGCCATCTAATGCAACAATTCCATAAAACATAAAAAATAGAATACTCTTAAAATCAGTTTTAAAGCATTTTGGATCTTTTATTAAATTATAGATCACATAAAAAATTACTGCTACTGTGGGTCTAAGGGCTGATATAGAGAGATCATCAAAGCCTAATTCACTTAGTTTTCTTGTAAGTATTGCCATCATGCCCCAACAGGCTGCGCAGATGACAACAAATAAGTAACCTTCCTTGAGTTTCTTTGAATCATTCATTTGTACTACCTCCTTGTAAGATAAATATTAAATATAAAAAATAAAAACGCCCCTTAGATAAATTAGAAAATTTATCTAAGGGACGAAATAAGTATCGTGTTATCACCCTGTTCTACGAGGAAAAATTCGTATTCACCTTGTAACGGTGGCAAGCCGAAAAACTATGAAATTTAACTACAAAACTAGTATAGTAGAAAGGAAGGAACTTGTCAAGATTAGATTCATAGATAAAAATCCCCCTAAGTTTCTGTGCTTTTAGAGGTGTATTTTTTACTTCAGTTCTCGGTCTGTTTCTCTTAATTCCGAAAGGGGTACTGTAATCATTTCATTATTTTCAAGAACTCTTATGGTGCTCATTTCAGTGCTTGTATTTATATTTTCAAGCCAAACAGAGATGCCTTTATAGAGGACTTCAATATTCTCTTCCCCGTTTATAATTTCATTTGCTCTTTTGGTAATCATAAAATCCCTCCTAAAAATCATATGGTATTCAATAGATCAGCATACTAAATGTATTATTTCCTATAAAATATAAAATATGAAAATAAATAGTATTTTCTATAGGGAAGACTTTTTGTAACGAAAAATTATAAACAAAAAGATTGTCATATGAGAAATTGGTATAAAAAAGATTATTTGGATGAAGGATAAAGGATATTACCAAAATATACAAAATGTGTTAAAATTATAGAGACAAAAAAGGAGGGAGATTATGAAAGAGTGGTTTAATGAAAAAATAACAGATGCAAGAGTTTTAGATTTAGCTATGGAAGTGTATAGAAAGAAGTTAAAAAGCATCATAGGATATCAAATAATATTTGGTATTATAGTAACACTACTTGCATTAGTAGGAAGTCTTATATTGATACCTATGGCGTATATCCTTGGAGAGGGAGGAACATTTGGATTTATTTGCTTTGCTACAGTTATCTTTATAGGAATAGGAACTTTTGTATGTATGAGTAAAGCAGGAATTTTCCATATAGCTTATGGATATGTAAATGGAGAAAATGTAGATGCTTCTGAAGCAGTAGGAAGGGCTTTTTCAAGCTTTGGGCCATCTATTAGGGTAACTACTGCATTGGCTGTATGCTTATTACCTATTGTGATTATTATGGCAGTTATGGGAGTAACAACTACAAGCATTACTATTTTTGCTAATCAATTGAAGTCGTTAACCTTTTTTGGAATTATGATGAATGTACTCTTATATACTTTTTTGGGAACGGTTATTGGAAGTTATTTATTTTATACCCTCCATATTGCTATATTTGATAAAGGAAAGGGCTTTGAGTCTATTAAAAAGAGTATAAAATTTGCAAAGGGAGAAGTTCTAAAAAATGCCTTTCGTGTAGTGAGTATTTTGATCTTTGAATGGGGCGTGCAAGTATCTATTTATGCAGGAATTGCAGGTATTTGTGCCTTAATTTATTTTACACTGGGGAAGGTGGATGGAGGAGACTCTCTTATATCACAGATTATGCTATATGGAAACATAGCAAAGCCTTTTATCAATTTTATAGTAGGAATATTTTTATCACCAGCATTACCCATTATATGGACCCTTTATTATGTGAATATGAAGTATAAAAAAGAAGGGTTTAAAATACACAACATGGTTGATACACTTAAGATAGAAAAAGATCCAGTGAATATACAGTCTATCCATCTAAGTAAAGAATAAAGGAGTAAAAAAGTGAGATTGCCAAAGGAAATATTTGAAAAAAACATGAACGAAATTATAAATAGTTCTAAATATGAGCATCTTTCTGAAAAGGAAAATCTCTTTCATAAACTTTTAGAAAAATTAGGAGAACTTTTAGAAAAGGTCTTTGGAAAGGGAAATTCCCCTTCAAGTATTAGTACAAATACAACTCAAAATACTTTTATTATTGTTGTAATTCTTTTAATCGGTGTGCTGCTTTTTTATTTGACAAGACAAAATAGAAGTATAGATACAAGGAAAAAGGTTATTTATGGGGAAACGATAGATGAAGAAACAACTTATGAAAGCTTACAAAAAAAAGCTATACAATATGAAAAAGAAAAAAATTATAAGGATGCTATTAGACTCTATTTTATTAGTATCCTGGTGAGGATGAATGAAAAATCATTATGCTTTTTAGATGATTCAAAAACCAATGAAGAGATCTTAAAGGTATTAAGGGATAAAGAATTTAGTGGAGGTCATCTTTTTAAAGGCATAGGTGATTATTTTCAATATATTTGGTATGGAAATAAAGGGGTTGAAGAAGAAGGGTTTATTTGGTATAAGAATGAAATGAATCACCTTTTTATGGAGGTCAAAAATTATCATGAAAAAGCATAAAGTTATAGGGATTATATTTTTGTTGATTGGTATTTACTTGGTGAATCGTTTTAATATTGTTGATCAAACCATAGGAAAGGCAAATAAAGATAATGAATCTTTACCCCTAAATACTTCAAAGAGAGGGGTATCTATTTATTATGATACCTTAAAAGCTTTAGGTTATTCTGTGACCGTTGATGCAGCTTCCTTTTTAGATCAAGAATCTAAAGGAATATTTGTCATTACTGAAAATAAACAGCCTCTTTCTTTCAAACTAGAGGAAGCTGAAAATTTTATTAAAAAGGGTGGAAAGCTCATCTATTTAACAGATCAATATAAAAAATATAAATATCCGAATCTTTTAAAAAAGTATAAGGAAAAAGCTTTTGTATATGCTTTAGGAAAAGGAAGGATTATGATTGGAGATATTAACCTCATTACAAATAAAACCCTTTTAAAAAATAAAGAAGGCGCTTATTTTGTTTTAAAGTGTATAGAAGATTTTAAAGGAGATATATATTTTAATGAATATTATCGTTTCAAACAAGGGCAAACCCCTTCTTTATATCGAAATCTTCCTTTTTATGTAAAGGTTATATTGTTTCAGCTCATATTCTTTATAGCAGGAGGAATTGTCTACTTAGGAAAGAGATTTGGAAAAGCGAAAAGAATCATAAATGAAATAGAAAGAGATGAAAATGAATATTTGTATGCTGCTGCGAACCTTTATGAAAAGGGAGGAAGCATGAATACAGTATATAATGAATTTTTTATGGAGCTGCAAAAGGAAGTGAATAAGACCTTCAAAAGAAGAGTTAAGAAAGAAGAAATTATGGATTTATGGGAAAAACATAGTATGCCTCATAAAGAAAAGGCTTTAAGGATATTTCATGGTCCATTAGTAACCAATCATCAAAAAGATTTTATGAGGAGCATAAAAGATATGGATGAATTAACACAAATGCTAGCAAAAAGGAGAGAAGTGGCTTGGAAGCGATTAAAACAAAGGACTTAATGAGGAATATAAAAACTGAATTGAAGAAAGTAATCATTGAGCAGGAAGAAGTTATAGATTTAATTCTCATAGCTTTATTAACAAAGGGACATGTATTATTAGAAGGGGTACCAGGGCTTGGGAAAACTCTTTTAATAAAATCATTAGCAAAGACAATGGGTATTGATTTTAATCGGGTTCAGTTCACACCTGATTTGATGCCATCAGACATTACAGGTGCTAGAATCTATAATACAAAGGAAAGAGCGTTTGAATTTATAAAAGGACCTATATTTACAAACCTGCTATTAGGAGATGAAATCAATAGAACACCGCCAAAGACGCAAGCAGGTCTTCTTGAGACTATGGAAGAGAGAAGAGTAACTATTGATGGAGTAGAATACAAATTACAAGATCCTTTTATGGTTTTTGCTACACAAAATCCAGTAGAATATGAAGGAACTTATCTACTCCCAGAAGCCTTGTTAGATAGATTTTTAATGAAAATATATATAGATTATCCATCTCTTCAAGGGGAAATAGAATTAATTAAAAAATATCATGAGGGATTTGATAAAACACTTGAAAATGTAGGAATCAATGTAATAGGAAGTAGAGAGGACTTATTAGGGTGTCAAAAGGAAGTAGAAAAGATTCGTGTGGAAGATTCGTTGATTGAATATATTGCACAAATCATTTACAAAACGAGAGAGCTATCCTTCGTAGAAATAGGAAGTAGTCCAAGAGGAGCTATTGCACTTATGCAAGCATCTAAAGCCAATGCGTTACTGAGTGAGAGAGATTTTGTCATTCCAGAGGATATTAAAAGGATTGCTTATCCAGTCCTAAGACATCGTATTATTCTAAAGCCTGAAGCTTATGTGGAAGGTATTAAAACAGATGATGTGATCAATCAAATTTTATCAGAAGTGAAAGTTCCCCGTTAAGGGCGGTGAAAAAGTGATGATTACGAAGAAGTTTATAGGGATGGCATTGATTGGGACAGTTTTTATAGGAATGAGCATCCCCTTTGGTATATATTTTGAAATTTTTATCATGTATAATACGATTTTATTGGTTCTTACCCTTATAGATTATTTTAGTACACCTATACAAAATATTTTTGAAATAGAGAGAATAGGAGATTGCAAATTATCCTTATTAGAAGAAGAAAATATAAGTGTTCGGATCTATAATAAAGGGAGCTTAAAGACAAATATAGAAGTTTTGCATGAATTCCCAAATGCTTTCACCTGCAAAAGAGATTATTTTACAGAAAGCATTGACTCTCATTCAAATCATACATTTACTTTTAAGATTGTTCCTAATAAAAGAGGTGCATTTTCCTTTGAAGAAATATATATCAGACGATTAGGACGATTAGGTCTTATTAAGAAGGATTTGCTTATAAAAAATAATAAAGAATATAAAGTATACCCTAGTCTTAAAAATTTAAAAAAGTACCATATGATGTTAAAAAAAGATTATTTTTTAAGCAGTGGGAATAAGCTGGTTAAGAAAAAATCTGATGGGAGAGAATTTGAAAGCTTAAGAGAATATGTAAGAGGAGATGATATTCGAAAGATTAACTGGGTGAAAACTGCAAGGGAAAATAAGTTGATGATCAATCAATATGAACCAGAAAACAACAAGCATATACATATATTACTAGATGCAGGAAGAACTATGAGTTATCGAGTAAATGAATATAGCAAGCTAGATTTAGCTATTAATGCAGCTGTATTTTTATCAGATGTGGTATGTCATAATAAAGATCAATCAGGACTGATGGTATTTAATACGAAGGTGGATACTTTTGTAAAACCTTCTAAAGGAGATCATCATAGAAATACCATACTAGAAGCTCTTTATCATGTGGAAGGAACAAAGCTTACATCGAATTATGATGAAGTACTATTTTATCTAGCTAGTAAAGAAAAAAGAAGAAGTCTAATCTGTATTTTTACAGATATGGATACCTTGCAGGAAGTATATTATATAGAAAAGGGGCTGGAATACATTACTAGAAAACATGAGGTGGTTATGTTTTTAGTAAAGGATGAAAAATTAGATGAAGCTATGGGCATTGAAGTAAATAATCAAAAAGATGCCTTTGTAAAAGGCATCGGGTATAAAATGAAAAATGAAAGGAAAAGAATCATCAAATCATTAAATAGAAAAGGCGTTATTTGTATTGAATGTGATCAAGAGGACATCATCTATAAAGCTGTCAATGAATATATGAGAATAAAGAACAAAGAAGCTATATAGATGATTTTGAAAGGTTTCTATATAGGATCAGTCCTAATAATGTGAAACCTGCAAAGCTTAGCTTAATCATTGGGGAGATGGCAAGGGGGGTAAAGAAGCCTTCGATGATTCCTGCAATAACTAAAAGGAGGATACATCCTAATAATAAGCGAGCCCCTTCTTTGCCACTTTGAATAAGCATATCTAGTCGTTTGTATTTACCTGGGATCAATAATCCTTTCCCTAATAATAAACCGGCTCCACCAGCGATAAAAATAGCTGTTAATTCAATGATTCCATGGGGAAGTATGAGGGATGCGTATTTTATTAAATCTCCATTTAAATATACAAGACCTGTTAAAGCACCTAACATGCAGCCATTGATAAAAAGAATATAAAGGGTACCAATCCCTAGAAATACACCGTAAACAAAAGCTCGTAGACTAACAGTAATATTGTTAATCATAATTGTACTAGACATAAGAGGATAATCCCACTCTCGATTTTTAAAGCTATAGTCAATGGTTTCTAGTATAGATTCAGGTAAAAAATAGTAACTGTTTGCAGGATCCTTAAGAACTAGAATAAAGCTAATGATTGTCCCCAATAAAAAAACAAGAAAGCTTGAGATGATAAAAGGGTGATATTTTCTTAATACCATCGGAAAACCTTTTAATATATAATCTTTAAAATCAACCAAAGGATTCTTTTGAACCGTATATAGATGATGATGGGCACTACCTACTAAAGTATTAAGGTATTTTTCAAGCTTTGATTGGGGGTAATAGGTTCTTACATAAGCTAGATGATGACTAGTAGATCTAAAAAGATACAAAAATCGTTCTGTTTTTTCTGATGGAATATTTGAGATACTTTTTTTACTGAATAAATGGATATGTTCTTCAAGTTCATCCCAATATACTTTGTTTTTTTCTATAAAAATATTTTCTTTCAATATACTCACCTCAATACTATTGTAACAAATTTTAATTAAAGGAAAAAGGAGGAAATGTTATGCAATTTGTTTCAATTACAACACCTGAAAATATTGAAGTAAAGTTTAGATTAGCAGGAGTGGGAAGTCGTGTTGTTGCAGCCTTTATAGATTATTTCATTCAAGGAATGCTCTATTTAATAATTTTATTAGCTTTAGCAGGAATGAATGATCCTATGAAGTACTTAGAATCGAAAAGTTCCTATTTCTTAGCAATTGTGTTATTGGTGATTGCATGTATTAATTATGGATATTTTATTGTCTCAGAGATGGTGATGAATGGAAAGACTTTAGGAAAAAAAGCATTAGGACTAAGAACCATTAGAAAAAATGGGCAGCCTATGGATATAAAACATTCCTTGATTAGAAATCTATTTAGAATATTTGTAGATAATTATTTAATTGGAATACTCATGATTTTCTTTAGAGGTGATGATGCTAGATTAGGAGATGTGTTAGGGTCTACTATGGTTATTGAAGAAGAAAAGGAAGAATTATATCATTATTTTGAAAATCTATCGGAAGAAACAAAAAATAAGATAACAGAAGGGGAAAAACAATTGCTCGTTACTTATATGAATGAAAAAGATGATATATTCATTGACAAAGAAGGATTACAAAAAAAGATCTTAACTTATTTTACAGAAAAATATGATCAGGTAGATGAAGAAATTGTGAAGATTATAGAAAAATAATAAAGCTCCTTTGCTTAGCAAAGGAGCTTTTGAATATAATTTCGTAATGAAATGTACTGAAATAAATCAAAACAAACAATAAATAAGTATTTCAATTTGTGGTAAAATGTTATTAGGAGAGGGGGAAAAAAGTGGATACATTTGGACAACGATTAAAGAAAATAAGAAAAGAAAAAAAATTACGCCAAAAGGATTTAGCAAATGCTTTAGGATTAGCCCAAACAACTATTGCAAATTATGAACAAAATATGCGATTTCCAGATCATAAGAAATTAAATAAAATAGCTAATCATTTAAGCGTATCATTAGATTATCTTCTAGGAAGAGAAGAAAAGAATACTATTTCTAAAGTTTATATAGAAAAAAAAGAAGTTTTATCTTTGTCAGAAAGATCTAATTATTATCTAAAGGCTTTGTTGCAGGAAGATAAAGATGGAGCAAAAAAAATAATTGAAGAAGCTGTATTATATGGAAATAATATTACTGATATATATTTACATGTTTTAGAACCTGCCCTAAAGGAAATAGGAAGAAGATGGAGTATTAACGATGTAAGTATCGCTCAGGAACATTTTTGTTCTTTTGTGACTCAGCAGATTATGTCACAAATATTTACCAAGAGTGTTACTAAGAAAAAATGTAAGGCTGTAGCTGTAGCTGTCAGTGGAGAACTTCATGAAATTGGCCTTAAAATGGTTAGTGATTTTTTTGAAATGGATGGTTGGGATGTTTATTATTTAGGGTCGAATACACCAACGAAAAGTATTATAGAAGCTATTGAATTTACAAAAGCAGATATTTTAATCATATCGGCTACACTTTCTTCCTATGTAGATGCAGTAGAAAATTTGATCAAGGTTATTCGATTAGAAAAAGAATGTGAAGAAACCAAAATCATTGTTGGAGGGCAAGCCTTTAATAAAGATAAGGGACTATGGGAAAAAGTAGGAGCAGATGGATATAGTGTAAATGCAAAAGAAGCTATTAAAATTGCCAATAGATTGGTTAGCAAAAGACAAGGTAATAGATGAAAAAAATCAGTACCCTTATAAAAAGGAGTACTGATTTTTTAAACATTTTTGGAAGATTCACTTCTCCACTCTGTTAAAAAAGTTTCACAAGCAGAGATAGTTGCAGCAGTTGTAACATCTTTATTTTCTCCTCGACCCGTCCAATTATTCCCTTCATTGGCATACAAGCTTTCCAAAAGATTTTCTAAATCATATATGGTATATCTTGGATCTTTTTCTCTTTGATTTTGAAGATCGGCATAAATGGATTCAAAGGTATTCGTATATTTTTCTTCTGAGTAATTCATCATAAATTAAGAAACACCTCCTATAAAGATTATACCACGAAATGAAATAAAAAATCAAAGTAAAAGCAAAAAAAGGTTGAAATATTTCAAAATGAGTAATAAGATAAACTTAGTATAGAGGAGATAAGAAAGAAGGGATAAAATGATTCAAAGAATAGGGTATGCATGCATCAATTTACATTTAAAGCCTAGAGGATTTAAAACCTGTAGATTAAATTCAGTCTATAAGTATGGAATTAATTATTTAAGAGATAAAATTATGAATAATCTTCTTTTAACCAAAGATATATTGAAATGGAATATAAAAAATGAAATATTTATGTATAGAGTGACAAGTGGTTTGCTGCCTTTAGTAACTCATCCAGATATTTTAAAAGATTTTAAGTGGCGTTGGTATGAAGATGAAGAAATGCATGTTCATATGCAAGATATTCAAGAAATTGTAAAGAAGAACAATATAAGACTTTCTATGCATCCAGATCAATTTACAGTTTTGAATAGTCTGAATGAAAGCGTGGTAAAAAGCAGTGTAGCTTATTTACAATACCATTATAAAATACTGAAAAAATTAGGAGGATCAGACATCATTATTCATACAGGAGGCGTATATCAAGATAAGAAAGAATCCATAAAGAGATTTATTCAAAACTTTTATGGATTAGATCAAAATATACAAAATATGCTTCGATTAGAAAACGATCATGCTTCTTATAATGTAGATGAAGTCCTTTATATAAGTAGCCAAACAGGGCTTCCTATGATTTTAGATATACATCATCATACATGTAATCATGAGAGGAATCTAAATGAAGAAGATATGATAAAAATCAATGATACATGGAAAAATACAGGATTCATTCCTAAAATGCATATAAGTAGTGGAAAAATGAGTATCAATGATAAGAGGCATCATGATCATATTAGACGAGAAGATTTAAAAAAACTAGTAACACTTATAGGAAAACTAGATATTGATTTAATGGTTGAGGCTAAGAAGAAGGACAGAGCTGTTTTAAAAATAAAAAGAGAAATGGATGATTTATAAAATAAGGCTTTATGAAAGGGGTCAATTAAGAATGAGAAATTTTCGAAAACCTACGATTCTAATAAGTGGATGTATAGAAGATCAACCGTGTCGATATGATGGAGCAATGGTAAAAAGTTCTTTTGTTAAGAAATTAAAAAATCATGTAAACTTTATGACGGTATGTCCAGAGGTAGCCATTGGCTTACCGACTCCGAGACAGGCATTAAGAATTATTTTATCAAAAGAAGAAAGACTTGTTTTTTCGAAAACAGGGGAAGATCTAACGGAGAAAATGAAAGAATTTTCAAAATCATTCATAAAAGGATTATCTGCTACAGAAATTCATGGAGTTATTTTAAAAAGTCGTTCCCCATCCTGTGGAATTAAAGATGTAAAAGTATATAAAAATTATGGAAAAGCTCCGTGTATACCGAAAAAAACTAGTGGTGTATTTACAAAAGAATTTTCAAATCAATTTAAAAATATAGTCATGGAGGATGAGGGAAGGCTTCTGAATTATAATATAAGACAACATTTTTTAACAAGAATATATGCAGTTGCTGATTTGAAAGAGGTTAAAAGAAAAAAGGATATCAAAGAATTAATTCGGTTCCAAAGTGAAAACAAATATTTATTAATGGCATATAGCCCGAATAATTTAAAAAAATTAGGAAAAATAACAGCTAACCATGAGAAAAGAAATATAGAAGAAGTATTAAAAGAATATGAATATTATTTTAATAAAGCTTTATCTACCGAATTAAAGCCTATGCGTAATGTAAATATGTTATTGCATCTATTTGGATATTTTTCAAAAGATCTTTCAAAAAATGAAAAAGTTTTTTTTCTAGAGCATTTAGAGAATTATAGCAACAAAAAGGTGCCTTTTTCTGTTCCTTTAGAAATTATTCATGGATGGGTCATTAGGTTTAAAAATAAATATTTGCTCAATCAGACTATCTTTGAAGCTTTTCCAAAAGATCTGCTAGAGGTTACAGACTCAGGAAAAGGCGTATAGGATGAGGAACCATATTTATGAAAATTACATATTATATCAATAAGAGAGAATTGAAAGGAGATATAGTATGTATTATTATCCTATGTATTTTCAAAAGAAAAAGAAAATGAATAATAAACGTACCTATATATTGGACTTTAAACAGGGAGATGTAAATGGAGATGGAATCATTGATTATGTGTATTTAGTAGGAGAGAAACCCTATGGGTCGGAAAGTCCCTTTAGAGAAAATATCACACTAAAAATTATTGATGGGAGGACCAAATGTGAAACAACTATTCCCCTTAAAGTAAATGCAGGATATGGACCGAGTCTTTTTTTAGGTGATTTTACAGGAAATCAAGTAGATAATATTTATATCAGTATATTTTCAGGAGGAAGCGGTGGATATACTTTTTACTATATATATTCATTTTTAAATAATGAACCTAAGCTCATTTTTGATTTTGAAAAATTTAATGACGAATATGAATATGATGTAAATTATAAAGATGATTATAAAGTAGAAGTAATCAGCAAAAACACCCATACAAAGTATCTATTAGATATTCAATATAAGGGAGAGGAATATTTATCAGAGATTTATGATGAAAATGGGAAATTGAAAAAACCTATAGATGGATGGGTAAACCCATTAGGAGGATTGTATCCTATTGATTTTCAAGGGGATGGCACTTATGAATTATATGCAGAGCAGAGAATTGCTGGGAGATATAATGCAGATGGTTTAGGATATGTGCAAACATCTTTAAAATGGGATGGAGAAAAATTTATAGATTTTTTTCAAACAGTAGGCATATTTGGTGAAGAGATAAACATGAAAGAAAAGGATTAAGAAGGTATTGAATATATTTGAATTGAAAAAGAAATAAAATTAGAAGATGTGTTTGGAAAAGGATAGCCTATTGAGAGGAAAGATCATCCATTAGAAAGGGATGATCTTTTATATAGAGCAAGGAAACTTTTTAATAGGGGCTAGTAAAAAGCAGTTTTTTTACGAAAATAGTTTTTTGTAGCATTGTAGCCTTGTTGATACAAAAAATTATATTTTTCATCATTTGGACGGATGTTAAAGTCTATAAAAGATATATCATTTGTATCTATTTGAATAGATCTTGCTTGGTCTTTAGGATTATGATTATATATATCCTGTTGGATGCTCATAAAGGATGTTAATAAACTTTCTATATATTCTATGAAGCTGTTTATTTTAGTATATTTTGGTGTGTTTTTAAACTTAGCACCTAAAGTTTGAACATTTATACCATTAACCATCTTATCTCTGAAATGACGAGAATCAAATATTTTTAGGGGATAGTTTCTCATAATTCCACCATCATTATATAGATGAGGCATTAAATTTGTAGCATCCATAGGTTCCATGATCTTTATTGACTCAAAAAAGAGGGGAATAGACATAGAGATTCTTACTGCTTGTGCCACCTCCATATGAGGAGTTGTTTCATAAGAAAATACTTGTGAACTTTTAGTAGAAATATCTGTACCAATAATATATAAATCTAAAAAAGGTCGGGCTTCTTTGTGAATAGTGGTATTTTTAAAATCTTCAAAGGTATAAGGCGGGAGCTTTTTAGAAGCATCAAATTGAGAAGCTATTTGTCTTTTTATCCATTCATAAAAATATTCACTAGAATACCACCCATAATTATTCATCAATCGATACAAACAATCAATGTTTTCAAATATTTCTTCCAATTCTTCTTTAAAGGGAATAGAGATTTTTTCTAAAGAAGGATATTCACTTCTTTGTGGAATTTTCCTATAGTCTAATGTATCAGCCATTTTTTTTAGATCTACAAAAGGTAAAGAAAAGCTTGTGATACATGCAGTAATGGCTCCAGCTGAGGTTCCTGCGACCCTTTTTATATTTTGTAATATGTCCTGATGATATAAAAAATCCAACACACCTAGATAAGCGATTCCTAATACGCCTCCTCCTTCAAATACTAAATTTTTTATTTTATAATGGAATTTCATAAGACCACCTCTTAAGATTTGTTTATAGTGGTTAAATATTATAATAAAAATGATGGAATATAAGTATGATTACTGGGTAAATGGAAATAGAGTTAATGCTATCATATTCAATAATAAGTTTTATTGTGCATTTTATTCAGAGGAAATACCCTGAAGTGTATCATAATTGGGGGAGTATTATTTCTTGTAGGATTAATATATAATGCAAGAGTGGATCAAAAATATGAAAGTAAACATTTAATTGAAGATAGATCAAAGCTTGTATATTTTAAAAGTAGCTTGAACTCGGAGGTTAGTAAAATGAAAAATAAAAAGAGGAGTTATAAAATAGTAGCTCCTAAAATACCCAAAGAATTAGATGAATTTTATTTTTCTAATGATTATATTGAAAATGAAGATACCTTCTGTATGAGTATTGTTGCTCATTGTTCTATTGAATATCAAACTGCTCAACAAGTAAGTTTTAAACAGATGATATTTAGGAATGTTACCTTCAAAGAAGTATCCTTTGAAGGGGTTGATATAACAGATGTTAGATTTGAAAATTGTGATTTATCAAATGTAGATTTTCGAGGAGCAATTATCCATAGAGTAGAAATGATAAATTGTAAAATTTTAGGTGTTGATTTAAGTGAAGCAACACTGCAAAATGTAATATTTGAGGATTGTAATGGTAGCTATGCTTTTTTTAGATTTACAAAGTGGAAACAGATAAATTTTAAAAATTGTGTATTGAGTGACACTGATTTTCAAAAAGCTAATTTTACTAAGGTTGGATTTGATCATTGTAATTTAGAACAATCTCAAATGTCAGGAACAAAATTAAAAGGAATAGATTTTAGTAATTGTGAAATAGAAGGGATGGGTGTAAGAATAGAGGATTTATATGGGGCTATTGTTTCACCTATACAAGCAATTTCACTCTCAAAATTACTGGGTATTGTGGTGAAAATGTAAGGACATAAACTGTTGCTTATTTAATAAGAATTTGGGAAACTGCATAGAATAAAATAATAGATGATTGTAAAAAATTGAGATATAAAATAAAAAGTACATGATTATATATTGACAAACGTTTTCCTTTTGTGTTATTATGAGTGTAACAATCAAATGATAAATTAGGTGTGTTACTGTGATGCAGGCGTAAACCTATGTACAAATACAAGGAGAAGGGTATTTGTGTATAGGTTTGTGCCTTTTTATTTTAAAGTTTCTACAGGAGGGGTTGTATTGGGGAAACATAATTTTAGGATATTAAAGATTTTAAATAATAATATTGTTTTGGCTTATGACTTTCAGAATAAAGAAGATACTATATTAATAGGTGCGGGTATAGGTTTTGGCAAAAAAGAGAATAAAAAGGTCTATATTCCAAAGGAGAAGATACAAAAATCTTTTATAGGTTATGACGAAAAGACGAAAAATAAATATTTTAGTCTTGTAAAACAAATAGATCCTAAAATTATAGAAATAAGTGAAGAAATTATAGAAAAGGCAGAAAATAAATTAGGTGAGTTAAACAAACATATTCATATTCTCCTTACAGATCACATTGGTTTTGCAATTGAGAGGGTGCGAACAGGATTTGAAATAACGAATCCCTTTATTGACGAAATTAAACTACTATATCCAGATGAATTTACTATTGCATCCCAGGGGATTAAGATGATTAAGGAAATGCTAGGAATTGATTTAGGCTATGGTGAAATAGGGTTTATAGCCATACATCTACATTCAGCTAGGAAGAATATCCATGTAAAAGAAACCATAAAAAATACTAGATTATTATACGAAATCATTGAAATTGTAGAAAACAATTTAAATATCAAACTATGCAAAACAGATTATGATTATAAAAGATTAATTAATCACCTACAGGGGGCATTAAACAGAATAAAAAATAATATATATATAGAAAACCCTCTTTTAGAAAATATAAAGGAAAACTTTAAAGAATCTTATGAGATCATAAAGAAAATAAAAATAAAAATCGAAGAAGTTTATGAGGTAAAGGTTCCAGAACAGGAGCTAGGATATATGGCCATTCATATACAAAGATTGAAAACTAAATGAAAAATCAGGAACGTTACTGTTAAATCAGGCGTAAACCTATTAGACGGAAAATTTTTTCTGTCTTATGGTTTATGCCTTTTTTATATACCCATTTATTAAAAAAAGGAGGAATTATTATGAGTAATACGTTTGGAAAACTTCAAAAGCTGGGGAAATCTTTAATGTTACCCATTGCAGTAATGCCAGTAGTAGGATTATTTTTAGCATTGGGGGTATACCTAAAAGTACCTTTTATTACAGCAGCAGGAGAGGCTGTGTTTGGGCATTTACCATTATTATTTGCTATTGGTGTAGCCATAGGGATTGCAAAAGACAATCATGGAGCAGCAGGACTTGCTGGTGCTATAGGATATTTTACAGCTACAGCCGTTGCGCCAACCTTTAATGAAGTCATAGAAGTGAAGAAAATGGGAGTTTTAGCAGGAATGATAGCAGGAATCGTAGCAGGAAATCTTTACAATAAGTATCATGACATTAAGCTTCCAGAATTTTTAGGATTTTTTGGTGGAAAGCGTTTTGTTCCAATTGTAACATCCTTTGCGTCTATTATTATCGGTATTATTTATGGATTTGTATGGCCATGGGTACAAGGCGGAGTTGATGGTGTAGCTAATTGGATTATAGGGGCAGGAGCACCAGGATATTTCGCATTTGGTACAGTCAATAGATTATTAATTCCTACAGGACTTCATCATATATTAAATAGTGTTGTTTGGTTTGTATTTGGAGAATTTAATGGAGCTACAGGAGATTTAGGAAGATTTTTTGCAGGAGATCCAAATGCAGGTGTATTTATGACTGGATTTTTCCCCGTAATGATGTTTGGCCTTCCAGCAGCAGCACTTGCCATGTATACTACAGCTAAAAAAGAAAATAAAAAGGTAGTGGGAGGAGCTTTGTTTTCTGTAGCCTTTACAGCATTTTTAACAGGAATTACAGAGCCTATTGAATTTATGTTTATGTTCTTAGCGCCAGGACTTTATGCTATCCATGCAGTATTAACAGGAGTTTCATTAGCTGTAACCAATGCTTTAGGGATTCATCATGGTTTTGGTTTTTCAGCAGGGGCAATTGACTATGTAGTAAATATGGGATTAGCAACAAAAGGAATGTTATTAATACCTGTAGGGGTAGCATTTTTTGCCGTATACTATGTTATATTTGTTTTTGCAATCAAGAAATTTAATATTCAAACACCAGGAAGAGAAGATTTAGAGGAAAATGGAGTAGATCTTACTAAGGTGGACGATTTAGATGGATTAGCTAAGGAATACTTAGTAGCTTTAGGCGGAAAAGAAAATATTGTAGAGTTAGATTCTTGTATTACAAGATTGAGACTCACATTAAAGGATGCAGGAATAATTGATGAAAAAGGTCTAAAGGATTTGGGCGCATCAGGGGTACTAAAAATCAATGATAAAAACGTGCAAGTTGTTGTAGGAACAAAGGTAGAAATATTATCTACTAAAATGAAGAAGCTGTTATAACAGCTTCTTCACTTAACCAATTTATGAATTTAAATAGGTTTGTAAATTTTATAAATGTATTTAACTTCATAGATAAAATATAAGGAGAGGATCTTATGAAAGCCATTGTTAATGGCAAAATCATTTTACAAGAAAGGGTTTTAGATGATTGTATACTTTTATATAACAATAGAATAATAGATATTGTCAAAAAAAATGAGTTTAGAGCTGTAGATCATGTGGAGAAAATGATAGATGCAAAAGGAAATTATATATCTCCTGGATTCATTGATCTTCATATACATGGATCAGCAGGCTTTGATACGATGGATGCTACTTTTCATGCAATAAATTCTATTTCAAAGTCTATTGTTAAAACAGGTGTAACATCCTTTTTACCTACAACAATGACCATGTCTAAAGAGGCTATAAAAAAAGCATTAGATAATATTAGAGATTGTATGGATAAGAAATTAGAAGGTGCAAAAGTTCTAGGTGCACATCTTGAGGGACCTTTTATTAGTGAAAAATATAAAGGGGCTCAAAATGAAAAATATATTATAAAACCCGATTATGAGTTAATAAAATCGTATTTAGATCTATTAAAAATTATTACTTTTGCCCCAGAAAAAGATGAAAATGACATATTTATAGAGAAGATGAAAAACCATAAAAATATAAGGCTATCTATGGGACATACAGAAGCTACATTTGAACAAGCATTAAAAGCTATAGATCAAGGTGTGCATTATGTAACCCATACCTTTAATGGTATGACAGGGCTTCATCATAGAAATCCTGGGGTTATAGGAGCATTGTTTTCAAGGAAGATATTTTGTGAAATTATTGCAGATAAGATTCATGTTCATAAAGGCTTTTTTCAGGCTTTTATAGATATAAATAAAAAGGAGTTCGTTATTTTAATCACAGATGCTATGCGTGCAGGATGCATGCCCACTGGAGAATATGAATTAGGAGGAAAAAAGGTAATCGTAGATGAA
The DNA here is from genome assembly GCA_025210395.1 of Marinisporobacter sp. Classification (GTDB taxonomy): domain Bacteria; phylum Bacillota; class Clostridia; order Peptostreptococcales; family Thermotaleaceae; genus Crassaminicella. The sequence continues at coordinate 56,129 of JAOARV010000003.1, forward strand.
GAATCTGCAAGGCTTGAGGATGGAACACTAGCAGGTAGCATACTTAAGCTAAATGAAGCTGCAAGGAATATTAGAGAGCATACAGATTACAAATTAAATGAAATAATCAATATGGTAAGCTTAAATCCAGCAAGAGCTATAGGGATGGATGATCAATTAGGAAGTATTGAAAAAGGAAAATGTGCAGATTTAGTTATCTTTGATGAAAATATGAATGTAGTAAGTACCATAATAAATGGAAATATTGTATATGAGGTGAACACACATGAGGATTATTTGCGTTGAAGATTATCATCAAATGAGCAAAAAAGCTGCTAATATTGTAGCAAGTCAATTGATTTTAAAACCAAATAGTGTTTTGGGATTAGCTACAGGTGCTACACCCTTAGGAATGTATAAACAGCTTGTAAAAACCTATAAAGCAGGACATATTGACTTTGAAGAAGTGACTACCTTTAATCTAGATGAATATTATGGTCTAAATAAGGAAAATGAACAAAGTTACTACTATTATATGTATGATAATTTTTTTCAATATATAAATATAGATATGAAAAAAGTCAATATACCAAATGGAATGGCGAGAGATATTCATAAAGAATCTTTAGCATATGAAAGAAAGATCAGAAGCTGTGGAGGGGTAGATCTACAAGTTTTAGGAATTGGTAGAAATGGACATATAGGATTTAATGAACCAGATATAAAGTTTGAAGCCCTTACTCATATGGTAAGATTAGATGAACAGACTATACAGGATAATTCAAGATTTTTTGACTCCATAGAGGATGTACCTACAAAAGCGATAAGTATGGGAATAAAAACGATTATGCATGCAAAAAAGATACTACTTTTAGCAAATGGTAAAGAAAAAGCAGAGGCTATATATGGAGCTATTTATGGAAAAATAACCCCTGAACTTCCTGCATCTGTTTTGCAATTACATCCTGATGTAGTTTTTGTTATGGATCAGGATGCTGCATCGAAATTAGATTTAGAAAAATTAAAAGAAGAATACTTGTAGGAGGATGAAAAATGTTAAGCTTTTTTAGTAAAAATAAGGAAATTATATTGAAAGCTCCTTTTGAAGGGGAAATAGTAGATATTGAAGAAGTAAGTGATCCAGTCTTCTCAAGTAAAATGCTTGGAGATGGTGTGGCTATAAAACCTACTAGTAATAGGGCTGTTGCTCCGTGTGATGGAGAAATTACGCAAATATTTCCTACGAATCATGCTTTTGGAATAACTACAAAAGAAGGGTTGGAAATATTAGTTCATATTGGGATAGATACAGTAAATTTAAAGGGAGAAGGGTTTAAAAGACTTGTAGAAGTAGGAACGAATGTAAAAAAGGGAACAGAGATTATTGAAGTTGATTTAGATTACATTAACCAATCAGGAAAAGATAGTATCACACCTATTGTGATTACAAATATGGATCAAGTAGAAAGAATAGATAAAAATTTAAATAATCGTGAAGAAATTTTAAAAATAGAAATAAAAAAATAAAAAATATAAGAGTCACCTTTTCATAGGATGTAGATATGAAGAAGGTGATTTTTTATGTTAGGAGAAAAATTTTTGACTCATGCTGAATAAATTTATTTATGAAGAAGGATTGTTTTTTTGTATAGGAGTAGTTTGATTTGATAAAAAAATGCATAAAAATGTATAGAAAATAAAAACAATACTTAATTATACTTTTTTATACAAGATAATTGATTATTTATTCGAAAGATGATAATATTGGATTTGTGGAAAAATATTGTAAGAAATGTTATTTTAAATAATGATTGTTATTTTTATACAATTATATGAAGTGTTTATAAATTTGATTTAAATTCTAGAGAGAATAAATATTAGTATTTCTCGAAATTTAGATATGTAAGGAAATAAGCATTTCACAATAAATTATACATTAAATAGGAGGCTAATTTATGAAAAAAAGTGTATCTATTGTATTAATTTTAACCTTAATACTTTCATCAGTATTAGTGGGATCTGCTGTAGAGGATGTAAGATTAGCAGCTAAGACTGCTAGTGAAGAAATGATTAGTATGAATAATCTTGGATTACTTCAGTGGGATAATCAAGAATTTACGACTCAATATGCAGCAAAGCAGCCAACTAGAATGGAGATTGCAGTTATACTTTTAAGATTACAAGGACTTGAAGAAGAAGCAAAAGCTTTCACAGGAACAGAGAATTTTTTAGATTCAAAATTAGGAACTAGGCTAGAAGAGAAGAACATACTTGCTTATATAAAGAAAAATCCTAAAACATGTTTACTTGTAGATGGTGAGGAACATTTCAGACCTAATCAACAGATAAAAGAACAGGAAGTGTATAAGATTATTCTTAAATTGCTTGGATATGAGGAAAATGTTGATTTTATAAACGAAGACGTAATAAAGTTTGCAAAATCAATTGGGCTAAATCCCTCAGGAACAAATATGTTTACAAATAATGACCTTGCTAAAGCACTTAATGATTGTTTAAAATCAAAAACAAAGAGTGGTCGTGAATATTTTGAAGTTTTGATAGAAACTGGATTTATGCGTGATTATAATACAAATAAGGAAGTACCAGAAGTGCTTGTATTTGATGGAAAAACTCAACCTATATTTAAATACAAGGATGTTATTTATGAAAAAGTATATGTGGAATCGCCCCAGGATACAGATCTTGATGGAAAACGTGATTTGATAGGGGTATGGATTAAAAGACCTGGTGAAACTGAAAAAGGAATGAAAGTTCCTGTTATATTTGAAGTAAGTCCATATCTTTGTGGAACAAATGATGATTTATATATTACTCATAATGTTGATGTAGATTTAAAGGTAAGTCCACAGAGCAATAAAACTTATGACGATATAAAATATGTAGCGAAGGAAAAAAAATTGCCTGCTCCGAGAAAGGTTATGGGCAAAGCCAAAGATGCAAAGGTTGAGCCTTTTGATTTTGGAGGTTGGTATGATTATTTCTTACCACGTGGATATGCAGTAGTATTCTCAGGGGGAATAGGAACATTAGGATCTGAGGGGCTTACGACTTGTGGTTCAGTTGATGAAACTATATCAACTGTTGCTGTAATAGATTGGTTAAATGGAAGAACTAAAGCATTTACGAATAAAACGGATAATATAGAAGTTCATCCATACTGGTGTACAGGAAATGTAGGTATGTCAGGTCGTTCATACAGAGGAACATTGCCTATAGCTGCAGCATCAACAGGAGTAGAAGGTTTAAAAACAATAGTTCCTATAGCAGCAATAAGTAATTGGTATGATTACTATAGATCAAATGGGGTATGTGTTCCAGCAGCCGGTTGGCAAGGAGATGATGCTGATTTGCTTGCAATATATTGTATGAGTAGAATGTTAGATCCTAAGGATTATGCAAAAGTAAAACAATTATTTGAAAAAAATATGAAACAGATGAAAATAGATGAAGATCGTGCTACTGGTGATTATAATACTTTTTGGGATGAGCGTAATTATTTAAATAATGCGGATAAGATAAAAGCCAGTGTATTTATTGTACATGGTCTTAATGATTGGAATGTAAAAACGAAACAATTTGATGGATTGTGGAAAAAACTTGAAGAAAATAATGTGCCTCGCAAAATGATCTTACATCAAGGTGCACATATGAGTATAAATAATTTAGCAGGAATAGATTTTAATGACACAATCAATAGATGGTTTGATTATTGGCTTTATAATATAGACAATGAAGCAATGGAACATATTTCTACGGCAACTATACAAAATAATGTAGATCTTCAGTGGGAGTCATTTGATCATTGGCCTGTTAAAGCAGAAAATACTAAACTTTATCTTGATAATGAAGATGGATTAGGTAAATTAAGCTTTAGTTCGGTTAAAAAAGGAGTAGAAGAAAAATTTGTTGATGATTTATCCTTATCTGAATTTGATAGGAAGAATCCAGATTTTTCAAAATGGCTAGATACAATAGTAAAAAATCCTCAAAGTAAACGACCTGACCGTTTGTGTTATGTAAGTAAAGATCTTACAAAGGATATAAGAATAAGCGGAACTGTAAATGTGACAATTAAAGCTTCTATAGATCAGCCTACTGCCAATATAAGTGCAATGCTTGTGGATTATGGCGCTGAATACAGACCTACAACGGAAACAGAAGTTGTAGTTCCAAAAGGAATTGTATATGGTGGGAATGCAGGTTCAGAAGATATTATTAACTTTGTTATGAGTAAGGAAAAGACGGATTATAAAGTTATTTCTCGTGGGTGGATGGATGCACAAAATCGTTTATCAAACTATTGCGTAAGTCCTATAAAACCTGGACAAGAATATACATTTAAGCTAGATATGCAGCCTATGGATTATACGGTTAAAAAAGGGCATAAACTGGGTTTAATCATATTATCTACAGATGCTGAATGCACAATAAGACCATTGAAAGTTACAAATTTTGAATTTAATACAAGCGAGAGCTTTATTGAAATTCCAGTTGCAAATGGTATGAATAAATGGTAATCATCATTGCAAAAACCATGGAAGGATGTGTTGGCATTGAAGATGAAAAAAATGTCAAAGATCTCATTATCTCTTAAATTTAAAATTATTTTAATAACATCCATGATCATAATGTTATCAAGTATGATTATGGGTTGGATATTTTATGATAATACATATTTACACACCACAAAGCTACTACAAGAAGAAGCACTGAATATTGCAAAATCAGCCAATATGTTAATTAATGGCAGTGAATTTGAAGAACTTTCCAAATCTTTAAATCCTAAGGATCCATTTTATATCAATACAAGAAATAAATTGAAAAAATTAAATGAGAGTATAGGCAATGGTATGCTATATGCAATTGTATCAAATAATTCGGAGAATTATACATATATAGTGGATGGAAGTGCAACTGTAGAAATAGGATATGAACAAAAAAAATGTGATTTTGCGAAAGAGGTTGAAATGGCTTTTCAAACAGGGAAGGCATATACGAGTAAACCCTATTATGTTGAGACCTTTAAAAAATATTACATATCAGCTTTTGTACCAATAGTAAATCAATCTAATAAAGTAGTGGGCGTAATGGAATATGATTTTGAGGGAAAAGAGCTTTCTCAAAAGATCAATGAATTAAAGATGATTATTATTTTAAGCATGCTTATGATTGTTATAGTAACCATCATAATAAACTCAATTGCACTAAAGATCATGTTTAGACCAATAAATAAATTGGTAGAAGCAATCAATACCATTGCGAATGGAGATTTAACCTTATCTATTGATACCTCAAGGAAGGATGAAATAGGAAAGATCAATATAGCTTTAAATAAAACAGTAGTTTCTTTAAGAGATATGGTAGAAAAGATCAAAGCATCTTGTACAAAAGTTACAGAGGCATCCCAAGGGATATTGATCAGTTCGTCAGATACATCAAAAGCTACAGAGGAAGTGGCCATATCTACCAATGAAATTTCATCTATATCTAATGAGCAAGTTATAAAGACACAAAAAATTAAAGACGTTTTAAGTAAATTAGATGCTGATATTCAAAATATCTTTAGTCAAATAAAGGATACGAATAAAATCGCATATAAAACATTAGAAGACGCTAATAATGGAACAGAGGTAGTCAAAGATACGAACCAAAAAATAGATCAAATTGAAGAAAGTATTCATAATGCAAATTTAGTGGTTACAGATTTAACAAAGAATATGAGCAAAATACAAGGGATCCTTACAACTATATCAAGCATTGCAGAGCAAACAAACCTTCTTTCCCTTAATGCAGCTATAGAGGCTGCAAGAGCAGGAGAAAATGGACGAGGATTTGCAGTTGTTGCAGATGAAGTTAGAAAGCTTGCTGTAGAATCAAACACAGCAGCTAATGAAATCGTAGGGATTATTACGTTCATGAATGAAGAAACAAATAAAGTTTTACAAGCTATTACAACTAGTATTAATAAAACACGGGAAGGGAAAGAATATACAGACCATGTAAGCAATACATTTGAAATCATAAAAACTTCAAATGTGACGATAGAAAATAAAACAGTTGAGACAGAAAACTCGGCTAGTAAAATCGTATCAAGTATTGCTAATATAAATGAAAATATGAATGAAATTGAACAAGTATCAAAAATTATTGATTCAAATACTAGAAATTTAGCATCATCAACGGAAGAAGAAATGGCATCTGCAGGGGAATTAAAGGTTATGTCAGAAGTCCTTAATGAAGAAGCTAAAATATTAAATGAGTGTATTTCTAAATTCAGAATTTAATGATTAGTTGTAGGATATGAGGATCGTTATTAAAATGATATAAGAAAACAAGAAATCATCCCAAAGAAAGATATCTGAATGGGATGATTTTTTGGATATATAAAGTTTTACAAATGATTGTGAGAGATGATTGTAAGGATTTTAACTGTATAAAGATAGAGTTACTTTGAAAAACCATAAAAATAAGATATAATTCTTAATAGAATATGAAAATATTGCCAAAGGAGGTTCAGATATGTTAAACAAATTGATCATAGAAGATGTATTATATAGTGCTTTATCTACAGGTGGAGATTTTGCTGAAGTATTTGTAGAGGATAAATTTAATACAGCCCTTAATATGGTAGGAGGTAAAATTGAAAACGCCATATCAGGGAGGGATTATGGTGTAGGGATTAGAATATTTTATGGAACAAATAGTATTTATGCTTATACAAATGACTCCTCTAAAGAAAACTTAATAAAAGTAGCGAAAGAAGCAGCTAGAGCAGTTGGTTCTATAAAAAAAGATATAACCATAAATTTAATGAAAAATTTTATAAACAATAGCCATTTGATTCAACAATATCCAATAGATATTCATAAATCTAAAAAGGTAGAGCTTATGAAAAAAGCTAATTATGGTGCAAAAGAATATGACAATATTATTTCTCAAGTGAAAGTAAGATATATGGATGAAGATCAAAAGGTACTTATAGCCAATTCAGAAGGACTATTTGTTCAAGATAGACGAGTAAGAACTAGAACAGCAATCAATGCAGTGGCTTCTAAAGATGGTGAGATGCAATCAGGAAATTGTGCACCAGGGGCTCATATGGGATTTGAGTTTTATGAAAAAATAAATATTGAGGATTGTGCGAAGGAAGCTGCAAGGATTGCAAAAACAATGGTAAATGCACAATATTGTCCTAGTGGAAAAATGCCTGTAGTAATAGACAATGGTTTTGGTGGAGTATTATTTCATGAAGCTTGTGGTCATGGACTAGAAGCAACATCCGTTGCCAAAGGAACATCTGTATTTGCAGGAAAAATAGGTCGAAAAATTGCATCAGATGTAGTAACAGCTATAGATGATGGAACCATTTTAAATGCATGGGGTTCTCAAAATATAGATGATGAAGGAATAGCCATGAGGAAAAATGTACTGATTGAAAATGGAATCCTAAAGGGCTATATGATAGATCAACTAAATGGAATAAAAATGGGTATGAAAAGTACGGGTTCAGGGAGAAGACAATCTTATAAGTATGCGCCTACATCAAGAATGACAAATACATATATACAAAATGGAAAATCTACCTTTAAAGAAATCATAGAGGGAACAGAATATGGATTATACGCTAAAAAAATGGGAGGCGGTTCTGTTAATCCAGCCACAGGAGATTTTAACTTTGCAGTGATGGAAGGGTATATCATAAGAAATGGAAAGATCTGTGAACCCGTAAGAGGAGCAACATTAATAGGCAATGGACCTGAAACGTTAAAGAAAATAGATAGGGTAGGAAATAACTTAGCACATGGGCAAGGTATGTGTGGTTCCTCTAGTGGTTCTATACCTGTAAATGTAGGGCAACCTGTAATAAGAGTTGAAGCTATGACGGTAGGGGGAAGAAAGGAGGAAGAATAATGGATTATAGAAAAATAATAAAAGCTCTATTTGATCAAGGGAAAATTAAAGGGTTTGAAGATATGGAAGTTTTCATTCAAAAGGATAAAAGTCTTAATTTAAAAGTTTTCAAAAAAGAGATAGATCACTTTAGTAGATCTGATGCAGGAGGATTATCCTTTAGAGGAATATATAAGGGGAAGATGGGCTATTCATATACGGAAAAGATAGATGTTGATTCAGTAGAGCTACTTATTTATGAAGCTATAGAAAATAGTAAAGTCATAGATAGTCAAGATGAAGAGTATATATTTGAAGGTTCAAAGGAATATAAAAAAATAAATAACTTCAATGAAGATTTAGCAAAAATAGAGATAGAAGATAAAATTGATTTTCTAAAAAACTTAGAAAATCATGCTTTGGGGTTAGACCCTAGAGTGGATGCTGTGAATTATTGTTCATATGGGGAGGAAGAAAGCTATACCTTTTTAGTGAATACAAAAGGACTTGATTTAGAAAATAAAAGCAATATGGCTTATTCCTATCTTTCAGTTGTTGTAAAAGAAAATGATGATATAAAAACGGCCTATAAATATATATTAGCTAATGATTTTTCAAAATTTGATTATAAGAAGTTATCTAAGGAAGCTATAGAAGAAGCTTTATCCCTTCTTGGAGCAAAAAGTATAAAATCTAATGAGTATCCCGTTGTAATTAGAAATAATGCTTTTGCAAATATACTTAAAGCATTTAGTCCTATATTTAATGGAGAAAATGTAGAAAAAGGATTATCACTTTTAAAGAATAAAATAAATAAAGAAATAGCAGATCAGAAGATCACTATTGTAGATGATCCTTTTTATAAGGAAGGGATAGCCTCATCTTTTGATGGAGAAGGGGTAGCTACAAAATATAAAAAAATTGTAGAGAATGGTGTTTTAAAAACATATCTTCATAATTTAAAAAGTGCAAAGAATGCTAAAGTTGTGTCAACAGGAAATGCTTATAAAGGATCGTACAAAGGGACTGTATCTATAGCCCCTACGAATATGTATGTTGAAAAAGGGGATAAAAGTTTAGAGGAAATATTAAAAACTATGGATGAAGGGTTAATGATTATAGATGTTCAAGGTCTGCATTCTGGGTTAAATACAGTATCTGGCGATTTTTCATTATCGGCGACAGCTTACTTTATAGAAAAAGGTAAAATAAAACAACCTGTAAATGGAATCACTATTTCAGGAAATTTTTTCGAGCTATTAAAGAATATTGAAGAGATTGGAAATGACCTATTCTTTACTATGCCATCAGCAGGAGCCGTAGGATCTCCTTCTATTAAAGTTAAAAAACTTTCTATTGCAGGAGAGTAGAAGGTCTTAATTAGGCATACAGTAAAAAATTTACCAATAAACTTCCCAGTTGTAGTATAGTGAAACTGGGAAGTCTTCATTGTCATTAAACAAAAGATTTGAAAGCAGGTGCATATTTGGTAGGAAGAAATTCCATAATTTCATAGCTAGCTATTTTTTCTCTGTAAAAGGGGTCTTCCTGTAGAATCGTATTAACTTCATGAAGATCTTGAGCATTACAAAGAATGATTCCACCTGTACGTGGATTTTTTCTTCCGGAACAAATAAAGTTTCCTGTGTTATAGTATTTGTCTAGGAATGCTATATGATTAGACAAATATTTTTCTACTTCCATAACAGGTTTAATGTAGGTAAGATTTAGTATAAACATATTGATTTTCTCCTTTAAATAGTTTATTATAATAATGACTTGGGTCAGTGACTATGGTCATTATTATACACTTGTAAAGAAAAGGAGTCAAGGAATAAATATGTTGAGAAAAGAAAAAGCTGCTCTTACGAAAAATAAGGTTTTTGAAACTGCTACTGAACTAATTAAAGAAAAAGGATATGACAATGTGACTGTAAGTGAGATTTGTAAGAAAGCAGGGGTTGCAAAGGGAACTTTTTATGTTCATTATAAATCTAAAGAAGATATCATAAAAGAAAGTTATTATTCTGATATGGGTCAGTTTGTTTTAAAAGAATATAAAAAGCTAATTTCACAAGATGAAAATATAAGGATCAAGGATAAAATACAAAAATTTCTTATAGCAGAACTTATGTTTTCCAATCATGCTGGATATGAAATGACATGTCGGGCATATGTGACGAATTTAGCAGAATGTATATCTCAAGATAGTAAACATTTTGAGAGGAGAGGATTTACTAAAGAATTAAAAGAGTTAATTTTAGAAGGGATCCATCAAAAGGAATTTCATACAAAGCAAACTGAAGAAGATATATTTTTATATCTAGAAAGTTTTGTGAGAGGACTTATGGCTTCATGGTGTTTTTCAAATGCAGGATTTGATATTGTGAAAAAAGGAGAAACATATACTAGAGAAATTTTAAAAAAATTATGAGTATAATAGGGGTTGACGGATTTTAGAAAAATATATGTTTATGACAAAGGAATAGTTTGGTATGGTAAAGTATTAGAATTTAGTAATATAGAATCTTTTCAATGGAAAGAAGAAGCAGATTATAAGCTCAATATTTATTATGAAGGTATAGCGTATAATATAAAAGTACCTCAGACCAAATTTGAGTGTGTAGATAAAACATTAAAAGCGAATATTAATTTGTAAGAAAAAGGACAAAGAGTATTTTTATTTCATGGATAGTGAAAGTGAAATAGTAGATTTAGAGAGGTTGTTGAGAATGAAAAATTTTAATGGTAAAAGTTTTATATGTGGCTTACTGATTGGAACAATTGGTATTACAACTGTATTTGCTACAGCAGGAATAAAGTCAGCTAAATATGAGGACGTTAAAGTGATCTTCAACGGTTCTAACATTCCTTTGAAAAATTCTCTTATTTCTGTTGTAAAAAGCGGTGAGAGTGATGCAAAACTGTATATGCCAGCTAATGAAATCTTAGAAGATCTTGGCTATGATGTAAAATGGAATGAATCAGAACGCTCCATTGATATTTTGACAAAAACAGTGGAATTGCCTTATGGGGGTCATGGGGTGACAGGCTCCTATAAAAATACAACATGCAATGATATAACAAAAAATGAAACAGATAAAAAAGCATTAGAGATCATGCAAAAAACAGGGAATTGGAGTTATGTTGAACCGTTATTTTCTGCTATGACAGCAGAAGGAGTAGCAGAAGTAGTTAACTTATATATTCAAAAAACGGGTAATTATAAACAGGCAGAGGCAGCTTTGCCATACATGAATAAAGATGATTCTATGCAACCTAAAAAACAATTAGATTATGATATATTGGCAAGTCAAATTATAAAGAAAACAGGTGACGTGCATAGAGTCATGGCCTATATGCCTTATATGAGCACTGATAAAGTTGATACGATTGTTAAAGATTATATTGATAAAACCAATGATTTCAATTGTATTTATAACATTCGTCAATATATGAGTACAGAAGGTATTGATGATACAGCCAAGAGTTATGTTGATAGAACAGATGACTATGGTACTATTGCAGCTATACTACAATTTATGAGTGTAGATGCGAGTGACTATGTTGCGAAAAAATATATCAATGAAGTGAAAGATCAACAATATAGTAAATTGTTCACTCCATATTTGAAGAAATAGAAGTATTTCTTCAATTTTAAAAGTTTTGTGAACGATAAAATTGTAACTAAATCATCCACCTTTATCTTATTTATATAAGAAGGGGGGATGATTTTTTGTATTATAGGAGATGCCACCGTAGAGAAACGGAAGGTAGCTTGAAAGCATTTATCAGCTTATTACTTATCTTTTTAGTACTTATTTAGGGATTCTTATTGGTTGATCGGAAAAATAAAGCCTGCGTTCAAGTGAGTAGCAGAGGTATATCTGCCTGTGAGTTAATGGTTACTTTTAAGAGTAGGGGGTACATCAGAATCATATGTTAGATCAAAACTAAAAAATTTTCAAACTAAATCATGAAAAAAATTCAACATTTTACAAAATTCATCGTATACTTTAAGGAAATTCTTATAGAAGAAATATAAAAATTTGCTATATATGACTTGGAGGCTAGAGAATGGAAACAAGTGAAGAATTAGTATTAATTGAAAATATACTGAAAGGGCATGTAAATGATTATGAAAAAATAGTAGATAAATACAGTAGGAAAGTACATGGATATATTTTTAAATTAGTAAGAAATGAACATATTGCAGAAGAATTGGCTCAAGAAACTTTTATAAAAACATATAGGCATTTAGATAGATTTGATACAAAGAAGAGTTTCAGTGTTTGGATATTGAAAATTGCAAGAAATACAGCATTAGATTATTTCAAAAGTAAAAAAAGATGTTCAGCCTATGAATTAAAGGAGGAATTAGATTTTAAGGATGAAGATAGTATTTTACAAAATCCTGCTAATGCAGTAGAAAGGAAAGAAAGGCTAAACTTAATCAATGAAATAATCAATAATCTTCCTAAAAAATACAGAGAACTTATCGTTTTAAAATACTTTGAAGAATTAAACTACAATGAAATAGCTTTAAGGCTGGATATATCTACTGATAAGGTAAAATGGAGATTATATCAAGCAAGGAAGAAAATGGTGAAAGAATATGAAAAACTTAAGAGTTTGGAAATGAGAGGTGAGATCTATGGATTGTAAAATAGCAGAATATTGGACAAATCTTTATTTGGACGGTCAACTGGATGATGAATGTAAAATCAAATTGTTAGATCATATTAATGAATGTCCTTATTGTGAGAAGTATTTTAATAGACTCTTAGAAATTGATAATTATACGAAAGAACTTTTTGAGAAAAGCTCATTAGATCCTGAGAAAATAAAAATTGGAGTTATGGATGAGATTACAAGCAAAAATATACTTTTAAAGAAAAAATCTTCGAAAAAGAAAAGAAAAATATGTGCAGCTTTATTGGCTGGTATATTATTGATTGTGCCTATTAATGGAAAGCCCGCTATGGCGCATGTAAGTGAATGGGTAAAAAGTTTAATAATCAACAAACCAGGGATGCGGATTAGTATAGTAAACCAAGATGATAAAAAGGAACAATCCGTCTCTACTGTCAAAGGTGCTGAAGTAAAATCTAAAATAAAGGAATTTAAAACAGAAGAAGAGGTAATAAAAAATGTTTATGAAGTTGAAAACAAACCATGTCTACCTGAATATTTGCCAGAGCGATATATATTTAAAAGTGCATCTTATGAAAAATATTTAGGTGATGTTACTAGCGATTTTAATATTATTTCTTATTATGAAAGGCAAGAAAAGAATAAGACAGAGCAAATGACTATCTCCGTATACTATAGTAAACAAGGCGTTAATAATTGTGGGTATAAGAAATATATTTCAAAAAATGAAAAAGCAAAAGCAATAAATATTAGTGGAGCAGAAGGTACTGTTATAAAAAATGAAGAGAAAAATGGATTAAAAATTTACAGTTTAGATTTGATTATTGATAACTATCCAGTGAATATAGAGATATCATATGAGGGATATGGAAAAAATAAGACTATAGAGAGTGAAATACACAAAGTTGCAGAGAATTTAATTAAAGAAATCAAAGAAGTAGTACCTAAAAATACAAAAGAAGATATAGGCTGCATGAGTAAATTGTTTGAAGGTAAAAATCAAGAAGAATTATATAGTAAAATTAAAAATATAGATGATAGAATTGTAGAATTAAAATGTATTCCTAACGGATACGATTTTAAAAAAGGAGGATTTATTGATAATCCTAAAGAAATCAATGCATTTTCTATTTCTTCAGAATTGCTTACTATATATGAAAAGAATGGATCAAAATTACGTATCAAAATTTATTATCATACCCATACAAATAAGGACTGTGATTTTGAAACATATCCATTTGGAGAAGTTGAGAAGAAAGAAAAGTTTTTAGAATATGAGATGAGAATATATAAAGAAGATGAAACTAGAGATGGAAATATAAGCAGAGTCTTTAGTATAGGTTTACCTGATTATGCAATGGTCATAAATATTACTTCTAGTGGTTCTCAAAAAGAAATATTGAGCAAAACGGAGATTGAGAAAATGATGACTAGTATTATTAAGGAAGTAAAAAAACAAGCACAAAAAAGAGAAACTATAGACTTTGGAAATCATATCAAGGTATTTAGCAATATAGATGAAGTGAGAAATGATCATGAAATAAAAGAAAAAGGATTGTATGTACCAAGTTATATACCCCAAAAATTCAAATTTAGAAGAGCTAAATATAAAAATAATGGATATTTACTACAACTTGATGAGGATAGCGAAGATAAAATGAATTCGTGTATTAGCATAACTATGAGAAAAAATGATGAGTTGATTTTGTCAAATAGTGATAGTATACAAAAAAAAGATAAAATTGAAATTTTAGATTATAAAGGTTATATGATCACAGAGAAAACTAAGTATTCAGAAGAAGTAAACGAATATATTACCAAATTGGAGATTGAATCAGCAGAAAACAATTTTGTCATAGCTATTTTTCAAATAGATTATCAAAAAAGGAATAGGACAGAAAGAGAGCTAATTAAACTGGCAGAATCTATTTTGAAGCAAATGAAATAGTTTTGCTTACAAATTTGGTAGAATCAGGAATGATATATTGCCCATTGAAGCAAACTAGATTAAAATTGTAACTAAATCATCCCCTTTATCATTATACTTATGTAAGAAGGGGGTGCTTCTTTGCGTTACAGGAGATACCGTCGTAGAAAAATGAAAGGTAGCTTGAAAGCATTTATCAGCTTATTACTTATCTTTTTATTACTTATTTAGGGATTCTTATTGGTTGGTCGGAAAAATAAAGCCTGCATTTAAGTGGGTAGCAGAAGTGAACCTGTTGGGTAGTTGATGGCTACTTTTAAGAGTAGAGGATGTATAACTTTATAGGATAGGATTTGAATTATAAAAATAGTAATTTAGTAGATGTGTTATTCAGAACCTGTAGCTTTGATACAGTATGTTTTTACTAGTATTTCAGTGAATCAATATATTATTACTAAAAAACTTTCTTAAATGGAGGATTTTATATCTTCTGAAATATATTGTATAATGTAGAAAATAGAAAAGTAGATTTTATTACTTATAAATGGAGGTTATTTTTATGATCATAGATATAACGCAGATTACTAAAATAGGAAAAGTCTATAGAGAAGGGTCTCCTTCTCTGAAAGTAGAAAAAATAAAGTGCCTTGAAGGAACTAAAAAGGAATATACTACAACTTTGTTTTCTTGTGGAGTTCATAATATGGGAACCCACATAGATGTTATGAGTGAGAATGTTGAATTGAAAAATGAAAGATTAATAGCACCAGGTATAAAATTTGATGTTTCTGATATAACTGATAAACCTGTTAAACTTGCTGATTTAGATCTTTCACAGGTTAGAGAAGACCACTTTATATTTTTTCAAACCAACTGGGACAAATATCGGAACGATGATGAAAAGTATAAGGCACATCCCGAAATTTCTATGGAAGTAATCCAATATTTGGTAGAAAAGAAAGTGAATATGATTGGAATAGATACATTAGGTCTTGGTAGAGGGAAAAATCATGGAATCATAGATGTTTTTCTTGGGGAAAGAGGCATATATGCAATTGAAAATTTAACGAACTTGAATAAAATACCTGAAAGTAATTTTAACGTATATTGTTTACCTATGAAAATAGAAGGATTAGATGCATTACCGGCTAGAATATTAGTTGAAGTGTAATGAAAGGATTGAAGAGATGTTCTAACTATGATTTATTATGCAGTTCCCAAAGTGAGACATAAAACGTTTATTGACATTCAACTTAATTTCAGCTAAATTATTATTATATGACATATATTTAACCGATTAGTGCGAAATTCTCCCATCTTCTATAAGTGGGAGATGAAAGCACTATTTTTATTTGGATTCGATATCCAAATAAAAATTATTGACAATATCAAGTTAGTAGAATATAATCAGTCTTAAATAATACAAACGTTGGTGATAACATGAAATTAGACAGTAATAATCATTCGGTATTCTTACTAAACTATCATTTAGTATTAGTAACAAAATATAGAAGAAAAGTAATTAATAATGATATTAGTGAAAGGCTTAAAGAAGTATTCAACCATATTTGTCCTAAATATAATATAACTCTTGAAGAATGGAATCATGATGAAGACCACATCCACATGTTATTTAGGTCACATCCTAATTCTGAGTTATCAAAATTTCTAAATGCTTACAAGAGTGCTTCGTCAAGACTAATAAAAAAAGAGTTTCCAAGCGTGAAAAAGAAATTATGGAAGGAGTATTTTTGGAGTAGGAGTTTTTGTCTTATAACAACTGGTGGTGTTCCGATAGATATAGTTAAAAAATATATAGAAAATCAAGGTATGAAGGGAGGTGAAACAAGTGAAGAAAGCTTATAAATATAGAATATATCCTAATGATGAACAAAAATTATACTTTGCTAAAACTTTTGGATGTACTAGATTTGTATATAATCAAATGTTAGCTAATAGAATTAGGTCGTATGAAGAAAACAAAAATTTAGATATAAAAAATATCAAATATCCAACTCCTGCTCAATATAAAAAAGAGTTTACTTGGCTTAAAGAAGTTGATAGTTTAGCACTTGCCAATGCTCAATTAAATCTTGATAAAGCTTATAAAAACTTTTTTAGAGATAAATCTGTTGGATTTCCTAAATTCAAAAGCAAAAAAAGTAATTATCACTCCTACACAACCAATAATCAAAAAGGTACGGTGTATATTGAGAATGGATATATTAAACTACCAAAACTAAAATCTATGGTGAAAATCAAACAACATAGACAGTTCACTGGAATTATAAAAAGTTGCACTATATCAAAAACACCTAGCAATAAATATTATGTTTCTATTTTGGTTGATACTGAAAATATACAATTGCCAAAAGTAGAAAATAAAATTGGTGTAGATGTAGGATTAAAAGAATTTGCTATATGCTCTAATGGGGAAAGATACAAAAACCCTAAATGGCTTAGGAAATCAGAAAAAAGACTTAGAACGCTACAAAAGAACTTATCAAGAAAGCAAAAAGGGAGTAATAATAGAAAAAAAGCTAGGTTAAAGGTTGCTAGACTACATGAAAAAATAAGCAATCAACGTAAAGATTTTTTGCACAAGGTTTCAACAAAACTAATTAGAGAAAATCAATCTATCGTTATTGAAGACCTTCGTGTAAAAAATATGATGCAAAATCATAAATTAGCCAAAGTAATAGGTGAGGTATCATGGCATGAGTTTAGAACAATGCTAGAGTATAAAGCTAAATGGTATGATAGAGAAATAATTATTGCACCATCCAATTATGCTAGTAGTCAGCTATGTTCCGAATGTGGCTATAAAAATCAAGAAGTAAAAAACCTAGCACTTCGAGAATGGACTTGCCCTAATTGTGGTGCACATCATGATAGAGATATAAATGCAAGTAAAAACCTACTGAAATTAGCTATGTAATTTTGGTATTATAACGAGGTTGGTTCGACCTTTTGAGCGTGGGTAAACTTGTAGCATTAGCTATATTGACCACGAAGCCCCCACTTCAACGAAGTAAGTGGAGGGTAGTTCACTAGTACTACAATTTTCCTGATATAATATAAAAAACCGTAGTAATGTTTAAAATAAAGGAGTTGAACAGGTTGAATAGAGACTTGTTAGAGATTAAATGTAATGTTGGTGTAGCAAATGTTGTGATGCAAGGTAAATGGAAATTTGCAATAATTCATTTCTTATCACAAAAAACGATGAGATTTGGAGAACTTCACAGAGCATTACCAAATATTCGACAAGGGTATTTGACTCAGAAGTTAAGAGAGCTTGAGGATGATGGTCTAGTGCATCGAGAGGTGTACAAGGAGGTGCCACCAAGAGTGGAATATTCTCTTACTGATATTGGTCGTGAGTTTTTACCTGTTACCCAAGCAATGGAGAAGTGGGGAAAGAAATACAACGAGCTTTTACGGGAAACATTTGAAGAAGATGGTTCTGAATAGAACATAAGATGATTAAGCAAGAAATAGTCAGCCTTTACTGAAAGGCTGACTATTTTTTGTTCATTATGATGTTAACTGAATTTAATACTTATACAATCATGGGCATGAAAAGTATAGAGTCAAAAAAATGAAACTTTTTTAAATGACCAATACTACTAATTTCAACAATACTCTTTTTTAGCATACTATATACGAAAAATTATAGTACTTGTTGATAACGGTGAATCACAGTACAATTTATTTGTAAACATTGAGAAATATCAGCGGATTGCCTTAAGTATCAAAATGAGTTGTTAAAACTTGTTAATGAATAACTAGGAGGAGAGACATATGTCGGTTATAAACGTAATTTTAAGTCCAATCCCAGAAGAGCAAAAGAAAGAACTTATAAAAAAATATAACTCATCAATAGTGTAAGCAAAACAGTATGAATAAATAGGAGGTTAACAATGAATAAAGTGGTAGAATATTTAAATAATAACAAAGTAGGTCAATTTGCAACAATTAAAGAGGGTCAGGTCGTTATGAGACCATTCCATTTTCTATGCGAAAAGGATGGTAAATTCATATTTGGTACGGCTAACGACAAAGAAGTCTACAAAGAACTAAAAGAAAATCCCACAGCAGCATTCGCTGTTATGGGTGATAACATGCAGTGGGTAAGACTGAGAGGCAAAGTACAATTTTCTGACAACCAAGAGCTTAAAAACGAGATGTTTGAAATTGAGCCGCTACTAGCTACAGTTTACCAAACACCTGATAATCCAAGATTTGAACTGTTCTGTATTTACGATGGTGTAGCATCACTTCACGGCGGAATGGGGCACGTGGTAGAGGAAATTAAATTCTAAAGAATTGCATGAGTATAAGGAGGACAACATGATCAATAAGATACTCACTACACCAGAAAGTGCTTTTGCAAACCTAAAAGACTATCCATTCAAAGCAAACTATATGGATTTAGGTGGCATAAAAATGCACTATATTGATGAAGGGGATAAAGATAATAAAACAATCTTTCTTTTACATGGTCAGCCTACCTGGAGTTATCTATATCGCCACATTTGATTGGCAAAAGCTTAAGAAGTGGGATAAACCAGTTCTAACACTTTTTAGTGATAAAGACCCATTCCTTGCTGATCAGGGATATGACAAGCTATTTCAGACAAACTTTTCTGGTGCTAGAGGACAACCACATATTACTGTTACAGATGCAGCACACTTTTTACAAGAGGATCAGTTTACCGAACTTTCTACTAGAACAATACACTGGCTTGATCAGACAAATTACAAATAGATCATTTCAGATTAAATGAAAGAATCATCAAGTAACATAGAATGAGTAAGGTCATTATGAATTATTAGTATATTAACGAAAAATTTATCTCATATCAAGTTAGTTCACAACACGCCCCGAATTGTATAAAATAGGGCGTGTTTATTCAAATTTACTATGTATATATTTAGAAGAAGTGAAAAAAGCGGCAGTAGAAAAACGAAAGGCAGCTGGAAAGTATTTACTAGTATATTACTTTTTTTTAGTACTTATTTATGTATTCTTATCAGTAGATCAGAAAATACAATTGATAAATACCAAAATTTGTTATAATATTATAGCTGTGTTATCTGTAATATTATAATAAAAATAAAATACATACTACACAATAGTATAAAATTGCGAAATAGTGAGGATTTAAAGGAGGTAAATATGAAAAAAAAATGTATACTTATTTTGATATTATTAAGTTTTACTGGTATTACTGTATTTGCAGGTGATATACCTGAATCACTTATGTCAGGAAATCAAAAAGCATTATTTATAGGGAAATTAACAGATAAAGATTCTGAAACATATACAATAACCCCAGTAACAGTTATGATGGGGAGTATTTCACAAAAAGAAATAAAAGTAAATAAGTTTGAAAAATATTATGGTACTAGTGATGTTCCACAAAATGGAGATATTTTAGTGGCAGTTTTGCTAGAAAAAGGTAAAATTAAGGAACAATGGGTTTTTAAAACAACCTCCGATGATTATAAGACCTTAAAACTCAAAAGTGTAAAACACAATATGGTTAAAAGGTATGAGAAGTATATCAACGAGGGTAAATATTTCGAAGCACAAAATAAGATAAATGAAGAAGCAAAGAAAAAAAATCAGACAACTAAAGGAAATGTGCCGCTTGAATCAAAAAAAGAAAAGCTAGTGCAGAATAGTAAATCTACTATTGTTAATAGTATCCAGAAGAATACCTCTGATGAGTATAAAGTTTTATTAGGTTTATTAGTGGTGGTGAGTATATTCTATAATAAAATTTCGAAAAAATAGTCTGTTAGAGTTATATATTGTCATATTTTTCTTGTTTTGTAAAACAGTATAGAAGTATGCAGCAAGAGTCGTACAATCTACATACCTACATTTTTAAATTATAAACAAAGGATATGGGTGAAAAACTCCCCTTTATTAAATTATTGGCATTAAGAAAAAGGTAAATAATTGGAGATTACTGAAGCAGTGATCTCTTTGATTTTTATATCATTTTTTAGTATCATAATTACCTCGATTCATTTCAGAGATAATTATATCTTGTTTTGTTAATTATATATTCTTAAGGGATTACTTTTTTATATGCTTATAATAGCGTTTATAGTAGGAAAAAAGGGGAAGGTTTTTATTGAAGAAGGATAAGGGGGAGTATTTTGATAAATCTAGAATTCAATTATGATATAATTAATTTATTCCACTTATGATGAGTTACATAAAATAAAAAGATATTTAGGAGAAAAAATATGGATTATAAAAGTATATATGAAAATGCATATGAACTTATGGATGTACAAATTGTAGATGGAGATTGTGGTAAGTTGTGTAATCATCATTGTTGCAGAACCTATGATGGAGAAAAAAAGATGGGGATATATTTAATGCCCTATGAATGGGAGAGTATGCTAGAGGATAGTGAATTTATCACAAATGTTAAATTAGAAAAACATACTAGTTTTGAATATAATATACCCCATGGTATAGGATATCTTTATTATATAGATTGTGAAGATGAATTTGGATGTTTAAGGCATTTAAGACCTATTCAATGTAGAACTTATCCTTTTGAACCACATATAGAAAAGGGACAACTTTATCTGGCAATAGAAAAGGATCAAATTCACAATTGTCCTTTAATTGATAAAAGGGAACAGTGGAATGAAGAGTTTGCAAAAAGAATATATTTAGGCTGGAAAGAATTAATAAAGATAGAGAATATTAGGCTTATGGTTCAGTATGATAGTAAGTATAGGAATATTGAAAATAACATAAAAATAAAATTATCAGAGATGGAGATATTTAATTAGGGGTAGTATTAGCATAGTTGTCAGCAGGTGCAAAGTATAAATTATAAACGTAGTAAAATCGCAGCCTTTAAGTGTTTATTATGCTTAGTATTTATATTTTTAATACTTATTTATGGATTTTTATGGGTTGATCAGAATATTTTTAAGGATGATATGAAAAAATGCAAAATTATAGTAAATTCAACTATACGTTATTTAATAAACAAAGAGGAGAGCCATTTAGACTCTCCTTTTATTATTAAAAATAGTACAGTAATTTCCTTCTGGGGTTCTACATTTTGAGCATCTAACACATTTTGCTGGTTTTTTATCTCCAGCTTTCCATCTTTTGATCAGATTAGGTTCTGCAAGTAATGGTCTTGAAAGGCCAAAGTAAGCAATATTTGTTTCATTAAAGATCTTTTCCATATTATCAAAATCTTTAAAACCACCTACTGTTATTATTGGAATGTTTACTATATTACTAATAATTTTTGCATATTCAAGGAAATATCCTTCTTCCTTCAGTTCATATCCGTCAAAAGATTGCCCTACCATTGATTTAGCTTTTCCGTGAATGTTACCAGAAATTTCAATACCGTCAATCCCGATTGATTCTAATTTTTTACATATTAATTTAGTTTCTTCAAAGGTTAATCCCCCTTCAAAAAATTCAGTGGCGGTGAGTTTTACGAATATAGGGAAGTCTTTTCCTACCTTTTCTCTCATTTTATAGTATATTTCAATTAAAAATCTCATCCTATTTTCTAAACTTCCACCGTATGAATCAGTCCTTTTGTTGTAATAAGGACTAAGAAATTGATTTATTAGATATGTGTGTGCTCCATGTATCTCTACTCCATCAAAACCTGCATCCTTAACTCTTTTACCAGCTTCAGCGAAGGCGTTAACAATATAATCTATTTCCTCTTTTGTCATAGCCTTACCTAAAACATTTGTACTCCTTTCAGGAACTTCACTTGGAGCATAAATAATTCTTTCTCCCACGTTAAATTTAGTTTTTGTTCCACCATAGGCTAGTTGCATAATTATTTTTGATCCATAGCGGTGTACCATATTTGTTAGCTTTTTATATTCATCAATAAATGAATCATCATAGATCCCCATCATACCAGGATTGGGCTGTTCTTCTTTAACAATATTTCCGTATCCTGTTATAATTAATCCAACTTCATTTTTGGATAAGTCTTCATAGATATTATAAAGGTCTTTTGTAAGATGCCCATCTGCTGTTGTCATATTTTCCCATGTAGCACTTCGAACAAGCCTATTTTTAACGTTAATATTTGCTAATTTAGTTTCATGAAACAAAGACCTATTTGTTTTATTTTTACACATTGAAAAAACCCCTTTCTTATATCATAGCTTTAGATAAAGTAAATATTTTATCTTAAGGCTAATTAAGATTATCTAGTAATGTATATTCTTATATCCTCCTTGTAAAATACTGTGTTTTTAGAGTGATTAGCCTCATGATAAAGCATTTCTTTTAATTAGATTTTAAATGCTCAAGTGATTCAGATATAATTGTACAAAAGAAATAGTTTTATGTCAAACTATTTCTTTGCACAATAATTTACCTTTATATCAATTAGCAAAGTTTTATAATAAGAAAATATAGACTTCTTTATCTCTCGCTTATCTGATTGTTTCAAGGAAAAGATGGTATTTTGTTATGCGAAAGTTGAGTGATTTTTTTATTGGGGATAGGTAGACGGGCATAGGAGATATGGATATTATTGAAAAATGATAGAATTTATTTTAATGTTATAAATATGTTATCTGTAATATGTATCTTATCTAAAAGATAAGATACATATTAGATAATGGTAAATTTATATGTAGTAAAGATAATTTATAAAATAGTAGCTGAGCCGCTACTTGTTTTGTGAATATAGAAGTGACAAATATATCACTTTATATTATTGACAAAGTAAAGACGAAGTGATATATTTGTCTTATAAAGAGATAAATATATCACTTTTAAGGAAGGTGCTTTAATATGATAAAAAAACAATTTTATATGGGCTTTGCAGGTTTCTTGGGTTTTATGAGTATTCGATACTTTTATTCTGATAATTTATTGTATCTATATTTTCTTGGATTTTTTGCTTTCTTTGCAAACTTTATTATTGGGAAAATTAGCGGAAGTAAGGCTGATGAACGATATATTGAAGATAAAAAAATAGCATTAGCGTTTATTGGTCAATTCGCTATTATTGAATTGTTTATTATATGGTGTGCTACAATGGTTGTGAGAAATATTGACTTTATTGGCGTATTAATCTCATTGTCATATGCAATTACACTAAATGTATATGCTGTAAAACTATATATGTTAGAGGAAAAATAATATGGCTGAATTTATTTGTAATCTCAAAAGATATAGACAATTGAAAGAACTTACACAAGAGCAGCTTGCAGAAATTGTTGGCGTGCGAAGAGAGACTATAATGAGACTTGAATCTGGAAAATATAACCCTTCATTAAAACTCGCTGTAGCTATTTCAAGAGCGGTAAACACTCCTATTGAAGAAATATTTATATTCGAGTAGCTTCATATTATTTACATTATTCTACTGAGAAAGATCATTCAATGAAGGAATAAATAAGGGGTAGAATTATAAAGACCTAGCAACGGTTATAACCATAAATATTTTAGATTTTAATATACAACGTTGGAGAAATTTTATTCAAAGTTTTACCTATGGGAATGGATATAGAATTTATTGTTAAAGCAACAGGGGGTAAAAAAAGAAAAAATTGAAGAAGTAATAAAGAAACTTGAATTTATAGATAAAGATATAGTAGCGAGTCTAAATCAGATTTTAAAATGCAGAATATATTACTTGTGATGTAATGGTATAAAATTGTAACTAAATCACTCCTAAGAAACACATTCATATAAGAAGGGGGTGATTTTTTGCGTTATAGCAGAGATCACCATAGAAAGGCGAAAGGTAGCTTAACAGTATTTATTAGTTTATTACTTATCTTTTTAATACTTATTTATGAATTTTTACTAGTTGATCAGAAAATAAAACCTGCTTTTATAGCAATAGAGGAGATGAACCCGTCTGTGAGTTAACGGCTATTTTTAAGGTTAGGGTATGTTATGGGATTGAGTGATCTTTTTATTGGGGATAGGTGGACAACCATAGGTATAAATAAGCTGTTTTAGGATAGAAATGTTGTCTACATATATTAAAAAATAAAAAATATTACCAAAAAGATAAGATATATATTAGATAATGGTAGAATATTGTGAATTATATACTTTTACGCTATTGAAAAACTTATAATTCAAACCTGTCAACAAATAGCATTTAAAGACAGGACAAAGAAGTAGAAAATATTTAATATAGAAACAGAAAGGAGTGGCTTTATGAATTGGCTTAATGCAATGAATAATGCAGTAGAATATATAGAGAACAATATAACTAAAAAGCTTGATATTGAGAAGGTGGCAAAAATTGCATTATCATCTACGTTTCACTTTCAGCGTATGTACCATATGATAACTGGTGTTACAATAGGTGAATATATACGCAGAAGGAGACTTACACTTGCTACACAGGATATTATATCTGGTGAAAAGATTATTAATGTAGCTTATAAGTATGGTTATGAAACGCCTGAAGCATTCACAAAAGCTTTTAGAAAAATGCATGGAATAAGCCCTTCGGCATCGCGCGAGCCGGGAGCAAATCTCAAGGCATATCCTAAACTATCCTTTCATATTTCAATAAAAGGAGATAAAGATATGAATTATAAGATTTTTGATAAAGGAAGTTTTAAAGTAGTAGGCAAACAAACGAGAATATCTATGTTAAATGAAGAAAATTTTAATCAAGTGCCAAGATTCTGGTATGATTGCATGGAAGATGGTTCATATGATTGGATTTCTTCAAAAGCAGGTAAGCTTGGGGTTTTAGGTATATCTAAGGATTTCGATAAATATAAAGATGAATTTAATTATATGATAGCAGTTGAAGAAATAAAGGATAAACTTCCAAAAGGATATGTTTCAACAACTATACCGGCAACAACCTGGGCTGCATTTGAATCAATTGGACCAGTGCCTGAAGCTTTACATGATCTTCTTAGAAGGATATATACAGAGTGGATGCCGTCTACAGGATATCAGCATGAATGCGCACCAGGCATTGAAGTATTTCCTGCAGGAGATATGACCTCACCCAACTACAGATGTGAAATTTGGATTCCTATTAAGAAATAAAAGGAATGAAAGTAACAAAAGGTTGAATTCAGAAGTTTATCGGAGTTGATAATGTTTTGAATGAAATAGAAATAGTTTGATTGAATAATCGTAAAAATAGTAGCTTTCTAATTGTAACTGGGGCTACTATTTTGATATTTTATCTCTTAGGAAATATATTGTATAATATAGGGAATATGAGTGATGAGTTTGTTCGTACTAGTAGAATAATGTGAAATAAAAATATCTTTTATATGATATAGATAAATAGGAATTTGGAGTGAGAATAAGGATGAAAAAATTAAAAATAATTAGCATTGTAACTTTAGTTATAAGTATGATTTCAATGATTGGGGGTATTTGCGTAGTAACTTATTATGTAGATAATTTGTTTATTCGAGGGCTATCGGTATTTGTTTTAATTATGTCAAGTTGTTTGGTATCTAACACAGTGAAATTGATATTTAAAGAGACAAAGTAATATAAATTCCAATTTATTGAATAGATTAAATGAACAACAATATTCTTATATTGCGCATTGTCTATAAAACAAATTAAAATTGTAACTAAATCACCTACCTTTATCATATTCATATAAGAAGGGGGTAATTTTTGCGTTATAAGAGATACCACCGTAGAAAAGCGAAAGGTAGCTTAAAAGCATTTATTAGCGTAGTATGAGCCGTAGAAAATTAAAAGCATTTATTAGCATATTACTTATTTTTTTATTACTTATTTATGGATTCCTATTGGTTGATCAGAAAATAAAGCCTGCATTTATAGCAATAGCAGAGGTGAACCCGTCTGTGAGTTAATGGCTACTTTTAAGGTGAGGGTTTGTTATGGAATTAGTTGATTTTTTTATGAGGGATGGGTGGACAAGCAGAGAGAATAATGAATTATAGCTTGTATTTTACCAATTGCTAAACGAGTTACTTTTATGCTTAATTTCAAAACTGAAAAATTCCTTTATCTACAAAAAAGGAATAACTATAAATCAAATGACCATGTTTTTTTTGTTAGCTAATCAATAATCTAAAAAAATATATAAATTCACATAATATTACAAATTTCGAAATGTGATGATGTTAAACTTAATGTAGATATATTTTGAAAAGGGAGGGGTTAAATTGAAAGAAAATAGCAAGAGAATATCTTCGTGGAAAGCTGTATTTATATTTTTGTTAACTATAGTAATTATATATGGGAATCGATCCTATGCATTAAGTTATAACAGCGTAAATAGAGTACAAACATCAAAAGCAGCATATAAATTTACTAAGGCTACTCGAGGAGATGAAATGATAACATTTAGCGGTGATAACATGAATGAAGTTATAAACTTTACTGATAAAAATTTAGAAAATGTAATTAGACATACCATCAATAAGCCAGAAGGAGAAATTTACAGAGATGATGTGAAAAATATAGAGGAGTTATATGCTAGAGAATGTAATATCTCATGTTTAAAAGGAATTGAATATCTTGTTAATTTAAAAAGTGTAAAATTAGATGGAAATTATATTACAGGCATAACAGATGTAGAGTCACTGAATCGATTAGAAAAATTATATTTATATGGAAATAAAATAAATAACATAAAGCCAATTAGCACACTTACTAATTTAAAAATATTAGATTTAGGTGGAAACAATATTACGGATATAATAGACTTAGAGGAACTTAATCAATTAGAAGAGTTATATTTATCTGAAAATAAAATAAATAATATAAAGCCAATTAGTAGCCTTATTAACTTAAAAATATTAGAATTAGCTGAAAATAGTATTACAGACATAATGGATTTATCAAGACTTAATCGATTAGAGAAATTGTATTTATGGAAAAATGAAATAAATAATATAGAGCCAATTAATAGCCTCAAAAATTTAAAAATATTAGGTTTAGGTGGAAACAATATTAAAGACATAACATGTTTATCATCATTGAATCAATTAGAAGAGCTATATTTATGGGGAAATGAAATAAATAACATAAAGCCAATTAGTAGGCTTACTAATTTAAAAAGATTAAGTTTATCTGATAATAATATTACGGATATAACAGATTTACCTGTATTTGATCATTTAGAAGCATTATTTTTATCTAGAAATGGAATAAAAAATATAAAGCCAATTAGCAGTCTTATCAACTTAAAAAAATTGGATTTAGATGAAAATAATATTACAGATATAACAGATTTATCGTCACTGAATCGATTAGAAGTATTATATTTGCAGCAAAATAAAATAAAAAACATAAAGCCAATTAGTAGCCTTATCAATTTAAAAAAATTGGATTTAGATGAAAATAATATTACAAATACAACAGATTTATCGTCACTGAATCGATTAGAAATGTTATTTTTACAGCAAAATGAAATAAATAATATAGAGCCAATTAGTAGCCTCAAAAATTTAAAAATATTAGGTTTAGGTGGAAATAATATTAAAGATGTGTCATATTTAGCATCATTAAACCAATTAGAAGTGTTATTTTTATGGGGAAATGAAATAAATAACATAAATCCAATTAGTAGCCTCAAAAATTTAAAAATATTAGATTTAGGTGGAAACAATATTAAAGATATAACATGTTTATCATCATTGAATCAATTAGAAGAGCTATATTTATGGGGAAATGAAATAAATAACATAAAGCCAATTAGTAGCCTTATTAATTTAAAAAAATTAGATTTAGATGAAAATAATATTACAGATATACCAGATTTATCAGCGCTCAATCGATTAGAACAGTTAGAGCTAGATGGAAATGAACAAAATAAAATTAATACTTTAACTTTTTTTAGACAAATTAAGCTACAACCATAAAGTAGTGACTGCACTGCAAATAAGATCAGGCATGTGCTCGTATAGTGTGTATTGAAGCAAATTAAAATAAATTTGTAACTAAATCACCTACCTTTATTATATTTATATAAGAAGGGGGTGATTTTTTGCGTTATAGCAGATACCGCCGTAGAAAGACGACGGGTAGCTTAAAAGCCTTTATTAGCTTATTACATATATTTTTAGTACTTATTTATGGATTCCTATTGGTTGATCAGAAAATAAAGCCTGCATTTATAGCAATAGCAGAGGTGAACCCGTCTGTGAGTTAATGGCTACTTTTAAGGTGAGGGTATGTTATGGGATTGATTAAAAATGAGATGTTTTTCATGAGGGATAGGTGGACAAGTATAGATAATAAAGTTATTAGCAAAATACGGATGATATGTGTGTGTTGAATAATCAGAAAAGTTAATTGGAAAATGTTAAAATTTGGTTTAATAATATAGAGGTGTTATTTAAAATGTTGAAATATTAAAGAAAATACAGAATGTATATTGCACAATAGTGGTATAATACGAACAAGATTTATAAACACTTGGGAGATTGAAATTTTGAGAAGCATGAGTTTGGAATAATAGATTGTTTTGAAGAAAACAAATCATAAAAATTCTAATCTAAAGCATGACAAATAAAAAGTAATTTTAAGATGGACGGAGCAATAAAGATTAAGGCAATATCAACGGATTTATAATTTTTTAGAGGTGATGATGATTTTGAATCCTGCTATACGGTGTTTGTCAATAGAGTTGTCGCATAAAATTTAGTATTTTGTTATATTCGATTCCTAAGAGTTATAATATTTGAATATTTTACCATCTATTTTTCAAAAAAGAGTTCCCTTTAAATCATATATTTCTCAAAAATTAAA
>JAOARV010000027.1 GCA_025210395.1 Marinisporobacter sp.
AAAACCATGTCAAAACATCATTATGTTGGTGCTTCGCATGGTTACCTATCAGTGGTTACCATGGCAACACCCAAATAGGAAAACATTCCTAGAAGTACACCAATAACAGCTAGAAGAATAGATGTTTTAATGTTTTTTTTGCTATTCCCAGCGAACTTTAACAGTTCAACCAGTGAATTGTTTTTTTTCTTTTTCGTATTCATTCTTAATCCTTCTTTCATTATGATAACTAAGATAGCTATCTTAGTTATCAATTGGTCAAAAAAAAAATAGCCTATTAATAAATGGGGAAATTACATAACTCTTTCTTAGTACAATTGCATAATATATATGATATAGTTTTGGGAATTCCTAAACCATATGTAATAGATAGTTTTTGTAGAAGATAGTTATGCAATTTGCTCAATTGTCTTTTAAAGTCCTAAAACAACTCTCCATCCTGGATTAAAAAATTTAATTAAAGTCTTGGAATAGGCTAACGCATCTTCCTTTGGATAGTCATGCATAACAATTTCAAAGATAGAGGAAAAATATGCTTGAATTAGCATGTGAATTTCCTTATCATCTATATCGGCTATCTGATATCCCTTTGCTTTAATGGCTTCTATATATTTGCGAGTTTTTTTAGTTTCCACAGATGAAAGTTTGTGAAGAAAGCCTCCATATTTTGTGCCGTCTGAACACATTAAAAGCAGCTTCATTTCTGTGTAATGATCATAAATAAATTCAATAAATGGAACAAGGGAATCTTCGTTCATCTGCCAAATTTTTTCGACGTCCTTCGCGTCGAGAATTTCATAGTATTCCTTTTCACTTATATTATACATGTCCTTAAGCTTATTAATAACAGGCTCTACCAGTTCTATAAAGACGGCTTCTTTATCTGAAAAATGACGGTAAAAAGCCCCCGTTGTTATATGTGCATCTTTACAGATTTTTCTAAGATTAGAGCGTTCAAAACCATTCTTTAGAAAGTTTTCCTTAGCACTATTTAAAATGTCTATATGCGTTTGCTTATAGTTTGTTCCCATTTTTAACACCTCAATATACTTGTTAGCTAACTTAGTTATCATTATAGTACAAAACTATTTTTTCGTCAATTATTGTTTATTATCCAGGATATTGTATAGCTATTAAACAATATTGACAATTTTGTTTAATAGCTATACAATATTCATATGGAAAATAAGATGGGTTTTATGGAAACATATACAAGGATTGTAAATAAGCATATATTAAATCAAAAGATTCCGAAGGACTATGGCGTAGGTTTTTTGTTATATCCGTCGGAGATTCATACAATAGCTGCAATAGGATTAAATCCCGGTATAAATTGTATGAATTTATCAAAAAAAATGGGGGTTACAAGGGGAGCAACTTCTCAGATTATAAATCGCTTAGAAAGTAAAAACCTAATTCATAAGTATAAAAAAGAAGGTAACAGAAAGGAGGTTTGCGTAAAGTTAAATGAATTGGGTTTCATAGCCTACGAAAATCAGAAAAAAATAGGGAGCAAATTTTACAAGAATTTACACAAAAAAATTGAAGGGGCTTCCCAGAATGAAATAGATTTTTTAGTAAAAATTTTTAAGGAATTAGAAAATTTTGTGGATATGAGAATAGGGGATGGAAGTAAAAATGATTAATTCCAATGAAAATGCAAAAAATATGAACATTTTAATGGCGTTTTTTTCTGCTACGGGGAATACAAAAAAGCTAGCAGATGTGATTAAGAATAAATTAGAGGATTGTGGCATTTTAGTCACTATAAGGGATATTACTTCCTATTCTAGTAGGGTAGAAAAACTTTCTGTTGATGAATATGATGCCGTTATCTTTGGATTTCCTATTTATTCTATGAGGGCTCCACGGGTATGTAGGGAGTGGTTGGCGACTCTTGATGGTAAAGGGAAAAAATCTTCAGTTTTCTTTACCTATGGAGGTTTTGGAAAGGATCCAGCCCATTATTTCATAAAGAAATTGTTGGAAAAACAAAATTTCAAGCTTGTATCAACGGCAGAATTTTTAGGAGCCCATACCTTCAATCGTAGTGGGTGGAAGGCTGTTGCCGATCGTCCCAATGAATCGGATTTTGAAGTTGCACAGGACTATGTGGCTAGGACGGTTACAAGATTTTCCGGAGACGATTCAAAGGAGGTTGGAGAATTCAAAAAGCCAATGTATGATGAAAGTCAATTTGATCAAGCGGAAAAATATAGATTTGGCTTGATTTCACAGCTCCCAACAAGGGATTCTACGGACTGCTGTATGTGTGGTATTTGTGAAAAGCTATGTCCAGTGAATGCTATGGATGCTAAAACGGGTATAGCTAATGATAGTTGTATTGCTTGTTTTAGGTGTATTGCAAATTGCCCTGATAACGTCCTACATACCAATGATATATCAAATAGCTGGGATAAAAAGCTGGAGTTACATAAGATGACAGCGGAAGAGGTAGAGAGTCTACAGAGTAGGATATATTTATAATGGAAAATGCAAGATTAAGAATATAAGCAAGAGATATTACTATAGAAATTGTAAAAGAAGAATTGATATTTAACTGTTCAGTTAAGT
>JAOARV010000028.1 GCA_025210395.1 Marinisporobacter sp.
CATTGCTGGTTTGTTTGTTCCAAGGTAGCTCAATGGTGGAGCACTCGGCTGTTAACCGATAGGCTGTGGGTTCGAGTCCCACCCTTGGAGCCAATTAATTAAGGCCCATTGGTCAAGCGGTCAAGACACCGCCCTTTCACGGCGGTAACCCGGGTTCGATTCCCGGATGGGTCACCAATTTACGGGCGTATAGCTCAGCTGGGAGAGCACCTGCCTTACAAGCAGGGGGTCATAGGTTCGAACCCTGTTACGCCCACCATTTTAGTTAACATGAATGTGTTAACTATATTTATTTTAATAAGGAAACTAAAGAACTTCATGTTTTTTAGTACTATAATTACACCAAATATAAAATTTGGGTGATTGAAGCATGCGGGTGTGGCGGAATTGGCAGACGCACTAGACTTAGGATCTAGCGCCTACGGCGTGGGGGTTCAAGTCCCTCCACCCGCACCAAATAAGCGGAAGTGGCTCAGTGGTAGAGCATCGCCTTGCCAAGGCGAGGGTCGCGAGTTCGAATCTCGTCTTCCGCTCCATTTTATTTTTTGAAGATATGAAACTATGTCAGTTATAACTGACATAGTTTTTTTTGTATAAAAGCACTCCAGCAAAGTTTCAAATTTTTTTTTAGCTTAGGAATAGATAAACACAAAGCATGGAAATTTGTAAATAGAAGAAAGCGTTAGTAGGGTTAAAGTGAGAGGATGATAATTGAATAAATCAATGATCTCCTACTCGATTGCAAAAAGGCAAGAGCTTTAAAGCTAATTCTAATGCCAATAAATCATTTTCTGAAGATAGATCAATATTACAGAGTTCTTCAATTTTTTTGAGACGATATCTTATTGTATTATGATGAAGATTCATGGCTTTAGCACAATTTCTAAAGCTTCTATGGCAATCAAAAAAGTATTTTGAAGTGATAAGAAGCTCAGCATTGTTTTCTTGATCAAATTGTATAATGGGATAAATAGAATGCTCAACAAAGGCTTGAATATCTTCCTTAATACTAGGATTGCTTAATATTGAGTAGATACCTAAATTTTTAAAATCAATAATAAAATCTGAATCAAAAAATTTAGAATATGAATCAAAGGCACGAGTGGCTTTGTAATAGCTCTTTTGAATGCCTTCTATAGAAGCTTCATAGGTGCCAATTCCAAAGCTGAAGGTATGACCATTGAAAAATTTTTCAAGCTCTTTTTTTATTTTGATAATTTTTGACTTTGTATTTTTATACATGTATTCTAAGGAATCCCTCTGATTAAGGGGATTAAAAACGATATAGTTTCCATCTAAATTAAAGGCGCTTAAGACCTTATATTTATGATTAATATTATTTTCAATAAAGGTATATAGCTTATTTATGTCTTCATATTGAGAGAAGGGAATGCCCTTTGAAATAGAAACGATATAATCACAATGTAGGTTTATATTCAGTTCATTAGCTTCATATAATAGCTTGCTTTTGTCTATACTTCTGTCATGAATGAGTTCAAGTAAAAATTTATTATGTTTTGTGGTAAATTTTCTATTTAAGTCTAACAAATTACTTGTATAGATCTGAAGACATACAATAAAATATTGAAACAAAGAGAGATCTTCTAGTTTTAGTAGGTTCGGTTCATCTATAAGAAATATATAACCATAACAAGTTCTATTATTTTTTATGGGAGACACTAAAACAGATTGATCTTCTAATTTAATCCTTTTTATCTGATTCATTATAAAATAATTTTCTTTATTATCAAATTTCTCTAATATATGGGCTACAGGAATATGATTTAAAGGAAAATTTTTTTGATGAATCATTTGCTGATTATTGTAGTTTAAATAGATACAGCAAGGTCTATTTAAAAGTTTATATAGATATTTAATGATTTGGTTAAAGTTATTACTGCTAAAAATTTTATTAGATAAATAGGTCATTTTATTCAAAAGCTCTGTATTAGATTCTGGTTCCATATGCATTAAATAGAGTAATGGGGAAAAAAAATCATACCAACCATATTCACTAGGGAGGTAGAGAAGTGGGAAATCATGTTCAGAACAAAACTGTAGAACTTCTTTGGGGATTTCTGTAATATATCTACCGATCTTGATACCTAGGGCACAGACGCCACGATTATATAATTCTTTTATGACTTTATATTGAAGCTTTGGATTATCCTTGAACATATAGCCTGTAGTCATGAGAAATTCATTATTTTTTACAAAATTAAAAGAATCTGGAGCTTCAAGCACTCCAAATAAATCTATAGGTTTTTTCAGACCCTTTTCACCAGCTAAAATTTGTGCTTTGTTTAATGGTTGTAGTTTTAATAGATCTTCTAAAAGAATCCTCAAAAGAATCACTCCTCTAACGTAAAAATATTTAATATATACAAATTTATAAGAAGTATTAGAAAATTTTGTACGAATGGTCATATAAAAAGAATAGGAAAACGTATACAATTAAATAAAGATATACTATATTATCAAATAAATTTAAAAAATACTAATATATGTTAATTATGAAAGAGAGTCATTTGTTTGTCAAGATAAAGGGGGATTCTTATGGAAAATATTTATGAGGTAAAATCAACATTTAAAAGGACTGTACAATTAAATAATGAATTATTACTGGTTGATCCAGAAATGTGTGCAGAAAGAGCTAGAATAGTAACAAGGTCTTATAAAGAAACAGAAGGAGAACCTATGGTGATCAGACGTGCTAAAGCTATAGCAGAAGTACTTAGGAAAATGACTATATTTATTCAAAAGGATCAGTTAATTGTAGGAAATCAGGCTAGTAAATTAAGATCATCACCACTTTTTCCTGAGACAGAAGCAGATTACTTAGAAGCGGAAATGGATTTGTTTGAAAAAAGAGAGCAAGATAGATTGATTGTTTCAGATGAGGTGAGAATGGAATTATTAGAAGAAATTATTCCCTATTGGAAAGGGAAAACAATACATAATAGAGCTTTAAAAGCTATGCCAGCAAAAGCAAAGGAATTAGCATCTCTTGAAAATCAAATTTTTTCTGTGGGAATTCATTTAACTGGAAGTATAGGACATATTATTGCAGATTATGAAAAAATACTGAATAAAGGTTTTAAAGGATTAAAAGAAGAAGTAATAGAAAAATTAGAAGGTTTAGAGGTGACATCACCTGATTATGGAGAAAAATATAACTTCTATCAAGCAGAATTGATTTTATGTGATGCTATGGTAGAATGGGCCCATAGATATTCGGAAGAAGCAAGCCGATTAGCGCAAGAAGAAACAGATGAAAAATGGAAAAATGAATTGAAGACAATCGCTCAAATTTGTAGGAAAGTTCCAGAAAACCCATCCTCAACTTTTAGAGAAGCCATTCAATCATTTTGGTTTGCTCATTTGGTTTTATATATAGAACAAAATGGTCTTGCTGTATCTGTAGGTAGATTTGATCAATATATGTATCCTTTTTACAAGAGTAGTATAGAAAAAGGAGAAATAACAAAGGAAGAAGGACAAGAATTATTAGAATGTTTATGGATAAAATTCACAGAAGTTATGAGAGCATATGATTATGAGTGTGCTAAATATTATGCAGGATTTTCAATATCTGAAAATTTAGTAATAGGTGGAGTAGATACACAGGGGAAGGATGTTACGAATGAGTTATCCTTTATGTGTCTACAAGCTGAGGCAAATACTAAGCTATCACAACCAAATCTTTCTGTTAGAATACATGAAAATACACCCAAAGACTTTTTCATGGAAGCTGTGAGAGTTTCTAGTACTGGAAGAAGTAAACCAGAATTTTTTAATGACCGAATAGCAGTACCCATGTTAGTATCCTTAGGTGTTCCATTAGAAGAGGCAAGAAATTATAGTATATCAGGTTGTGTTGAAGCAGTACCACCACATTGTAATGGGATGACAAATGCTGCAATGAGCAATATTGCTAAAGCATTGGAGCTTGCGTTAAATGATGGTGTTTGTAGATTGACGAAGCAGCAGATCGGTCCAAGGACAGGAGATGCCAGGGAGTTTAATAGTATAGAGGATATTTTTAAAGCTTATAAGACGCAGGTAGCTACTTATGTGAAGCAAATGGTAGCCGCAGTAAATGTAATCGAAAAAATACATGCACAATATCACCCATTACCATATTTCTCATTATTAATGGATGACTGTGTAGAAAAAGGATTAGATATTACAGCAGGAGGTGCAAGATATAATTATACAGGACCTCAAGCAGTTGGATTAGGAGATGTGGCAAACTCTATAGCAGCAATAAAAAAATTAGTATTTGAAGATAAAAAAATTACTATGGATGAGTTGATTACAGCTCTAGATGAAGATTTTCAAGGAAAAGAAGTGCTAAGACAAACGTTAATCAATAAAGCTCCAAAATGGGGAAATGATGATGATTATGTAGATATGATAGCGAAAGAAGCTACGAAGATCTATTGTGATGAAGTATCAAAATATAAAAATACAAGAGGGGGAGTATATAGACCAGGTATTTACTCTGTATCTGCTAATGTTCCTTTAGGATTTCATGTAGCAGCGTTACCGAATGGGAGAAAAGATAGAGAACCTTTAGCAGATGGGATAGCACCTCAGCATGGTACAGATGTAAATGGACCTACAGCCGTTATCAAGTCTGCAGCTAAGCTAGATCATTTAAAAATATATAATGGAACGATACTCAACCAAAAGTTTACGCCAAAGCTAATGGAGACAGAAGCAGGTAAACAGGCTCTTGAAAATCTCGTTAAAACTTATTTTGATATAGGAGGATGGCATATCCAATTCAATGTAGTTGATGCACAAACCCTAAGAAAAGCGCAGCAAGATCCTGCTAAATATAAAGGATTAATCATAAGAGTGGCCGGGTATAGTGCTTTCTTTGTTGAGTTAGATAAGGCTGTTCAGGATGATATTATTGATAGAGCTGAATATGCGAGCTTTTAATAATATAATTTAAATTTGATTTTTGAGACCTATCACTTTACTCTAATTAAAAAAAATTAGAGTAAAGTGAATCTATATTTTTATAGATAGGTTTTAGTATAAAGAGTGGAGATGAAAGGCTTGAAGAATACAGCAGTAGTATTTAATATACAAAGATATTCTATTCATGATGGACCTGGAATAAGAACAGTCGTTTTTTTAAAAGGATGTCCACTAAATTGTTTATGGTGCTCTAATCCAGAATCTCAAAATAAGAAGCCACAGGTTATTTACACTTCTAATACATGTATAGGCTGTGGAGCTTGTTTGAAGGTGTGTAAATATGAAGCTGTAGCCCTCAAAAATGACAAAATTCAGTTTTATATGGATCGTTGCACCAGTTGTGGAGAATGCTTAGAGGTATGTTGTACAAATTCTATGGAAATAGTTGGTAAGACCATGACTGTGGATGAAGTGATTTATGAAATAGAAAAAGATAAACAATTCTACTCGAATTCAGAAGGTGGAGTTACTTTTTCAGGTGGAGAACCTATTTTACATAGTGAATTTTTACACAGCATAGTTCCAAAATTAAAGGAAAAAGGTATACATGTGGCTATAGAGACTACAGGATATGGTGAATGGGAAGAATTTTTTAAGGTTGTTAAAGATATGGATTTAATTTTGTTTGATTTAAAGGAAATGAATAGTGAAAAACACGATAAATATACTGGAGTTCATAATCAACTTATCATTGAAAATGCAAAAAAAATATCGAAAATAAAAGAAACGATCTTTAGGCTTCCTGTTATACCTGGATATAATGATGAAATAGAAAATTTTAAACAGGTAGTTACCTTGTTAAAGGAATTAGATCATGAATGCAGTGTGCATTTATTGCCTTATCATACCTATGGAAAAGAGAAATATAAAAAATTAGGGAAAAAATATAATTTACCTGAGGTAGAATCTCCTTCAAAGGAGGATATGCAAAAGATCGCTAATATTTTTGAGAAGAGTGATATAAAAGCATCTATCGTGTAAAAGGTTATTTGAAATTTAAAGTTGAGGGGGAATTATCATGAAAATGATTATTAATGGAGAAAAAGTAAATTCAAGTAATAATGAGGAAATACAAGTTCTAAACCCTGCATTACAAGAGCTTGTAGATACGGTTCCTAGTGCGACAAAAGAAGATGTTGAGAAGGCTTTACAAGTAGCACAAATAGGTAAAAGGTTATGGGCAGAAACACCTTTATATGAGCGTGCTAGTATTCTGAGAAAATATGTGACTCTTTTAGAAGAGAATAGATTAGAATTAGCAAAATTACAATGCAGTGAAATGGGAAAAATTATAACAGAATGTGAATTTGAAGGACGTATTGCTGCGAAAATATTTACAGGATTTATTGAAAAAGCAAATCATATATGTGGGAAAGTAATGCCAGAATGTCAGTCTGAGGCTGGAAAAGATATTATATTTACAAAGAGAGAACCCCTAGGAGTAATTGCATGCATCATCCCTTTTAATTATCCAGTAGAATTATTTTGCCACAAAGTAGCACCAGCCCTTATAATGGGGAATGCAGTTGTAGTCAAGCCATCTACAGATAACCCTTTGACGGTGATAAGATTAGTAGAACTTTTGATAGAAGCAGGTGTACCAAAGGAAGTAGTACAAGTTATAACAGGAAGAGGGTCTGTTGTGGGAAATTACCTTGTAGAAAGTTCCCTAGTAGATGCTGTTAGTTTAACAGGAAGTACAGAAGTAGGAATTGAGATTGCTGAAAAATCTGCAAAAAATTTACATAATCTTTTATTGGAGCTAGGTGGAAACGATGCGATGATTGTTATGGAGGATGCAGATTTAGATTTTGCGGTAAATGAGGCTTTAGCAGGTAGAGTAACGAATACAGGACAGACTTGTTGTGCTACAAAAAGATTACTTGTTCATAACAAGGTCAAAGAAGAATTTACAAAGAAACTGATAGAAAGACTTGAAAAAGTTAAGAGAGGAAATCCTTGTGAACATACAACAGAAATAGGATGTTTAATCAATGAAAAAGCTGCTGTAGATGTAGAAAGTCAAGTGAAACATACCATTGAACAAGGTGCAAAATGTGTATATGGTGGTACTAGAAATCAGGCATTCTTTGAGCCTACTGTATTAGTAGATGTAACACCAGCTATGGATGTAGCGAAAAATATGGAAATATTTGGTCCTGTTATGCCCATAATAGGCTTTGATACAGAGGAGGAAGCAATAGAAATAGCCAATGCACCAATATATGGATTACATTGTGGGATTGTTACAAATAATACTAAAATAGCAATTAATATGGCAGCAAAGATTGAAGTTGGAAATGTTGTGATCAATGGAACAGGAAATTATAGACATATAGATATGCCTTTTGGAGGTACGAAAATGACAGGTATAGGAAGAGAAGGGGTACAATATACCCTAGAGGAAATGAGTAAAGTTAAAAGCTATGTGTTAAAAGGAATGATTAGATAAAATCCTTACGATCAATCTTATGAAGTGTGATAATACCTGTAAAATAGCCAATACCTTTCTTTGAGGTGTTGGCTATTTTAGCTTTACCAAATAAATAATAAATGTGTAGTGTATTTGTATAAGTGGTCATAGGAAAAAAAATTAAAACAGTATAAAATGTGAGTGTGAAGATTCAAGCTTTGAGAATAGTGCAGTTTTTCAATAATAGAAGTTAAAAATGAGTAAGGTAGGTTGAAAAGAGATGAGAATTGGTATTTTAACAAGTGGGGGAGATGCTCCAGGTATGAATGCTGCCATACGGTCTATTGTAAGGGTGGCAAATAACCACAATGTAGAAGTTTGGGGAATAAAATATGGATACAAAGGTTTGATTAATGAAGAATTAATAAAGCTAGATAATTTTATAGTAGATGATATTTCAGAAAAAGGAGGAACCATACTCAAAACAGCTAGATGTCTTGAATTTATGGAGGAATCAGGAATAAAAAAAGCTATCAGGACATTAAAAAAATTCAATATAGAGGGTATTATTGTCATTGGAGGAGATGGGTCTTTTAAAGGAGCTGAAAGACTTTCTAAATCAGGG
Organism: Marinisporobacter sp.; assembly: GCA_025210395.1. Lineage (GTDB taxonomy): Bacteria > Bacillota > Clostridia > Peptostreptococcales > Thermotaleaceae > Crassaminicella. The sequence goes on from JAOARV010000028.1 coordinate 8,031, forward strand.
ATCAGGGTTGTGGGCTTGCCTGGAACGATAGATAATGATTTGAATTATACAGATTATTGTATAGGCTTTGATACTACATTAAATACGGTTTTGGATTGTATTGGGAAAATAAAGGACACAGATTGCTCTCATGAAAAAACCACTATTGTAGAAGTAATGGGAAGATATTGTGGTGACTTAGCTTTATATTCAGCATTAGCAGGAGGAGGAGAAATCATATCTACTCCTGAAAGAAAGTTAGATTTTGATATGATCTGTAACCAACTAGACAAAAATATACGTAGAGGGAAAACAGATAATGTCATTATTATAACTGAAAAAATGTATCCCATAGAAGAACTTCAAAAGTATATAGAAGGAAAGTTAAAAATTAGTTTAAGAAATACAGTATTAGGATTTGTACAAAGAGGAGGAAGCCCATCTGCTTTTGATAGAGTGTTGGCAAGTAAGATGGGGGTTAGAGCTGTAGAATTATTATTGAGAGGATCAACAGAAAAAGCGATTGGTATTAGGAATAATAAGATCATACATATCAATTTTAATGAAGTGAATAATGAAAGGATGATAAAAGAAAAAGAATACGATTTATTAAATGTTCTTTTATAAAATGAAAGTAAATAAATGTACCTATTTACTCTAGAAAAGGATAAAAAATATATAAAGGTGGGAATAATCATGTTAGTATCAGGGAAACAAATATTAATGCATGCTCATGAGAATGGATATGCAGTAGGAGCATTTAATGTAAACAATATGGAAGCTGTACAAGCAATTATTGAAGCAGCAGAGGCAACAAAATCGCCTGTTATCATTCAAGCAAGTCAAGGGGGATTAAAATATGCAGGAGTAGAATATATAGCTGGAATGTGTAAAATAGCAGCAGAAAAGAGTAGTGTTCCTGTTGCGATTCACCTAGATCATGGAACGGATTTTAAACAAATCATGCTATGTATTCGTAATGGATTTACTTCTGTAGTGATTGATGGATCACAGCATCCATTAAAAGAAAATATCAAAAAAACGAAGGAAATTGTAGAAATGGCTCACGCAGTAGGTGTATCTGTTGAAGCAGAGCTTGGAAAAATTGGTGGGACAGAAGATGATATATCTGTAGATGAAAAGGATGCAGCTTATACAGATCCAGATGAAGCTGTTCACTTTGTAGAAGAAACAAAGGTGGATTCTTTAGCTATTGCAGTAGGAACAGCTCATGGACCTTACAAGGGAGAGCCAAAGCTTGATTTTAATAGAATCAAAGTAATCAAAGAAAGATTAAACATGCCTATCGTACTTCATGGTTCCTCTGGAGTACCAGAAGAAAGCATTAAAAAAGCAGTGAGCTTTGGAATTAATAAAATCAATATAGACACAGATATTAGAATGACATTTCATAAGAGCGTGAAGGAATTTGTAGATAAAAATCCAGATGTTTATGATCCAAGAAAAATAATAGAACCAGCAAGAGTGGCTATGAAAGAGATCATAGCAGAAAAAATGAGCATGTTCAGTTCAGCGGGAAAAGCTTGGAGATAGGAGAGGAGCTAAGTTGATAACTTAAGTGCAGAGCTCATTGCGTTTAGTAGGATTGTAGGGTTCTATTTCATAATCATCTTGTAGAATGTGATATATGCGTAGAAGAATAAATAATAAAAGTTATGTGATTTTAGATTGAAAAGATCTAAGGTTACATGGCTTTTTTCGTTTAAAATAGTGAAAACAAAATAGGAAAAAATATACTAGATTGTAAATAGGCATTGATATAAGAAGTTGAGTATTTAATTGTCGTATTGGTCAATGAAAATGTTTTCACAGGATGATACCATTATTATATGTAATAGAGTTATATTATTTAAATAAAAAGGAGATTACTCTAATCGATGGGGGGAGACCATATTGAAAACAAAGATGAAAGCGGCTATATTTGTAAAACCAGGTAAAATAGAGGTACAAGAGGTAGAGATTCCTAAAATAAAAGAGAATGAAGTATTGATCAAAGTAGAATATTGCGGAATTTGTGGAACAGATAGACATATTTTTAATGGCGTTTATTCAAGAGACAAACTTCCGTTAATAGCAGGACATGAATTTTCAGGAACTATTGCACAAATTGGGAAAAATGTCCATGGATTAAAGGAAGGGCAAAAGGTTACTGCTGATATTAATTTAAGTTGTGGAACTTGCTATTATTGCAGACATGACCAACCATTAATGTGTAGCGAAATGAGGCAATTAGGGATTCATATAGATGGTGCTTTTGCAGAATATGTAGCTGTACCACAAGAAAAAGTATATATGTTAGCAGCGAATATGGATTTTCAAGATGCAGCTTTGTTAGAGCCTATATCCTGTGTTGTTCGAGGGCAAAAAAAGGTTAATTTAAAAATGGGTGAAAGTGTAGCCATTATTGGAGATGGTGCAATCGCTCTTATGCACGTACAAATGGCTAGACTTTGTGGAGCTGCTCCTATTATAGTGGTTGGAAAGCATGAAGAGAGATTAGAAAAAGCTAAAGAACTTGGTGCAGATCATACTATATTGGTCACTGAAGATGTAGAAGGAAAAGTAAAAGACTTTACAGATGGAAGAGGTGCTGATGTAGTTATTGAAGTTGTTGGACGTATTGCTACATATGAACAAGTTTTCAGGCTAGTAAGACCAGGGGGGAAAATTAGTGCATTTGGCCTTTCAAATGAGGGAGAATATAGTAAGCTAGAGCCGTTTAAAATGGTTTTAGAAGAGTTAAGCATGGTCGGGTCAGTGGCTGGAGTGAAAAATGATTTAGCAGAGGCCATTACCCTCGTTAGATACAATAGATTCAAATTAGATGACTTTAAAAGGATGATCATTCCACTAGAGAATATAGGAGAAGCTTTTGAAAGATTAAAGACGGATAAACATATTTTGAAAGTATTAATATCAATAGGTAATTCTGTACAATAATAAGAAAAGGGGAGATCATATGAAAAACAAAAAAGAGGTAAAAACATGGCCTGTTGTTGTATTATTATTGATGATGTATGTTATTGTAGCCATGAGTGATAATTTTAAAGGTATATTTGTTCCAGCTTTTAAAAGTGAATTTGGAATAGATAATACACAAATTGGATATGTACTGATGGCAAGTTTATTTGCTTATGCTGTTTTTCAATATGTTGGAGGAATATTAATTGGAAAAGTAGGATATAAAAAAGTAATTGCTTTAGGATTTTTGATTGCTATGGCAGCAATAGGTGTTATTGTATCTTGCAAAAGTTATATCTTATTAATAGCAGGATTATTTATTCTACACACAGGGATGGCAATGTTTAATGTTGGCGTAAATACTTTAGGCCCTGTTTTACCCGTAGCATCAACAGCGGTTTTAATGAGTATGATAACCTTCTCTTATGGGGTAAGTAGTACAACTATACAAAAATTGGTAGGGTATTTATTGTTTAGAGGTGTTGCATGGAGAAACTTTTTTATATTTATGCTGTGTGCAACAGGGGCTTTATTTGTTTATTTGCTCATGATCAAGATACCAGAAAAAGAGAAAGATGATTCAAATGTGAAAATGAATGCTTCAGAATTATGGAAAAATAAAATTTTATGGTTATATATTTTATTAGCAGGATTTTATTTAGCATCAGATTATGGTACGGGAAATTGGTTTGCAAATTATATGGATGAAGGCTACGGATTAGATGCGAACAATAGAGCCTTTTATGTATCCTTATTCTTTGGTACCATGACTTTTGGAAGATTGATAGGGGGATTCATAGCGGATAAGCTAGGTCATTTTAGAAGCATTATTATATTTTCTGTATTGGCAACAGTGTTTATTTTTACTGGAGTGACATTAGGGGAATCAGGACTTTTGGTGATTGCTATAGGAGGATTTTTCTTTTCTTTAATATTCCCAGTTACTATCACTACAATTAGTACAGTATTTAAGGACAATGCATCTTATGCCATAGGAATGATCTTAATGGCAGGTACATTAATATCCATGTTGGTGAATTTTTTCATTGGGGTATTAAACGATGCTATAGGTGTCCAAAATGCATACTATGCAATAGCAGTATGTTTAGGACTAACCACAATTTTTACAATTTGTGTTAGAAAAAATGTAGAAGGGAACAAAGATGAAAAGTCTGTATGCATTCATGAATAGGATAAAAGCTATAGAAAAGGGTTTGTTGGGTAATAAAAAATAAATTTACTTACGGAAATAGTCTCTACTCAATTAAGGTAGAGGCTATTCTTATATTTTTTTGAAATTTATGAAAGTGAACTTTATAAAAATAGGATGTAAATGAACACTTATACAATAAGTAGAGAACAATATTATATCAATGAACAATGTAAAGAAATTTATAAAGTAATATAATGAATACAGAAAAGATGAAAGATGAATTGATTGGGGGGGGAGTAATAATGCTAGATAAAAATAAAGTAAGGGAATTAGACGTGCTAGCTACAAATATTAGGATAGAAACGATCAAGCAAATTGCTACAAGAGGATTTGGTCATATAGGAGGAGCTATGTCTATATGTGATGTATTATCTGTTTTGTATGGAGATGCCATGAAGGTTGATCCTAAAAATCCTAAATGGGAAGAAAGAGACTGGTTTATATGCTCTAAGGGACATGCTGGTCCAGCAGTTTACTCTACTTTGGCTTTGAAAGGTTTTTTTGATATGGAAGAGCTTCAAACTTTAAATCAACCAGCAACAAACCTTCCAAGCCATTGTGATAGAACAAAAACGGCAGGGATTGATGTAACTACAGGGTCTTTAGGTCAAGGATTATCAGTAGCAACAGGGGTTTCATTAGGAAATAGATTAAATGGAAAAGAAAGCTATACTTATGTAATATTAGGTGATGGAGAATGTGATGAGGGCCAGGTTTGGGAGGCTGCATTATATGCGGCACATAAAAAATTAGATCATCTTATTGCATTTGTAGATTATAATAAACAGCAAATAGATGGGTATACAAGGGAGGTTAATGATTTAGGAGATATATGCCGTAAATTTGAGGATTTTGGTTGGTATAGCATGGGTGTAGATGGCTCAAAGGTGGAAGAAATATCACAAGCCATTGAAAAAGCAAAAGAACAAAAGGGAAAACCTTCTATGATTGTATTGAATACAAAAAAAGGTGAAGGTTGTAGCTTTGCAGAAAATACTTTAAATAATCATCATGTACAGATGTCCATGGAGCAAGCAGAGGAAGCTATTGAAATCTTAGAAAAAAAATTAAATCATTTAATGAATCATTAAGGGGTGGTGAAGGGAATGCATATTAGATTAGCTAAGGAAAATGTTGTTGATTCAAAGGCCATGAGAGATGCTTATTGTGAAACACTCATGGAATTAGCGAATAAAGATGAAAGAGTAGTAGTATTAGATGCAGATTTAATGTCATCTATGGGAATGAAGCCTTTTGCTAAAGAATATCCAGAGAGAACATTTAATGTTGGGATTGCTGAAGCAAATATGATGAGTGTAGCCAGTGGATTATCCCTCACTGGAAGAATACCTTTTGCACATACCTTTGGTGTCTTTGCTACTAGAAGAGCATGTGATCAAGTATTCTTATCAGGAGCTTATCAAAAAGCGAATATGAGAATTATAGGAAGTGATCCAGGGATTACAGCAGCATTCAATGGTGGGACACATCAAAGCTTTGAAGATCTTGGGATCATGAGAGGTATTCCAGAGATGACTGTCATAGAGCCTACAGATGTAGTTATGCTAAAGGATGTCATAAAACAAGTTAAAGATAAATATGGTATGTATTATATAAGACTTGTAAGAAAAACTTCAACAAAAATATATGAGGAAGATTCAAGCTTTGAAATTGGAAAGGCTGTACAAGTAAGGGACGGGGAGGACGCTACAGTAATTGCTACAGGATTATTAGTAGCTGAAGCCATCAAAGCAGCACAGATGCTAGAAGAAAAAGGGATCAGTTTGAGAATCATTGATATGTTTACTGTAAAACCTATTGACCAAGAAGCGATTATTCAAGCGGCAAGAGAAACAGGTGCTATTATAACAGCAGAAAACCATAGTATAATGAACGGGTTAGGCTCTGCAGTAGCAGAAGTCTTAGCAGAAAATGAACCCGTACCTATGGAAAGAATAGGAATATCTGATTGTTTTGGTGAAGTAGGTCCTATAGATTATTTGAAAAGCAAATTTGGATTAAATGCAGAAAATATTGCTCAAAAAGTAGAAAAAATCCTAGAGAGAAAAAGTAAAAAATTAGCGGAGGTCGTATAAGGATGAAAGCAGCAGTAATTGAAAATTTCAATGATATTATTTTCAAGGAAGTAGAACAACCTTCATTAGACCATGATGAAGCCCTAATAAAGGTTGAGTATACAGGTGTATGTGGTACAGATGTACATATCCTTTTAGGAAACCATAAACAAGTGAAACTACCATTGATTCCAGGACATGAATTTGTAGGACGTTTAGCAAAAATAAATACAGATAGAGAAACGAACCTAAAGATAGGGCAAAGAGTAGTAGCACAGCCTTTAACAGGCTGTGGAAAATGTGAACTATGTATTCAAGGGAGAGATAATGTTTGTGTAGATTTGAATATATTTGGCATTCATAGTGATGGTTGCTTTGCTGAATATATAAAAGTTCCTTTAAAAAAGGTTTATGCAGTACCAGAAGAAATAGATCCTAGAGTAGTATCATTAGTAGAACCTTTAGCTGTAGCTATGCACGATGTTAGAAGAAGTAATTTACAAGTAGGTCAAACAGCATTAATAGTAGGAGGAGGACCTATTGGCGTTTTGATGGCAATGGTTGCTAAGCTCAATGGAGCAGCTAAGGTAGCAATAAGCGAAATTAATGAAGAACGTATAAAATTTGCAAAAGAAATGGATATGGGATTTGAAATGATCAATCCTTTGAAAGTAGATATAGATGAAGAAATTGAAAGACTAACAGATCATATGGGTTTTGATGTAGTTTATGAAGTTTCAGGTGTTCAGGCTGGAGCAGATTTAATGACTAAAGCTGCTAAAATAGGTGGAACGATTATGATGGTAGGAATTCCAACTAAAAGTTATATGGTGGATACAGGGGCTATAACTTTAAAAGAATTAAAAATGGAAGGAGTAAGAATTCACGCTCAAATTAATTTTAAAGCAGCATTAGAAGTAATCAAAAATAATATATTTAATGATAAGCTAAAGAGGCTTATTACCAACGAATTTCATATAGAAGATATTAAGGAAGCAATGGATTTTTGTATCAAGGATAAAGATCATTTCAAAGTATTACTGAAAATGTCATAATAATAAAAAATAACCTAACCCCTAAGGGGAAAGGTTATTTTTTATGTGTGATGAATATCTTTTTCCAATATTTTAGTCAAAAGAACAATAGCATTTTCAACATCTTTTTTAGAAACCATTTCTGAAGGAGTATGTACATATCTACAAGGGATGGATAAAACACCTGAAGGGACACCACTTCTTGTTAGGTGTATTGCTCCTGAGTCTGTTCCACCAAATTCTAATACTTCTAATTGATAAGGAATTTGATTTTCTTTTGCTGTATGGATCATAAGATTTTTTACAGCAGGATGACTAAGTAAGGATTTATCCTTTATTTTTACAGCAGGTCCATTTCCAAGTTTAACAGCCATATGCTTTGCTTTAGGCGTATCACCTGTGCTAGTAACATCTATAGCAATAGCTAAATCAGGGTCTACTGAAAAGGCAGCAGTTTTTGCTCCCCTTAAGCCCAATTCTTCTTGAACAGTAAAGACGAAATAAAGTTCATTTGGAGAATTTTTTAAGCTTTTGATTGTTTCTATAGCAATAAAACAGCCAATTCGATCATCTAAAGCCTTTGCAGTAATAAAATCATTAAGGCTTGTAAAAGAATTATGAAAAGAAGCTACAGCTCCAATATTTACTTTTTTTGATGCTTCTTCCTTTGATTTGGCACCAATATCAATATACATTTTTTCAAGCTTTAGCTTTTTTATATCCTCTAAGTGCTCCATACCCATAATGCCTATTGTCCCATCAGAAAATATGACTCTTTGACCAAGAGAGATATATGGAGAAACCCCTCCAATATTAGAAAATTTTAAAAAACCATCATCTGTGATCCCTGTAATAATCACACCAATTTCATCCATATGACTAGCAAGCATGACTCTTTTACCAGAGCCTTTTTTTATGGCTATGAGGTTTCCCATTTTATCTATTTTTATTTCATCTACATGATTCTTTATTTCAGCTTGAATCAAATCACGAATTTTTTCTTCATTTCCTGAAGGACCATATTCTTCAGTGAGTCTTTTTAATAGTGTATTATTCATAATCATCCTCCTTTTTTAAAGAATTAAGGAAAAGAGAAACAAGCTTCAGGGTATTTTCAAAATCATCCTTGTGGATAACAGAAATAGGAGAATGAAGATATCTACAAGGAAGAGAAATAGCAGCTGTGGGGATTCCTTCTCTTGTTAGGTGGATTCTTCCTGCATCATTGCCCCCTTTAGTTGTTTGTTTGAATTGTACTTTGATACCATGACTTTTTGTAATATGTAGTAAGTTTTGAATCATATTTTTGTCAAAATAGGAGCTACTATCTACTAAAGAAAGGGCAGGACCTTTTCCTAAACGAGTAGCAAAATCTGGCTCATCTATATCCGTTACATCATAGCAAGTAGTTGCTTCTAGTACAAGAGCCATATGAGGATTTACTTCATAGGCTGCAACTCCAGCACCACGAAGCCCTACTTCCTCTTGTACAGAAAATACTGCATAGATAGTAGAATTAAATTCTTGTTTTAAAAGCTCCATGATCATTGCACAGCCTGCTCGGTCATCTAGTGCTTTGGCTTTTATAAGATGATTCCCAAATTCTATATATTTACTATCAAAGTGAATATAATCTCCTATTGAAATTAATTTTTCGGCTTCTTCTTTCGATTTTGCACCAATATCTATGTAAAGCTGTTTATGCTTTAGAGCACTTTTTCTTTCCTCAGGTTCTTGAAGATGAATGGCTTTTGCTCCAATAACACCTTTAATTTTTTTCTTACCGATTTCAACAACCTTGGAAACAAAAATACGATCATCCATTCCCCCTACAGGTAAGAATTTGATAAATCCATTTTCATCAATAGCTTTTACCATCATGCCTACTTCATCCATATGTGCTGATAGCATGATGGATGGGAAACTCTCTTTTCCTTTTTTAACGGCAATAAGATTTCCTAAAAAATCAATTTTTATTTCATCTACATAGTGCTCTATTTCCTTATAAATAAAATCTCTTACTTCTTTTTCATTTCCGGAAACACTTGATAGATTACAAAGCTTTTCTAGAAGCATAAAAATCCCTCCAAATCCTCATCATCTAAGCTAGCAATAAAATAAGCAAGGAGTCTACCTGTATTTTTTATATCCCTTAGGTCGATTGTTTCAACTGATGTATGCATATATCGTAGTGGGATGGAGAGTACCCCTGTTGCTACTCCAGATTGAGTGATTTGAATAGCTTGAGCATCTGTTCCAGAATTTCCTGGACTTAATTCAATTTGGAATGGAATGTTATGCTCCTTTGCAATAGCTTTTAATCGAGGATGAATTTTTGGATGAATATTAGCGCCTAAAGTAATTCCAGGTCCTTTTCCTAACTCTATAGTATCCTCCTTAGAAAGCTCAGGGGTTTTTCCAAAGCCAACATCTACAGTTATACCTATATGAGGTGATACGCCAAAGGTACTAACGATAGCCCCCCTTGTACCCACTTCCTCTTGTACAGTTGCTACACCGTAAATATCACATTGATGATTGATTTTTTCAAGCTCCTGAAAACACGTGATCATGGCAGCAATACCTGCTTTATCATCAAGGGCTTTACCAGCAACTCGATCCCCTAGAAGTGGAATCATTTTTCTATGAATGGTAATAGGATCACCAATAGAAATTACCTTCTCAGCTTCTTCCTTTGTCATACCAATATCTATTAGTAGATCGCCTATGTCTACAGCACTTTTTCGCTCTTCCATTGATTGAAGATGAGGTGCTTTTGTAGCAACAACGCCAAAGAGGTCTTTTTTTCCGTGGACAATGACTTCTTGAGCAAGAAGGGTTCTTTGGTCAACGCCACCAATATTGGTAACTTTGATAAATCCATTTTTATCAATATCCTTTACCATAAGTCCGATCTCATCCATATGAGCTGCTAGCATAATTTTAATAGGATTTTCAGAAGTTCCTTTTTTGTAAGCAATTAAGTTTCCTAGCTTATCTTTTTTGATATCATCTGCTAGCTCTTTTAAATAAGCTTCAATCTGATTTCCCATCGTGTATTCGAAGCCTGAAACACTAGGATTTTCTATCATTTCTTTTAATATTTGTTGTATATCCATTATTTTCCTCCTTTCTTTATAATTAATATTTATTATAGCATATAAATTTTAAGCACCAAACTTATCCAATCTTTTTGCATTGGCTAAAAGAAGTCCCATTAAATATTTACTTTCAAAAAATCCTAGTCCACCATTATTACAAGCATTTTCATGGAATTTTTTTACATCATCTAGACCAGCAAATTGACTATGTAAAAGTAAAGGAATAGGATGCCAGCTATGAGAGTGCATTGCACAAGGAGAAGAATGATCTCCAGTGATTGCTAATACATTAGGCTTATTTTCAAGAATAATAGGAAGTGCTTGATCTACTTTTTCAATACAGCTTACCTTTGAATCAAAATCTCCATCTTCGCCTGCTTGATCCGTGCCTTTTACGTGAATAAAGAAGAAATCATATTTATGATGATAGTTTATATATGTTTCAAATAATCCTTCTATAGAGTCAGGAGCAGGAAGGAGTGTCATACCAAGTAAGGAGGCAATACCTCTATACATAGGATAGGTAGCAATGGCAGCAGACTCTAATAAATATTTATCTCTCATGGAAGGAATCTTTGGCTTTGATGCAATACCTCTCATTAAAAATGCATTTGCAGGATGCTTGTCCTTTAATAAATCATATCCTTTTTTTATAAATTGATTGATAACCTTTGAAAGGAACTGAGAAGGAGGATTTTTACCAGTTGCTACAAGGGGCGCTTTTCCTTCAACTAAAGGATCAGTATCGTTGATCATAGACCCAATTTCCTTTTCTTTACTTCTAAATATAGTCACAAATCGATGACCTTTTCCAGGTTTTATAATAATCTCTACACCATCAATTTCATGGATGCTTTTTAAGCTATTACATAATTCAATAGTCATTTCAGTAGGAATTCTTCCTGCTCTACGATCTGTAATCAATCCGTTATCATTCATAGTAGCAAAATTACATCTTGCAGCCACATCATAAGATTTTAATTCAAAGTCAATACCAATAGCTTCTAAAACTCCTCGTCCAATAGAATTATCTATAGGATCATATCCGAATAGACCAAGATGTCCTGGACCACTTCCTGGTGTAATTCCCGGAAGGATTGGATGCATACGTCCAGTAACTGATTCTTTTGCTAATTTGTCTAAATTAGGTGTGTGGGCATATTCTAATGGTGTTTTATTTTTAAATTTTATATTCCTAATATCTCCTATGCCATCTAGTACAAGTAAAACAATCTTTGAATTGTTTGATTTTACAGTACTTTGTATAATTTGTTCATAATTCATATTGATCACCTCGTATATTTACTTAGAATAACTTTAGGATTAGTATATTAATTTAAAATGCCCAAAATCTGGGCATTTTATGATTGTTTTCGTAACTTTAGTTGATTAACTACCTTTTTAACTCCTTCTACATCCATAGCAATTTCCTTTGCTAGTTCCATTTCCTGTCTATTATTTACATAACCAGATAAGATGAGTCTTCCATTGTTTACAGAATGAGCAATGTCCATATAGCTTAAAGGTGCAGTACTTAAAGCTTGGGTGACACTACTATTAAGGGTAGCATCATCAAAATCTTTGCTAGGAAGATGAATATTATTTACAACATCCTTGATCCCTCGAACACCAGATGCAACATTCATGGCAGTATGAGCATCCTTGAGGGTATGTGTAGAGCCTAAAAGATTAGCAACACCATCTTCAACTTGTACACCAACACGAGAAAGCTTTTCTACACCTTGTAGCTTATGAATAACTTCTTTTTCCATATGCTTATCTGTAATATTGCTATCCATAGCCACAGTAATTTTATTTTCAATTTTTTGAACACCTGTGATTCCTTTTGCAATCGATTCAGCATATTTTTTTTCTGATAGAACATTTACCATACCAGACATGTGAACATAGCCATCTCTACAAAACACATTAATATCCATACTACTTGCTTGCATTTTTTCTTCTAATTGATCTTTAATAATATCTGTAATCAAATCATCCTTGCTAGGAGCTTTATTATCAGTTATTTTATTGACACGCTTTTTGACCATATGCATCTATCCTTTCATTTTCTTTGTATTTATTTTTCCACAAAATAAAAGAATCATGTAAAAATGATTTTTATATTAAATTTTTGTATCAGAAAGCCACTAAAGTTAAAAATAGTGTAAAATAGTGAATAAGTTCAAAAATGTAAAAAAAGAAATTTTTCATATGGACTTGAAGGGTTTTTATAATCTATATTAAAATAGGTAATAGAAATGATTTGTAATATTATTCCTTGAAGAGGTGTTGTGATTGAAAGAAGTAATGGAGATATTTTTGAATATAGGAATACGAGATGTAATAGATATGGCAATTGTTGCTTTTGTTTTTTACAAGCTCTTTATGCTTATTAGGCATACAAGTGCAGAGCAGGTATTAAAAGGGTTAGTAGTACTCCTTATTGCAACAAAGCTAAGTGAATGGGCTAGACTGTATGCCATTAATTGGATTTTAAAGAAAGCATTAGAACTAGGGATGATTGCAGTTTTAATTGTATTTCAACCAGAATTAAGACGTGCTCTTGAGCATATAGGAAGAACAAAGCTTTTTACAAAATCCATCATAGAAATGACCCATGAAGTTGTAAATGATAATATTAATGAAATTGTAGAGGCATCTAGTTATTTATCAAGACAAAAGATTGGTGCTTTAATGATTCTTGAAAAAGAGACAGGGATAGAAGAGATTATTGAGACAGGAACCTCTATTCAAGGAAATGTTTCTTCAGGACTTCTTATCAATATTTTTATTCCGAATACCCCTCTTCACGACGGTGCTGTAGTTATCAGAAAAGACAAAATAATGGCGGCAGGCTGTGTTTTGCCTCTTACAGAAAATCCAAATTTGAGTAAAGAATTGGGTACAAGACATCGAGCAGGAATTGGAATTAGTGAAAGATGTGATGCAGTTTCTGTTATGGTTTCCGAAGAAACAGGTGCTATATCTGTTGCTATGGATGGGAAATTATCTAGATACTTAGATGCAAAAACACTAAGAGCAGTACTTAAAAATGCGTATAAGCCTGAAAATAGTACACCTTTGTTTAGATGGAATTGGAGACAAAAAGATGAATAATATTTGGAGAAAAATCAAATTGAATATAGAAAATAGCAGATTTTTTAGTAGAAATACAACACCAAAGATCATCTCTATTATTTTTGCTATGATGCTTTGGTTGTATGTGATGGGGGAAGTAAATCCACAGAGTGTTATAGAGCTTAACAATGTGGATGTAGGTCTTTTGAATGTAGAAGATGTACAGCAATCAGGGCTTGTTGTTATGGGACAAAAGGATTTTACAGTAAATGTTAAAATTAGTGGTAGAAGAAATGAATTATATAAAATCAGCCCTAAGGATATATTGGTTCGGGCTGATTTAAGAGGTTTTAATGAAGGGGTGAATAGTGTTCCTGTTGAGGTAAGCACACCGCCCAATGTAGAGCTTGTAGATATATCTCCAAAGCAAATAAAGATCACACTAGATGAAATTGTAAAAATGCAAAAAAATGTTGAGGTAAAAGTTACTTCAAAACCGACTGAAGGCTTTGAAGTAGGAAAATCGTTGATATCTCCTGAAAAGGTTATGGTAGAGGGACCCGAAAGTTTAGTGAATACAGTAACAAAGATAGTAGCAGAGGTAAATGTATCTGATCTACAGGAAGACATAATAGAAAGACTCCCTCTTAAGGCTGTTAATAGGGATGGAAAGGAAGTAAGTGGAGTAGAGGTAAAAAATAAATATGCAGATGTAACTTTACCCATATTAAGAACAAAGGAAGTACCTATTGATATATCTTATGAAGGAGAAGCAAAGAAAGGATTTAAAATCACGAATATTACTTTAAGGGAAGATACGGTAACTATTGTAGGGAAAAAAGAAATAATAGAAAATATACAAAAGATTCAAGCAAAAACAGTGAACTTAAGTGGATTAGATCAAACCCTTCGAAAGGATATTTCTTTGATTTTACCAGAAGGTGTGAGTATAAGAGATATGGCAAAAGATCCTACTGTTCTTATAAGAGTTGAAGCTATAAAAACTAAGGAGATTTTCTTTAAAAAAGAAGAAGTGAATATAAAGGATTTAAAGGAAGATTACATGGTTGATTTAAGCAGGATGCCCGATAATATAAAGGTTGAAATCACGGCCATAGAGAGTGAACTAAGTACCATCAATAAAGAAAATATTAACCTTTATATTAATGGAAGTGATTTATCAGAGGGATTATATTATGTTCGGCTTTCCTATGATATAGCTAAAGAGGTTGAGGGGAGTAGAGTTGCTCCAGAAGAAGTAGATTTGATCATCAAAAAAAGAGAAAAGGAACCATCTACACCCACAAACACAGAAAAAGAATCAGATGAGTCAGATGAGTTAAATGAATCAGAAGAAAAAGAGCAACCAGAGGAATTACCCATTTAAAATAAATGCCTGGATAGTAATGAATTATCCAGGTTGTTTTTCATAAAAGGAGAAGAATGATGAAAAGAGAGCTAGAGGTAATATTAGATTCTACCCATGATGCCATGATTGCAGTAGATAAAAAGGGGATAATCACCTTGTTTAATAAAGCTGCAAAAAAGCTTACTAAGCTTGAAGGGATGAAGGTTCTAGGTAGATCTATTACAGAGGTTATAACAAATTCAAGACTTCCTTTTATTTTGGAGACAGGCAAATCAGAGCTAAATCAAAAGCAACCATTAGGAGATATAGCTATAGTTACAAATCGTATGCCTGTAAAGGATGATGATGGAAAAGTTATTGGTGCTGTAGCTGTTTTTCGTGATATTACAGAAATTAAAGAGCTCGCAGAGGAAATTACGAATCTAAAAGAAATGCAAAGTATGCTACAAGCTATATTTCATTCAACAGAAGATGCCATATCTGTTGTAAACGAAGAGGGAATTGGTGTAATGATTAATCCTGCTTATACGAGATTAACTGAGCTTAAGGAAGAAAAAATTATTGGAGAGATTTGCACTGTTGATATTGCAGAGGGCGAAAGTATTCATCTGAAGGTTTTAAAGACAAAGATGCCCATAAAGAATGCTCGCCTCAAGGTAGGTCCTGCTCGAAAGGAAGTATTAGCAGATGCAGCGCCTATGATTGTTGATGGAGAATTAAGAGGGAGTGTAGCCGTACTTCATGATTTAACAGAGATTAAAAGACTTACCTATGAGCTTGATCAAGCAAAGAAAATCATAAGAAAGTTAGAAGCTAAATATACCTTTGAAGATATTGTAGGAGAAGATGAGCAACTATTAGCGGCTATTAATAGAGCAAAAAAGGTGGCCATAACGCCTGCAACAGTTCTTTTAAGAGGAGAAAGTGGAACAGGAAAAGAACTTTTTGCCCATGCCATCCACAATGAAAGCAATCGTAAATATCGACAATTTGTTCGGGTAAATTGTGCAGCTATTAGTGAAAGTATTCTAGAAAGTGAACTTTTTGGCTATGAGGAGGGGGCTTTTACAGGAGCGAGAAAAGGAGGACGAAAAGGTTTATTTGAACAGGCAAATGGAGGAACGATTTTTTTAGATGAAATAGGAGAAATTAGTCTAAGTACACAAGCAAAATTATTAAGAGTATTGCAGGAAAGAGAAATCGTAAGGGTCGGGTCAAGTACTCCTATTAATATCAATGTAAGAGTGATTGCTGCTACTAACTTAGACTTAGAACGAGCTATTAAGAGAGGATCATTTAGAGAGGATTTGTATTATAGACTTAATGTAATTCCTATTATTATCCCTCCTCTAAGACATCATAAAAAAGACATTCCTTTATTAGTAAAGCATTTTATCAAAAAATATAATCAAGAATATGGACGGTTTGTGAAAGATTTTTCTGAGAATGCTTTAAAAAAGCTGATGGATTTAGAATGGAAAGGAAATATAAGAGAGTTAGAAAATTTTATAGGTCGTGCTATGATTAATATGAAGTTTAATGAAATGATCATAAAGCCTAGGCATCTTCCACTTTTGGACGAAAAAATAAAAAAAGAAACGAATAAGCCTATGGAATGGATTGAGAAAAATGATGAAGAGAAAAAAACTTTAGAAGAGATTGTAAATATTAGTGAGGAAGCTTATATTAGGAAGGTTTTATATGAGAACGAGTATAATAAAACAAAAACAGCTCAAGAACTAGGCATATCTATTAGAACCTTATATTATAAATTAGAGAAATATCATATTGAGTAAATGCACACAGAAATGTGTGTATTTTTTCATGCAAAAATCTGCATAAAAAATACTTTACGCAAAAATTTGCATGAAATATTTTGCATTGAATACTTTGATTTATTATTTCATAGAATAAAAAGGATGTTAAACAGAAAAGTGTAAAGAGAAAAAAGCTTTGAAATAGTTAGTTATTTCAAATAGGAATAGGGAAAGAAGAAATATGGATAAAAATAACAAATATTCATGCAAGTATATGGCATATATCTTGCAAAATATATTAGAAAAAAGAAGCTACAATGAAGAAATTTATGTTAGAATTAGAAAAAATTAGAAAATATAAAGGAAAATACAATTTTAAAAAGAAAGTATCTTATGAAAAGAATATAAAAATTTTTAAAATAAGGGCGTTAAAATTATTAAACATGAGGTGAAATAAATGATTAAAAATATGGATGAAATCATTCAATTTGCAAAGATGAGAGGGCCAAAAACTATTGCTGTTGCAGTGGCTGAGGACTTAGAGGTACTAATGGCTGTAAGTAAAGCCAAAAACATGGGGATTGTAGAGGCTATTTTAGTTGGAGATCAAGATAGAATTGAAAATATTGCTAAAGAAAAGGATATCAATCTTTTAGGTATTGAAATCATCAATGAAAAGGATAGGACACAGGCTTCTTTAAAAGCAGTAGAATTAGTTTCTACTGGAAAAGCCCATATTGTTATGAAGGGGTTAGTAGACACAGCCATTATTTTAAAGGCAGTATTAAATGCAGAAATCGGTTTAAGAACAGGAAATGTTCTTAGTCATGTAGCTGTATTTCAAGTACCAAATTATGATAGATTGATCTTTGTAACAGATGCGGCTATGAATATAGCACCCGATGTAAAGACAAAAAAACAAATTATAGAAAATGCTGTAAAGGTGGCTCATGCACTAGATATCAATATCCCTAAGGTAGCGGTAGTATGTGCTAAAGAGAAAGTAAATCCTAAAATGAAGGCAACAGTAGATGCTAAGGAATTAGAAGAAATGAATAAAAATGAAGAAATTAAAGGATGTATGGTAGGGGGACCTTTTGCCCTTGATAATGCAGTAAGCAAAGAAGCAGCAAAACATAAAGGAATTGACCATCCTGTTGCAGGAGAAGCTGATATATTATTGGTTCCAAATATAGAAGCTGGAAATGTTTTGTATAAAGCTATGGTATTTTTCTCAAACACTAAAAATGCGGGAGTGATTGTTGGAGCAAAAGCACCTGTAGTCCTTACATCTCGTGCAGATAGTGATGAGACAAAATTAAATTCTATTGCTTTAGCTGTTTTGATGGCAGCAAAAAAAGAAAACTAAGATTGAAAGTCTTATTTATAAGGAATATGATTGTATAAGACCCACATTTTAAGGGTGCAGAATAAGACTAAAGGAGAGGTAAAGTTTATGACAAAAACATTAAGAATTCTTACGATTAATCCAGGATCTACATCAACAAAAATTGCTGTATTTGATGATGAAAAATCAGTACTTGAAACCACATTAAGACATAGTGCTGAAGAGATTAGCCAATATGAAAAAATTTATGATCAATATGAATTCAGAAAACAGGTAATATTAGATACTTTAAATGAAAATGGTATAAATATTACAAAAATAAATGCTGTTGTAGGTAGAGGCGGACTTTTAAAGCCTATTATGGGAGGTACTTATAAAGTATCTGAAAAGATGCTTGAAGACTTAAAGGTAGGAGTGTTAGGAGAGCATGCTTCTAATCTAGGAGGAATCCTTGCAAGTGAAATTGCAATGCAGCTAGATATAGATGCCTTTATTGTAGATCCAGTAGTAGTAGATGAGATGGATGATATAGCAAGAATATCAGGAATACCCGAGCTTGAAAGAAAAAGTATATTCCATGCTTTAAATCAAAAGGCTGTTGCAAGGCGTGCAGCAAAGGATTTAGGTAAAAAATATGAAGAAGGAAACTTTATAGTAGCCCATATGGGTGGAGGGGTTTCAGTAGGTGCTCATGAAGTTGGAAAGGTAGTAGATGTCAATAATGCTTTAGATGGAGAAGGGCCATTTTCTCCAGAAAGAAGTGGTACTCTTCCTATAGGAGATATGGTTAAGCTATGCTTTTCAGGAAAAGTAACAATAGATGAAATCAAGAAAAAAATAAAAGGAAAAGGTGGACTGGTAGCTTACCTTGGAACAAATGATGGTAGAGAAGTAGGAACAATGATTGAAAGAGGAGATCAAAAAGCAGAGCTAATTTACAAGGCTATGGCTTATCAAGTAGCCAAAGAAATTGGAAGCTGTGCAGCAGTATTAAAAGGAAATGTGGATGCCATCGTTTTAACAGGTGGTATTGCATATGATGAGAGGTTCGTAAAATGGATTAAAGATTATATTTCCTTTATCGGTAAAGTAATCGTATATCCAGGAGAAGAGGAAATGATTGCTTTAGCAAAGGGAGCTTTAAGGGTATTAAAAGGAGAAGAAAAAGCAAAAGAATATATATAAAAGGTGATGTCATGCTAAATGATCATAGAGTCAAAATTATTATTGGGCACTATGGAAGTGGAAAAACTGAATTTGCTGTAAATTACGCAGTAAAGCTTGCAAAATCAGGAAAAAAAGTAGCTTTAGCAGATTTAGATATTGTGAATCCTTATTTTCGAAGTAGAGAAAAAGAAGAAATGCTAAAAAATCTAGGAATAAAAGTTATTGGTAGTAGTATTGAAAGATCAACTGGAGTTGATTTGCCAGCTATTGCAGCGTCTATACTTCATCCCTTACAGGATGAAAGCTATGAAGTTATTTTAGATGTAGGGGGAGATGCTGTAGGAGCTAGAGCATTAGGAAGATATGCACGCTATCTAAAGAAGGAAAGCTATGATATGTTTGCAGTGCTTAATGCCAACAGACCTCAAACCTCAGAGGTTGAGGGAGCAATTTATCATATAAAAACTATTGAAGATACTGCAAGAGCAAAGGTTACAGGTATTGTAAACAATACCCATTTATTGAGAGAGACAAAAGTAGAAGATGTATTAAAAGGACAGGAATTAGCAAAAGCTGTTTCAGATCGTTTAAACATTCCTATTAAATATATTAGTACCTTAGAAAAGGTTTCAAAAAAACTTCCACAAAATATGGAAGGAACACTTTTCCCTATAAAAATGTATATGAGAGAAAGTTGGATGTAAACTTAAGGAGGGTCGAATCAATGGCAAAAGCAAGAGGTAAGGTTTCTTTTAATGAAAATTTATGTAAGGGTTGTGAATTATGTACAACAGTCTGTCCCGTGAATATAGTAGTGATGGACCTGAAAAGAATTAATATTAAAGGATATCATCCTGCCACTGTAAAAGAAATGGATCAATGTATTGGATGTGGAAATTGTGCTACTATGTGTCCTGATTTAGTTATTACGGTTGAGAGAGAAATAAGAAAGGAGGAAGAATAAATGGCAAAGATCTTGATGAAAGGTAATGAAGCTATTGCTGCTGCTGCAATCAAAGGCGGATGTAAATTTTTCTTTGGTTATCCTATTACCCCACAAAATGAATTACCTGAATACATGGCAAGAGAGCTTCATAAGACTGGAGGATGTTTTGTACAAGCAGAAAGTGAAGTAGCTGCAATTAACATGGTATATGGTGCAGCAGGAGCAGGAGCTAGAGTCATGACTTCTTCTTCTTCTCCAGGAATTGCACTAAAACAAGAAGGAATCAGTTATATAGCAGGAGCTGAGCTTCCCTGTGTCATTGTAAATATATCTCGTGGGGGTCCAGGTCTTGGCGGTATTCAACCAGCTCAATCAGATTATTTCCAAAATACAAGAGGGGGAGGAAATGGAGATTATAGATTATTAGTTTATGCTCCAGCAACCCTTCAAGAGGCAGTAGATTTGACCATGGAAGCTTTTGATGCAGCAGATTACTACAGAAATCCAGTAGTGATCTCTGGTGATGGAATGATTGGACAAATGATGGAGCCTATTGAATTTAAAGAACCTAAAAAAAGAAATCTTTCTCCAAAGGATTGGGCAACAGATGGAACAAAAGGAGAAAGAGAGCCAAATATTATTAACTCCCTTGCACTAGACCCAGCAGAACTAGAAAAACACAACATTCGATTAAAGGAAAAGTATGATTTAATAGAAAAAAATGAAGTTCGGTATGAAGTTTATAACATGGAAAGAGCAGAAGTTGTGATTGTTGCTTATGGTACAACTTCAAGGATTGTAAAAAATGCTATTGCAGCTCTTAAGAAAGAAGGAATCCATGTAGGACTTATTAGACCCATTACTCTATGGCCTTATCCAATGAAAGCCTTTGACCAAATGCCTGATACAACAAAAGCTTTATTATGTGTTGAAATGAGTATGGGGCAAATGATTGATGATGTAAAAATTGCAAATAAAGGAAGATTTCCAGTTCATTTTTACGGTAGGAGTGGAGGAATGGTTCCAGATCCTGATGGAATCGTAGGAAAAGTAAAGGAACTCTTAGGAGGTGAGAGGTAATGACTACTGTATTTAAAAGAACAAATGGATTAAAGGAGCTACCTACTCATTATTGTCCAGGATGCACTCATGGAATTATCCATAGATTAGTGGGAGAGGTTTTAGAAGAGCTTGATTTATTAGGAAAAGCTATAGGGGTTGCGCCTGTTGGATGTTCTGTTCTTGCTTATGAATATTTTAATTGTGATATGCATGAAGCAGCTCATGGACGTGCGCCAGCTGTTGCAACAGGTATCAAAAGAGTTCATAAAGACGCCACTGTATTTACTTATCAAGGAGATGGAGACTTAGCATCTATTGGTGCTGCTGAAATCGTTCATGCAGCTCATAGAGGGGAAAAGATTACTACTATTTTTGTAAACAATGCTATTTATGGGATGACAGGTGGACAAATGGCACCTACTACATTGATCGGACAAAAATCTACCACATCCCCTTATGGCAGAGATGAAAATCACGAGGGAATGCCTCTAAGAGTTTCTGAAATGCTTGCAACTATAACAGGGGCAGTATTTGTAGAAAGAGTTTCTGTAGATACACCAGCCAATATTAGAAAAGCGAAAAAAGCCATCAAAAAAGCTTTTGAAGTACAAATGGAAGGAAAAGGTTTTGGTATTGTAGAGGTTTTATCAACTTGTCCTACAAACTGGGGACTTATGCCTACAGAAGCTTTGAAGTGGCTTAGAGACAATATGATTCCTTATTATCCATTAGGAAATTTCCGTACACCACAGGAGGTGAAGTAATATGGCAACACAAGAAATTGTTTGTGCAGGATTTGGCGGGCAAGGTGTTATGTCCATGGGGCAGCTTTTAACTTATGCAGGAATGATTGAAGGAAAGAATGTTTCATGGCTGCCATCTTATGGACCAGAAATGCGTGGAGGTACTGCAAACTGTGGCGTCGTTGTTTCAGATAATCCTGTAGGCTCTCCGATTGTAACAGATTCAACTGCTGCCATTGTAATGAATCTACCATCTCTTTTTAAATTTGAAAAGACTCTTGTAAAGGACGGATTATTACTTATAAATAGTTCATTAATTGATCAAAAGACATCAAGAGAGGATGTAAAAGCATACTATATTCCTGCAAATGAAATAGCCAATGAGCTAGGAAATGGAAAAGTTGCAAATATGGTTATGCTAGGATCATTTTTAGAGATAACTAAAACTGTAAAAATTGAATCTATTCTTGCAGCATTCAAAAAAGTATTTGGCCCGACCAAAGAGCATTTGGTTCCTTTAAATAAGGAAGCTTTAGAAAAGGGTGCTATGTATGTAAGAAGCTAAAGAAAATGACGAGTAGAGATACTCGTCATTTTTCTATTAGTGAGCAAAAAAATGACTGTATTTCATGTATAAAATAATGCATTTCATGTATTAAATAATGCCTTTTGTGAAATTATGGATTAAGAAACTGATAAAGCCTTTTTAAATTATCTGAATTTTTGTATAATAATAAAAAAGAGATTTTTATATCATAAGAAAAATTCATATGAAGGATATGGATAGATAGGAGATTGCACATGGAATATACAGAATATATAGAAAAAATAGAAAAAAAGCTAAAGGCACATTTCGATATTAAAAGAGATTATCTATATAAAGATTTACAGATAGATTTGTAT
This sequence comes from Marinisporobacter sp., assembly GCA_025210395.1. Classification (GTDB taxonomy): domain Bacteria; phylum Bacillota; class Clostridia; order Peptostreptococcales; family Thermotaleaceae; genus Crassaminicella. Next base: position 30,791 of record JAOARV010000028.1, read on the forward strand.
GCAAAATATCATATAAGAAATGAAAGATATATGGCAAGCAAAAAAGTACCTATTTATGGATTTGAAAATAATGAATACTGCTTTATAAAATATTTTGATGATCTAACAGAAGAAAAGTTAAAAAATTTTATAGAATATTTGAAATTATCTATAGATGATTTTGTACATCCTCATGCAGAGCATATGTCAAGTGTTGTAACAGGAGTTTTAGTAACAAATAATGAAGAGGATAAAAAAATATCAGATGTGGCTAGAAAATTCAAATTTCACAAAAGCTTTGCTTTTGGGTTTAAGGGGTGGGTGGATATAAGACTGGTTTTAGTCTACTTAGGTAAAAGTGTTGTTGTTACTAATAAAAAAGGAAAGGAGGTGCAGGAAGTCTATAAGGTTTAAAATAAAAAAATATAAAGGAGGATGTTTATGAACTCATTATGGTTAATTCTTGTCAGTATCGTTATTTTCAGTATTGCATATGTAACCTATGGAAGTTGGCTTGCAAAACAGTGGGGAGTTGATCCAACGAGAAAAACACCTGCTCATACAATTAATGATGGTGTAGACTATGTGCCTGCAAAAGCCCCTGTACTTATGGGACATCACTTTGCATCTATTGCTGGAGCAGGACCAATCGTAGGACCTATTGCAGCAGCAGTATTTGGATGGGTTCCTGTAATGCTTTGGATTATTATTGGAGGTATTTTCTTTGGTGGCGTACAGGATTATGGTTCTCTTTTTGCATCTGTAAGACATGAGGGAAAATCTATTGGTCAAATTATCGAAGTAAATATGGGTAAAAATATGAAAAAATTATTTGCAATCTTTGCATGGCTTACATTATTATTAGTTGTTGCAGCCTTTGTAAATATTGTTGCTAATACATTTGTAAGTGTTCCAGCAGCAGCTACAGCATCCGTATTATTTATTTTCTTAGCTATTGCATTTGGATTCTTTGTATATAGAAAAGGTGCACCAATAGGCGTATCTAGTATAATAGGGGTTATTCTTTTATTTGCATGTATCGCTGTAGGAAACATGTTTCCACTTGCACTTAGTAAAAATGTATGGATTGCTATTTTATTAGGATATATTTTTATTGCATCTGTAACACCTGTATGGATATTACTTCAGCCTAGAGATTATTTAAATTCATTTTTATTATATGCAATGCTTCTTGGTGCAGTACTAGGACTTATATTCTACAGACCAACCATTCAATTACCAGCTTTTACAGGATTTACAGCAGCTAATGGTTGGAATATGTTCCCAATGTTATTTGTTGTTGTAGCCTGTGGTGCCATTTCTGGATTCCACTCACTAGTTGGTTCAGGAACAACTTCTAAGCAAATGGATAATGAAGCTGATGCAAAGCCTGTTGGCTATGGTGGAATGCTCATTGAGTGTGTATTAGCAGTTATAGCTATTATTACAGCAGCTTATATTTCAAAGGAAAAGCTCGCAGAATTAGCAGGAGCAGGTGGACCTGTAAACGTATTCTCAGATGGTATTGGTGTATTTATGTCTAAGTTTGGTATAGATTATGCTATTGGAAAATCTTTTGTTGCCTTATCTGTATCTGCTTTTGCATTAACAAGCTTAGATACAGGTACAAGACTTGGAAGATTTATATTCCAAGAATTCTTTGAAGACCCTACAAAGGAAACACAAACGATCTTAGCCAATCGCTTTGTCGCTACAGCCATTACCGTTGTATTAGGTGGGCTTTTAGCAGTAGGAAGCTGGACAAAAATTTGGCCAATATTCGGTTCGGCTAATCAATTACTTGCAGCATTGGCACTGATTACTCTTGCTGTATGGCTCAAGAATAGTGGTAGGAATTATATGATGTTTGCAATACCGATGGTATTTATGTTTGCTGTTACAGTTGTTGCATTACTCCAGCTATTGAAAGGAAATCTTGTTTCAGGAAATTATATTTTAGTAATATTTGCAGTATTATTATTACTACTAGCTGTGATCTTAGCTGTTGCAGGAATGAAGATATTAAGGAAACCTTCAGAAAAAATTGATGCATAAGAAAAATGGCTTTCGCCATTTTTCTTTTTTTTATGTGCTAGGAAATTATAAAATTTAGAATCTGTGGATAATTTATGATTGAGAAATCAAATGTTTGATCACTTTGAGTAAGTTTTATTACAAAAGAATAGTTTTGTAATAAAACTTGCGAAATGAGCATATGCGATTAGTTACATGCGAATTTTTTAACAGTAAAATTGAATACAATACTTGAATATGATAAAATAGTATAGATTCACTATTTATATTTTCACATATAATAATCATAAGAAGAAAAGATAGACTATGATGAGAGGAGTCTACTCGAATGGGAAAGTTGTTTGGGACTGATGGAGTAAGAGGAATTGCCAATAAAGAATTGACAGCAGATTTAGCATATAAGTTAGGAAGATTTGGAGCTTATGTACTTACAAAAGGAAAGAAGAAAGCAAAAATTGTTATAGGAAAAGATACAAGAATATCAGGAGATTTATTAGAATCTGCATTAATTGCAGGAATCCTATCAACAGGATCAGATTGCTTATGTGTAGGGGTTGTACCAACACCAGCAGTAGCATATCTGACAAGACATTATGATGCAGATGCAGGAGTAGTTATTTCTGCTTCTCATAATCCAGTTGAATATAATGGTATAAAGTTTTTTAATCAAGATGGATTTAAGCTTCCAGATGAAGTAGAAGAAGAAATAGAAGAAATGATCTTAAATGATCAAGAAATAGATGCAAATCCTACAGGAAAAGACCTTGGAAGAAAAATAGAAATAGATGATGCAATTAAACAATATGCAAGTTTCTTAAAAAATACTATAGATGTGGATTTAAGAGGAATGAAAATAGCTGTAGACTGTTCTAATGGTGCAGCTTATGTAGCAGCACCATCTCTATTATCAGCTCTAGGTGCTGAGATAAAAATTATCCATCATAAACCAGATGGACTCAATATTAATTTGAATTGTGGTTCAACACATCCTGAAGAAGTACAAAAGGTAGTTCTGGATTGGGGTGCTGATATAGGATTAGCCTTTGATGGAGATGCAGACAGATTGATTGCTGTAGATGAAAAAGGGCAAATTGTTGATGGAGATAAAATTCTTACAATCTGTGGAACAGGTTTGAAGGAAAAAGGGAAACTTCCAAAAGACACAGTAGTTGCTACGGTTATGAGTAATATGGGTCTGGAAAAAGCATTAAGTGAAGTTGGATGTAAAATAGAAAAAACAAAAGTTGGAGATCGATATGTTCTTGAAAAAATGAAAGAAGAAGGATATGTTCTTGGAGGAGAACAATCAGGACATATCATATTCTTAGAACATAATACAACAGGAGATGGACTTTTATCCGCATTACAGCTTTTAAGCATTGTAAAAGAAAAAAAACAATCTGTATCAAAGCTTGCAAGTGCTATGACTACGTATCCACAAGTACTTGTGAATGCTAAGGTAAGCAATGATAAAAAAATGAAATACATGGAAGACAGTGTCATTGCAGATGAAATACAAAAGCTTGAAAAAATAATGGATGGAGAAGGAAGAGTCCTCATTAGACCTTCTGGAACAGAGCCGTTAGTAAGAGTTATGCTTGAAGGAAAAGACATCAAACAATTAAAAGCTTTAAGTGAAGAATTAGCAGGAATTATTGAAGAAAGATTAAATTAAGTTCACCTAAATTTAGATTTTGCATAAATTGTAATAAAACCAATTTTAAATGATTGACAATCATTTAAAAAAAGCATATGATAAGGTGAAATAAATATTTGTAAAAATATTCAATTACCAAGAAACTAAAGTTAAAAATCATTTTTAAATGGAATGCTCCCATAGGGTAGTGATATCTTATGGGAGCTAAAAAAGCTTTGGGGGGGTAGAGAATACTTTGCTCAGAAAATGTAGAAAGGGGTGAGGCTTATAAAAGAAAAAAGAACAAAAACAAAAGCGCCAGAACTTAAATGAGGATCGGAAAAATTGTTTAAGTTGACGAGGTCAGGGTTTATCGAAATTTTCGGCGGATGCCCTGCGGTGTTGTCACCACCGAGAAAGAGTCTACAAAGCCTTTAAGTGATTAAAGGGACAAATAGACTTGGGTGATGGGTATTTATGAAAAGAACGTTCATAAATACAAGCTAAATTTATGTATTAAATTGTGCGGATTTTATGCAAAAAGGTAGGAAAATTTTAAAAAATTCTACCTATGGTAACTTGTTGCCAAAAACAAGAAGTTAATAATTGAGAGGAGATCAAGTTATGTGTGGAGTTGTTGGATATATAGGAGAAAAAGAGGTAGCACCTATTTTAATAGATGGATTATCAAAGCTTGAATATAGAGGATATGACTCAGCGGGAGTTGCTATCTTTGACGAAGGTGAAATAAAGGTTAGAAAATTTAAGGGAAGAATGAGCACATTAGAAGAACATTTAGACAAAGAAAAGATCAAAGGAACACTTGGAATTGGGCATACAAGATGGGCAACACATGGAGAACCATCAGATGTGAACTCTCATCCTCATACAAATTATGCAGGAAATATTGCCCTTATTCATAACGGAATTATAGAAAACTATATGAAATTAAAAGAATGGTTAATCGAAACAAATGGAGATCATTTTAAATCAGAAACAGATTCAGAAGTAATCGCACATTTAATTGATTATTTTTATGAAGGTGATTTATTAGATGCTGTATACAAGGCAATTGACAAAATGGAAGGGGCTTATGCAATTGGTGTAATCTGTAAGGATGAGCCAGACAAAATTGTAGCAGTAAGAAAGGATAGCCCTCTTATTGTAGGAATTGGAGAAAATGAAAATTTCATTGCATCAGATATACCAGCCCTTTTAAAATATACAAGAGATATGTATTTAATTGAAAATGATGAAGTAGTCCTTCTTACAAAGGATGAAATAAAAATATTTAATGAATTAAAACAAGAAGTGAAAAGAGACGTATTCAAGGTTACTTGGAATGCAGAAGCAGCAGAAAAAGAAGGATATGCTCACTTTATGATGAAAGAGATCAATGAACAACCAAAGGGAGTAGAAGAGACCCTTCATAGAAGATTAGACAAAGAAGACAATATCGTATTAGATGGTATTAAGCTTACAAAAGAAGAGTTAGACAAAATTAATAAGGTTTATATAGTAGCTTGTGGTACAGCATACCATGCAGGGCTTATTGGAAAATATGCTATTGAAAAGTTTGCAAAGATTCCTGTAGATGTAGAGGTTGCATCTGAATTTAGATATAGAGAGCCATTTATTGATGAAAAGACATTGTTTATTGCAGTAAGTCAATCAGGAGAGACTCTAGATACTTTAGCAGCATTAAGAGAAGCAAAAAGAAAAGGTGCAAGAATTTTATCTGTAGTCAATGTAGTAGGTTCATCCGTAGCAAGAGAATCTGATGATGTATTCTATACTTGGGCAGGACCTGAAATTGCTGTAGCATCTACAAAAGCTTATACAACACAGCTTGTATCTATGTATTTGATTGCGCTATCTATGGCAATGACAAAGGGAAGCTTAACGAATAAAGAATATAAAAAATATGTTAAAGAATTAAAGGCTATGCCAGAGAAGATTGAAGAAATCTTAAAAGATAACGAAGGAATTCAACAGCTTGCAGATGAGCAGTTTAACAATGAAAATGTATTCTATATTGGTAGGGGACTCGATGTAGCTGTAGCGGCTGAAGGATCGCTAAAATTAAAAGAAATCTCCTATATTCACTCAGAAGCCATTGCAGCAGGAGAATTAAAGCATGGAACCATCGCTCTTATTGAAGAAGGAAGATTAGTTATAGCACTAGCGACACAAGATAAGCTTTATGATAAAATGCTTTCAAATATTCAAGAGGTTAGAGCGAGAGGAGCTTATGTTATAGGGGTAGCGAAAAAAGGAAATAAAGAAATTGAAAAATCAGCAGATAAAGTGATCTATATTCCAGATACATTAGATGAACTTAGTCCAATATTAAGTGTGGTTCCACTACAAATTTTAGCATATTATATTGCTGTGGCTAGAGGGTGCGACGTGGATAAGCCGAAAAATTTGGCAAAAAGTGTAACGGTTGAGTAGGGGTTAGTTGTTGACAATTGGATTATGTAGTTTTGGAATAAAGTTTGATAATTTGTAATAAAGATTGATAATTTGTAAAAAAGATTGATATTTTGAAATAAAGTTTGATAAAATCACTTCTTTTAGGATAAAATATATCCAAGAGAGGTGATTTTTTATTATGCCTAAAAGAAAAAGGCTTTTTACAGAAGAGAAAAAGAATAAGCTAATCAAAGAAGGTCGAGGAAGCGGTATAGGAAGTGAATATATACCGTGGATTACTATACAAGATGTATCTTCAAAGGGTAGAAGTACTAGATTAAAAGGTATAAAAACTAATAGACAACATGAGTTTTTATCAGATATGGAAAGAGACTATTTTTATATTTTAGAATATTTAGATGATGTTATAGATATAAGGGAGCAATATCCACTATTACCAATAGAAGAAACTATTTTGATAGCTCAAGAATTAGGGATAAAACATCCTCAAGATCCACGAACGAAAGAGCCAATTGTAATGACAACAGATTTTGTAATCACTATTAAAGAAAAGAATGGAAATATAGATGTTGCTAGAACCATTAAATCTTATGATGATTTGATGAATAATAGAGTACTTGAGAAATTTGAAATTGAAAAGAGATATTGGAAAAAGCATGATATAGATTGGGGCGTTGTAACGGAAAAGGAAATAAATAAAGTATTTGCTAAAAATATAAGTTATGCTCATAATTATTATACTTTGAATCAACTAGACTCATTGGGAGAAATAGATCATGAAATATTAGAAGATATGATATTGAGTTATATAAGCAGATTATTAAAGGAAAATGATACAATAAGAAATATTTCAAATAATTTTGAGAAAGATTTTATGCTAATGAAAGGTACAGGGATAGCTATATTTAGATATTTAATAATAAATAAAGTCATTCAAGTGAATTTATTTGAACCTATTAATGTTAATGAAAAAATCAAAGTAGATATTATTGAAAATAGAGTTAACAGGGAGCTGAAAATACTATGATGTTAACCAATGTATTGCTTCAGTATGTGGATAGAGGTGAGCGTATTAGGGTTATATATGAGAAAGAAAAATATGTATTCGCAGTGCAATTGGATAAGGATACATCAATGCCAAAAACTATTGATAGAGAAGAAATAGAGTCAGAAATATATAACAATATCCTTATAAAAATAGCAGATACGTTTATAGGAAATATAGATGAGAGTTCTATTCCAGCTAAGCAAAGAATTAAGAGAGACGAAGAATGGGAATATTTAAATCATGTATGGCCAGTACATGCTGAAGAACTAATAGATAGGAGAAAGAGAAGTCGTCTTATTAGAAAAAAAGCAGATGAAATAGGAATACAAGAACTAAAACTTAAACGAATACTAACTAGGTTTTGGCAAAGAGGAATGACTAAAAATGCTTTACTTGCAGATTACAAGAATTCAGGAGGTAAAGGAAAAGAAAGAAAACTTAAAAATAATAAAGTAGGTAGACCTAAAAAAGCTGATTATATAGGAGAAGTACAAGAAGGAATAAATATAACAGACGAAATAAAGAAGATCATAAACTTATCTGTAAATAAATTCTATAGAAAAAAAGAAAAACCTACTTTAAAGGCTGCGTATAATTCAATGTTAAGAGAATTTTTCTCAGACAGGTATGTAGAAGATGGTGAGATAAAGTATAAGGTATGGAGCAAGGATAGAATACCTACATATGATCAATTTTATTATTGGTTTAAAAAATTTGAAGATATAAAAAAAGACATAACTTTTAGAGGAAGCAGCAAAGAATTTGACTTAAACCATAGGTCTATAACAGGAACTTCTGCAATGGAAACAGATGGTCCAGGTACTAGATTTCAAATAGATGCTACTGTAGCAGATGTATATTTACTTAGTTCAATAAACAGAAATAGAGTAATTGGAAGACCTATAGTATATATGGTAATGGATGTGTATTCAAGATTAGTTACAGGTATATATACAGGTTTAGAAGGTCCATCTTGGATGGGAGCTATGATGGCTTTAGATAATATGGTGGCTGATAAAGTAGCGTTTTGCAAAAAATATGATATAGGTATAGATAAAGAACAATGGCCAGCTAATCATTTGCCAGAAATAATAATAGCTGATAGAGGGGGATTTGAAGGCTATTCTGTTGAAAATTTGATAAATAATTTAAATGTTAAAATAGAAAACACTCCCCCATATAGAGGTGATTTAAAAGGAATTGTAGAGAGAAGTTTTAGAACAACGAATGAGAAATTAAAGCATAAAACACCAGGTGCTATACAAAAAGAGTTTAGGCAAAGGGGAGATAGGGACTATAGATTAGATGCTACATTGACGCTAGAAGAATTTACTCAAATAATTATAAAAATGGTAATGCATCATAATCAGAAGATCGTTAGTGGATACAACATGGATAAGGAAATGATTTCAGACGAATTAACACCTACTCCAATCAATTTATGGAATTGGGGCATCAAAAATAAAAAGGGAAGATTAAAGATAGTAGACAGAGACATTATGCGATTAAATCTTTTGCCTAGGGGAAGTGCTAGTATATCAAGGGCTGGATTGAAATTTAAGAAACTATTTTATAGTTCACAAAAGGCTATCGAGGAACAATGGTTTATAAAATCTAAGCAGAGACGAGTGGAAGTTGTATATGACCCTAGAAATATGAATTATATATATGTTATGCATGAAGATGGTAGAGGATATGAAGTGTGTCACCTACTAGAGAAAAGTATTCAATATAAAGGTTGCGTTCTAGAAGAAATTTTATTTCAAGAGGAATTAAAGGAAGAACGTATTGAATGGGAAAGAGATGCACAGAACCAATTGCAGATGGATGTAGATAAGGAAATAGAAGATATTATAAATAAATCTAAGAAAAAAAAGAAGGAAACTGTTGCAGAGACTACTTCTAAGGCTAAAAAGCTTAGAGATATACGAGTTAATAGAGCTTTAGAAAAAGAAATGAATAGAGACAAAGAAAGTTTTGAAATGGGTATTGAGGAAAAAGAAGGTATAGTCAAAAATTTTAATAATGAAAAAAAGGATGAAGCAGAAGAACAGGATAGTAGAAAAACGAAGCTAATGGAGAAAATCAGAATGAAAAGGGATGAAAAGTTTGGACGATAATAATATTGTTCCGCTGCTAAAGGGCAGAATAGAAGAGGCACAGTATAAGGAGCAAGAACTTGAAGAATATAGGAATAATCCTTTTATAGAAGCTTTACCACCTATTTTTTCAGAAAATGAAATATTAGATAGATTTATAAAATACCCAATACCTAATGAACAAGATAGGATAAAAAATAAAAATCTGAGATTTCATATGATAAAAAGACTTAAGAATTTCATACAACCATTACCTGATCATTTTACTATAGAAAATAAGTTATCAACCATGGTTAGACGAGGATACTTGGCTAGAAATCCACTAGATATAACTTATATTCAAAGGCAGAAGATATTAAATGATATCAATGTAAAAGATAAAAATGAAGCATTAGAAGTATTAGAACGTAATATGGAACATATACATTCAACGGCAGATTCTTTGTCTATTATAGGTATATCAGGAATAGGCAAGACGACAGCGATAGAAAGATTATTACTTATGTATCCACAGATCATTAAGCATGAAGAGTATAAAGAAAGATTACTTAGTAGAACTCAAATTGTTTGGCTAAAAATAGATTGTCCCTATGATGGCAATTTATCTACTCTTTGTAAAAGCTTCTTCAAAGATATAGATGATCTTTTAGGAACTAGATGGCTTCAAAAGTATGGATATTTAAACAGAATAACTTCATCAATGATGCTACACATGACAACACTAGCAAATTTATATGGTATAGGGGTATTGGTGATAGATGAAATACAGCATTTAATAAATGCTAAAAACGATCCAGAAGAAATGTTGAATTTCTTTGTAACCTTAACGAATACAATAGGTATTCCTACAATCTTTATAGGTACTTTTAAAGCATTAAAAATATTTAAAAGAGATTTCAGACAAGCAAGAAGAGCTGGTAGTGAAGGAAATATAATATGGGATCGTATGATCAAAGATAGTGATGAATGGAATTATTTTGTGGAAACCTTATGGGAGTTTCAGTGGCTAAAGGAAGAGACTGAACTTACCGAAGATATGAAAAACATATTTTATGATCAATGTCAGGGAATAACAGCAGTGGCCGTTAATCTATTTATATTAGCTCAAGAAAGGGCATTGAATACAGATAGTGAGAAAATAACCCAAAAGATCATAAAGGAAGCTTCAAAGGAAGATTTACATATGATACAGCCTATGATCAAGGCTTTAAAGAATGGAAATATGAAAGACATTATGAAATATGAAGATATAGCTATAAACTTAGATGATATAAGTTTTCAGCATAAAACAGATATGAAAATATTAGGAAAGATAAAAGAAATGGCTGATAATCAGCAAAAATATTATGAAATGAAGAGAACTAATAGGGTGGAAGATTTAGTCGCAGATACGGCTCAATTAGGTATATTTGATGAACTTACAGATCATGAGTTGTATGATTTAGTGAAAAAAGTGGTTAATAGTTTTGGAATAGATGATGATTATAATTTAATGAAAGCCGAAGCTATAAAAAGAGCATTAAACGCTAATGAAAAAAAGAAAATAGGGAAGAATAAGACTATAGATGTACCTTATGATGAAAATGACCTAAGAAAGATACTAGAGATTGCAAAGGATAAAGGGGTACATGTATATGAAATATTAAAAAAGAAAGGTTACATTAAAGACCCTATAAAAGAATTTATGAAGGCGGAATAAAAATGCTCACTTTTTTCACAGATCCATACAAAGATGAATTATTATATGGAACTATATCAAGATATCACTACTATGCAGGAAATATTGATTTTAAAGATACTTTAGCAGAATTGTTTGGTAAAAATAGTGTAACACCTACACTATATCTACCAAGTAATTTAGCATACTTGTCAAAGCAATTAAGCAAAAAATACACAACAGATTATCTTATATACAATCATACTGTATATCCTTATTATGCTCCTTTTGTAACTAAGAAAACGCAGAAAGCGGTTATAGAAGGTATGAAGGGTGATGGAGGTAAGATGTTGTATAATAAAATAGGTATAACAGCAGGCAGTATATGTGTCAAAAATGGCATATATTACTGTCCTTTTTGTTCTAAGGAAGATTTAGGAAAATACGGTGAAGTTTACATACATAGATTACATCAGCTACAAGGTGTGATTTTATTGTATTCATACAATAAAGTTTGAATGTTTACAACAAAGTTTGATTATTTACAATAAAGAATGAATGTTTTCAATAAAGTTTGAATTAAAATCATCCCTTTGTGTTAGAATAAATACAAAGAGGTGATTTTTCTTTATGAGTAAAAGAAAAAGATATATAAACAGAGAAAAAATAGAAAAGCTTATCAAAGAAGGGCGAGGACAAGGTATAAAAGAAGCTTATAAACCATGGCTTTTAATTCAGGATGTGCCTTCGACAGGAAGAGAAAGTAGGTTAGTTGGAATCAAAATTAATCGACAATATGATTTTCTATCAGATCTAGAAAAAAATTATTTTTATATTTCAGATTTTTCAGATGAAGTAATAGACATCAGAGAGCAATTCCCTTTATTACCAATAGAAGAAACAATCCTAATTGCTGATGAATTAGGTATCAAGCATCCTACTGATCCAAGGACAAATGAATACACGGTGATGACTACGGATTTTTTAATAACTAAAAGAGTAGATGGTAAAAACATAGATGTAGCAAGAACCATAAAGCCTTCAGAGAAGCTCATGGATGAGAGGGTTATGGAAAAATTTGAGATTGAAAGACGATATTGGGAAAAGCAAGGGATTGGTTGGAGTATTGCTACAGAAAAAGAAACTAATAATGCCATGGCTAAGAATATAAGCTATATATACAGCTATTATCATATTGATGAAATAGATTCCCTAAAAGAGCTAGATAAAGATTATATAGGAGATATACTTGTTGAATATATTAGAAGAGTTATAGATAGTAAGGAAAGTATAAGAAGTATTTCAAGTCAGTTTGATAAGGATTTATTTTTAGCAGCAGGAACAGGAATATCTATATTTAAGCATTTGCTCATAAGAAAAATAGTAAAGATAGACTTGTCTCAGCCTTTGGATATAAACAAAGTAATGAAGGTCGAGTTATCAAGGGAAGAGCTAAATAAGGAGCTGAACATATCATGATCCTAGAGAATATGACACTCCAATATATTAATAAAGAAGATGGAGAAAAGCTAAGGATACTATATATTGATCATGAAAATATGTATTTATACTATGTAATAATGGGAATGACCATGTGTATGCCGAAAAAAGAGCACATAGACAAATTAGAAGAAGAAATTGCAACTGGAGTACTTATTAAAATTCCAGATCCATATCTTAATAACATTGATGAAAAAGATCTATCAGAAAATGCAATATATAAGAGAGATCAACAATGGGAGATCATAAAAAAATATTGGGAGAGTAATAAAGAAGCTCTTATAGAGAAAAAGGGAAGAGAAAAGTTATTTAAAGAGATAGCCGATAAAGAAAACATAGCTAGAGTTAGCCTAAAAAGAATATTTAATAGATTTTGGGAAAGAGGAATGACTAAAAATGCTCTATTACCTGATTATAAAAATTCAGGAGCAAAGGGTAAAGAAAGAAATTTAAAAAGCAAGAAGGTTGGAAGACCTAAAAAAGTAGATTATATGGGAGACGTACAAGAAGGTATAAATATAACAGAGGACATAAAGAAGATTATAAACCTATCTATAGATAAATTTTATAGAAAGAAGGAAAAACCTACTATAAAGGCTGCTTATAATTCTATGCTAAAGGAATTTTTTTCAGACAAATATGTAGAGAATGGAGAAATTAAATATAAGGTATGGAGCAAAGCTAGAATTCCTTCCTATAGACAATTTTATTATTGGTTCAAAAGCTACGAGGATGTACAAAAGGATGTAATCTTTAGGGGGAGTAAGAAGGAATATGAATTGAAGCATAGACCTATATTAGGAACTACTGCTATGGAAACGGATGGGCCAGGTACTAGATTTCAGATAGATGCTACAGTAGCAGATATATATATTGTAAGCTCCTTAAACAGAAATAGGATTATAGGTAGACCCATAATATATATGGTAATAGATGTATACTCTAGGTTAGTTACAGGGATTTATACAGGCTTAGAAGGACCATCTTGGATGGGTGCTATGATGACATTAGATAATATGATAGCAGATAAGGTAGAATTTTGTAAGGAATATGATATTCATATTACAAAGGAACAGTGGTCGTGTAACCATTTACCAGAAACAATCATAGCTGACCGAGGGGAATTTGAAGGGTATTCTGTTGAAAATTTAATAAATAATTTAAATGTGAAAATAGAAAATACACCACCCTATAGAGGTGATTTAAAGGGAATTGTTGAGAGAAGCTTTAGGACTGTTAATGAAAAGCTCAAGCATAAAACACCAGGGGCAATACAAAAGGAGTTTAGGGAAAGAGGAGATCGAGACTATAGATTAGATGCAACACTAACACTAGAAGAATTTACTCAAATACTTATAAAGATGGTACTGCATCATAATCATAAGATTATTAGCAATTACAATATGGATAAAGAAATGATTTCTGATGAATTAACTCCAACTCCAATCAATTTATGGAATTGGGGAATTAAAAATAAAAAAGGAAGATTAAGAGTCATAGATAGGGATATTATGAAGCTAAATCTCCTACCAAGGGGTAAAGCAAGCATATCGCGAGCAGGATTAAAGTTTAAAAAATTATTCTATAGCTCTCAAAAGGCTATTGAGGAGCAATGGTTTGTAAAAGCTAAGCAGAGATGGGTTGATGTTGTATATGATCCTAGAAATATGAATGCTATATATATTCTTCATGAAGACGGAAAAGGCTATGAAGTATGTCAGCTTTTAGAGAAAAGCCTTCAATATAAGGATTGTAGACTAGAAGAAATCATATTTCAAGAAGAATTAAAGGAAGAGCTTATAGAATGGGAAAAGGATAAACAAAATCAATTAAATATAGATTTAGATAAGGAAATAGAAGACCTTGTAAAAAAAGCAAAGAAAGAAAAGAAAAATACTATTGCAGAAACTATTTCCAAGTCAAAGAAGCTTAAAGGCATAAAAGAAAATAGAGCTTTAGAAAAAGAAATAAACAGAAAAAAGGAAGCCTTTGAAATAGGAAGAGAAGAAAAGGAAGGGATCATAAAAGCCTTTAATAAAGAAGCTGTAAAAGAGGAGGAGGAAGAACAGGATACAAGACGATTGACCTTGATGGAAAAAATCAAAAGAAAAAGGGATGAGAAGCTTGGAAAGAAGTAAAAGTAATCCTTTACTCAAGGGAAGAATAGAGCTTGCAGAATACAAAGAGCAAGAAATTATCGATTATGGAGATAATCCATATATAGAAGCGTTACCTGCAATTTTTACAGAGGAAAGGATTATAGATCAATTTACAAGATATCCAATTCTTCAAGAAAATGAAAGATTTAAAAGTAAAAATCTAAGATTTCACATGATTAAAAGACTTAAAAATTTTATACAGCCACTGCCAGATCATTTTGCTATAGAAGGTAAGCTATCTTCAATGATTAGAAGAGGGTATTTAGCAAGAAATCCTTTAGATAGAAGCTATTTTGAAAGATTAAAGATATTAAATGAAGTGCGTTCAGAAAAAAAGGAAGAAAGAGAAGAAGCATTAATATCAAATATGGAGCATATACGCTCTACAGCAGATTCCCTATCTATCATAGGTATATCTGGAATAGGGAAAACTACAGCAATAGAAAGGCTGCTGTTGATGTATCCTCAAATCATCAAGCATGAAGAGTATAAAGGAAAGCTATTAAGCAGAACACAGCTTGTATGGCTAAAAATTGATTGTCCCTATGACGGAAGCCTATCTACCCTTTGTAAAAGCTTTTTCAAGGCTATAGATGATTTGCTGGGTACTCGATATCTTGAAAAGTATGGATATTTAAATCGAATCACTTCTTCTATGATGCTGCATATGACATCACTTGCTAACATATATGGAATTGGCGTGTTAGTTATAGATGAAATTCAACATCTGATGACTGCTAAAAATGATCCTGAAGAAATGCTGAATTTCTTTGTAACCTTAACGAACACAGTAGGAATACCAACAGTACTAATAGGAACCTTTAAAGCCCTTAAAATATTCAAAAAGGATTTTAGACAGGCTAGAAGGGCTGGAAGTGAAGGGAATATTATATGGGATCGTATGAGTAGAGATAGCGATGAATGGGATTTTTTCATTGAAACTCTTTGGGGGTTTCAATGGCTCAAGGAGAAAACAGAGCTTACACAGGAGATGAAGGATTTCTTCTATGATCAATGCCAAGGGATTACTTCTGTTGCTGTGAATTTATTTATTCTAGCACAGGAAAGAGCCTTGAATACAGATAAGGAAAAGTTAACAAAAGCAATTATCAAAAAAGCTTCAAAGGAAGATTTACACATGATTCAGCCAATGATCAAGGCACTTAGAAGCAATAATATGGAACAGATTAATAACTATGAAGACATAGCCATAAATTTAGATGATATTTCCTTCAGTCATAAAAGAGATATTGATTTAGCAGGAAAGATTAAGGAAATGGCAAAGCATCAAGAAAAATATTTTGAAATGAAAAGAAATAATATAGCAGAGAACTTAATCGTGGAAGTTTCTACATTAGGGATCTTTGATGAGCTTACTGAAAAGGAATTAGGGGATTTGGTGAAAAAAACAGTTCAAAAATTTGGAGTAGATGATAATTTCAATGTAATAAAAGCAGAAGTCATAAAAAAAGCAATCAATGCTAATGAAAAAAAGAAAATAGGGAAAAATATCCGTAAGGATGTACCCTATGAAGAAAAAGATTTAAGGAAAATATTAATAATTGCAAAGCAAAAAAAGGTACATGCCTATGAACTACTCAAGCAAAAAGGATATATTAAAGATCCTGTAAAGGAGTTTATAAAGGCGGAATAAAAAATGCTTACCTTTTTCACCGACCCCCATGAAGATGAATTATTATATGGAGCTATAGCTAGGTATCATTATTATATAGGTAATATTGATTACAAGGATACCTTAAGAGAATTATTTGGCAGGGATAGTGTTATCCCAAGCTTATATTTACCATGCAACCTAGAGCATTTAGCAAAGCAGCTAGGGAAAAGATATACGTCAGATTACCTTATAAAAAACCATACACTTTTTCCTTTTTATTCTCCGTTTTTACCAAAGGAAAGAAGAAATACTTTAATAAATACCATGAAATTTGAGGATGGACAAGGTATTTATACAAGACTTGGTATGGTAGCAGGAGGTATATGCAAAAAAGAAGGCATATATTATTGTCCACTATGTTCTCAAAAAGAGCTAAAGGAATATGGAGAAGCCTATATTCATAGAACACATCAAGTCCAAGGTGTATTTGTTTGTCCTGAGCATGAAGTAAAGCTAAAAAAATATAAAATAGATAAAACAAAAACAAGTAGAATTGAATTTATAAGGCTAGATGAAAAACTACTAGAGCTGGATATAGAAAGTAATGAAAGAAAAGGTATTGATAAAGAATTAGTGAAAATAGCTCAAGCTGCACGTTATTTATTAAATAAGGATTTATCAGCATTTGATAAAGAATCCGTAGCAAAGAAGTATAAAGAGCTTCTTGATAAAAAAGGCTTTTTATCCGTCAATAAGACCATACAGCAAAAGAAGCTATACAATACGTTTGTTTGGTTTTATGGAAAGGAACTACTAAGTAAGCTTGAATCCGATATAGATCAGGATGATGAATATAATTGGCTGAAGGTCATTTCAAGAAATAGCAAAAGAACAGTACATCCTATCAGACATATACTTTTTATCAATTTCTTAACTGAGGATATAAAGCATTTTTTCAAGGCAAAGGAAGAAGGTTATTCTCCCTTTGGGGAAGGTCCTTGGCCATGCTTGAATCCTGTTGCAGAGCACTATAAAAAGGATGTTGTTACGAATTTGAAAATAACTGCTGATTATAAAACTAGACTGCCAGTAGGAACCTTTTCTTGTACTTGTGGCTTTGTTTACTCAAGAAAAGGACCAGATCAATTTAAAGAAGATCGATATAGGGTGGGAAGAATCAAAGCCTTTGGACATGTATGGGGAAATAAGCTCAAAGCATATTTAAAAGAAGAAAAGTATGGGCTAAGAGAATTGGCTAGATTAATGAAATGTGATCCTAAAACTATTAAAAAATTTGATAAGAAATTAGGGCGTAACTATTTTCAAGGCTATAAAACAACTGTAAAGGAAGTAAAAGATAGTAAAAATCAGGGAAGACAAATTGATATACAAGCCTATAAGGATAAAATTATAAGCACCATAAGAGAGCAGCCTAGTCTTTCAAGAACGCAAATTAGAAGACTATGTCAGAAGGAGTACTCTTATCTATATAGTCATGAAAAGGAATGGCTTTTTTCAAACCTTCCAAAGAATATGAATAAGCAGGAGATTGATTATAAAAGTGATCAAAGAGTAGCTTGGGATGTAAGAGATACAGAAATAGTAGAAGTTGTAAAAGAAGCTCATAGGAAGCTATTAGCAAGGCAAAAGCCTGTAAGAATCACAAAATCCAATATAGGAAAAATGTTAGGTATTCTTCCTACGCTTGAAAAAAATTTAGATAAGCTACCAAAAACAAAGGAATTTTTAAATGGTATTTTGGAAAGTGTAACGGACTTTCAAATAAGAAGATCCAAGAAAATAATAGATGAAAAAATAGTTAGAAAAGAGCCTGTTCGATTATGGGAAATTCAAAGATTAGCAGGGATTAGAACGAAGACTTTTAATAAAATCAAGGACAGCTTAGAAGCATACATAAATAGGGGGGATAAGCATTAGTAGTAAAGAAAATATAATTGTAAAGGATTGGCCTTTTCAACATGGAGAAAAAGTTAAGCTATATTGGATGGACAAGCCTTATAAGCTCAATAATAAATGGATGCTAGATGCATATTTTAAAGGACACAAGGAAATTAAAAAAATTACTTTTGATTGGGCAACTATCCATTTTTTAGCATTTGGGAGATATTATAAGGATGGGGATATCAACAATAGTGAGATTAAAAAGGCTGCTACTATTGTTGATTTGGATTTAAGTAGTATTGCATTTGAAATGATAGAAGATTTTTTAAGTATAGAAGCTGAAGGAAGCAAAAAAGACATTCCTACAAAAATATTTGTGGGACACAAGGATAAGGTTGAATATAGAATTCCTGCATTAGAAATTATAAGAGCTGTTATTGCTACCAATAGATTTTTACTCAATAGAATTGTTGAATTAGATTCTCTTGATAAATACTTTATTTATAGCTATGACAAACAAAGGAATTTGCATATAAATTTTTTTGATGAATATGAGAGAAAGCTATTAAATACAGAATATGTGAAGCATTTAGCTTGGATCATAACCAATGAACGTATACTTAAAATGTTTAATCAAGTAGGGATGAATCTATGGCTGAAGGAAAACATAAGCTTTGATTTTTTATTTCATCACTTTAATATTAAAGCGAGAATAAGAAGAAAGAAGCATATTATAAGAATTCTAGAAATCATGGAATTTAGAGAAAAAGAAATCAATGCAGAAGAAATATTCATAAGCTCAAGGTATATTAAGCATATTAGAAAAATCAATCAACCTAAAAAAAGAAAATACAGAGCATTAAAGGAAATGGATGATAAGAAATTAGATCCTAAAGTAGATGGAGCGAAAAATTCCGAGTCAGATTTTGTTGATACATCTAATATAAAGCATGTTTACGCTAAGGATAGCAAGATTAATAGAATAAGAAGTGGAGAAAGGTATGTCAGAGACGAAGAAGATGAAAATACTAAGCTTTATGAAATTGAAAATGAAGATTTAAGAACCACAGCAGATACTGGTGGAATGGATAAGGCTAAGGGGTTAGAGTATAAAAACGTAGAAGATATAAGTATAAAAGGTGAGCTAGAAGAATTTATTAAGGTTATGAAGCTATTAAAGAATAAACCAAATATTAAAGATGTCCAGCTTATGATAAAGGATTTACCAGAAGGAAAAAAAGGTAAGAAATTCTCAAAGCTTCATGATGGAGAAATCAAGAGACAATATGTAGTAGGAAAGATAATAATGAGTAGTGGAAAAGAAGTTAATTTGCTAGAAGTAGAAAGAGAAGACAGGTCTTTATCTATATTATTATTATATGCAGTAAAAGCAATAAATTGGGCTAATGTTTATTTAAAAGTAACCATTGATTTGGTTAACAATAATGGCACATGGGATTCACAGGGCTTGAAGAAATTAGAAGGAAAAGGTGTATTTTCTAATAGAATTAGGCATAAGTCTGATAAAAGTAGTGTGCATGATAAATGTGATTATATATATGATAAAATTATAGAAAATAGTTAGGGTAAATAATATCAAGAGTCTTTGTTGTGTGAAGCCATAAAAAATTAAATATTAAGTGAAAAATTTAAATTCTAGAATGGTATTTAAACTCTTTAAATAGCATTCTTTTTATTTTACTAAGCTTTTCTTAGTGCTTGAATTTTTCTAAGGTAATGTCTATATCGTTTTGACATTGCTAATTCAATTAAGTGATTATATTTAAATTTATTCTTATCAGCATATTCCTTGAATTGTATCCAAAAACTAGGATTAACTGTAGTAGTAAGCTTATCTCTATCAGAATGTGTGTATTCACAAGCTAGTTCTTTTTTTAAAATATATTCTATTAATTCGTCAATAATTGAACCTTTAGTGACAAAAAGCTTAGTCGATATATAGTCTAATTTTTTATGAGTAGCCTTATTAAAGGTTAGATGAATTTTCAATCTATTTCGTGACATAATTTACAACCTCCTATATACTATATTATAGTAAATTACTTGATTATATGCAATATATTTTATGTACAATATACATAAAATATGATATAATATTCATATAATGATTTTCCAGATATTGTGTATGATTAAATTTAAGGGGGTGTTTTTATGGCTCGAAATCAACGTGTTTGGTTGAAGCCAATATGGAAGACGAATAATAGGAAATGGAGAGATTCATTACACACTATTTGTTCATATTTAGCTATGTTCCCCCCGTCACTACCAAACTATTTTATAAAACAGTTTACAGATGAAGGGGACAAGATATACGATCCATTTTCAGGTAGGGGTACAACTGTTTTAGAAGCTGCTTTGAATAATAGAGAAGGAATTGGTAATGATTTAAATCCTTTGGCTTATGTTCTTACTGGAGCTAAGACTTATGTTCCTAAATATACAAATATAATGCGTCGTTTATGTGAATTAGAAGAAAATTTCAATAATATATATATTTCTAGAGAGAATATTCTAAGGATTGATCCAGATATAAGAATGTTATATGATGAAGAAATAACATTGCCGATGCTGTTATATTTAAAGAATGAATTAGATATACGAAGGAAAATAGATCGATATATTATGGCTATTTTGCTTGGCATAATGCATGGCAAGCATAGAAAGGATGGTACATCTATATATTTATCAATATCTATGCCCAATACTTTTTCTATGTCACCTAATTATGTTAGAAAATATATAGCCGAAAATAATTTAGTAAAATTGCAGCAAAATGTATTTGAATTATTAAGAGATAGAATAGCTAAAACATATCCATGGAACAATACTTTAAGAAAAGGGAAAAGCTATCAATATGATGCTTTGAAAATTAATAATTATAGAAGAATATTAGAGAATGAAGCTATAGATTTAATTGTAACGAGTCCACCATATTTAAAATTGATTCGATATGGAAAATATAATTGGATCCGACTTTGGATGTTAGGTAAAGATTTTGATAGGGTAGATGATAAGTTAAAGATAAACAAAGCTTATGAAGAAGGCTCAAATATAAAATTATCAGATCGGTTAAAGCTAGAGGAATATTTAGTATTTATGAGAAATTTAATATGTGGGTGGGAAAGAATATTAAAGCCAGGTGCATTAGCTTGTATAGTGATAGGAGATGTTGAGGAATTAAAGCTTGCTGAAGAGGTTTGGGAATATGTAGAGCCATATACAAATTTACAGCTTGTTGAAATTGTAGAGGATAAAATAGAAGGCAATAATAAGGTAACCAAAATTTGGGGTCAAGAGAGAAAGGGAGAGGCAACTAAGGTTGATAGGATATTAATTATATCTAAGGGTGAACCAAGAAAGCCGAAATTTACGACGAATGCTCAGATTAAGAAAAATTTTAAATATTTTTATGAATAAGCTAATAAGGAATGAGAGAAGCCTTATTAGTTTTTTTTTGGAGTAATATGATGTATAATTATATAAAAAAGAAATTAGTGGGAAAAAACCTAAAATAAGGGGGAAAGATAACGAATGAGTAGGATAATTGCTAAAAAGCTAGAAGGAATTGCGGGAATAGATATATTTAAAGAGGTAGAAAAAGAAATAAATAGTAAAATGAATTTTGTCGGCTTTCCTATTGAATTAGAGTATGAAAGAGCAACTATTGTAGTTAATGATTTTGAAAAGAAAAAAGTTAAGGGAATACCACAGGGCTGTTTTTTGATATGTGTAAATACAATGGAAGAAAGAACTGAAGAAGTTATTCTACTTAGGGTATTACAACCTACTAAATTACCATCACATTCAGAAATATTAGCTTCGAGGGTAGAATACTATAAAGAATTTATTCCAAAGGAAACACGTGAATTTGATAAGAAATTGGATTCATTTACAAGAAATGAATTTCAATATTCAGGACTAGAATGTAGAATTTTAGGAACGTTTTATAGGGAGATGAAAGCTGGAAAAGAAATTGTTAAATTTGGGGCAGATGTTGAAAATTTTTTTAGTTCACATAATTATACTGTTTACAAGCCTGATGGGGAATTACTAAAATTTATTGTGAATTATAATGGTGAGAGCAGTTTAATAGGAGGAAAAGGATATAGTAAGCTGGGGCAATTGAGATATAGCTCAGCAAGGAGAAAAGAATGGAAGATAGATATTCCTATTTATATTAACCCAAAAGATTTGCTTAAAAATAGAACAGCTTGCTTTGGTATGACAAGAACAGGTAAATCTAATACAGTTAAGAAAATAATAGATTGTACTGTAGATTTAGCAAAGGAAGAAAAACGTAAAATTGGGCAGATTATTTTTGATATAAATGGTGAATATGCTAACCCAAACAAACAAGACGAAGGTACAGCAATATATGAAAAATATAAAAAAGATGTTGCTAGATATAGCTTGATTGATAAAAATAATGAAAGTTTTATTCCTATGAGAGCGAATTTCTACAATGAACCTGAATTTGCATTACAAATGATAAGACCGTATTTACAGGATGAAGGTTCAGATTATGTTAAGAATTTTAATAGTATAGATTTAGCTTTACCGACAGACAAAGGTGATCCAGACTATAGATCAATATTAACTCGAACACAAAGAGTAAGAGCTGCGTTTTTGTGTTGCCTTAATAAAGCAGAATTTAAAGTGAAAAAGGATTTCAAATTTAAATTTCCTGTTGCAGCAGATTTAGTAGATGAATTAAATACATTATTAGATAAACCTATAGATCCAAGAGAAGGGATTACTTTAGATCAAGCAACTAAATGGTTCGAAGTACTTTGGGAAAAACATCAAGATATTAAATTTTTAAAGGACTATTATAAGAAAAAGGATAAACATTGGTTAGATGATGATATAAAAACATTATTAAGAATGCTGACGCTAAAAAATGAAAATGGTAGAGCGGATAAAATATCAGGCTATAAAAAACTTAGAAGAAAAGATCTAAAAGATTTACATACTCCATTAGCTAACTCTCATTTTGAAAAAGAAATAATTTCACAGTTAAGAGCGGGAAAAATTATTATAGTTGATTTATCAGAGGGACCTGAAATTGCAAGAAATAATTATTCAGAAAGAATTGTATCAACAATTTTTAATGAATCTATGAGTAGGTTTATTGAAAATCAAGATGAACAGGATGGGTTTAATGTGATTCAATTATATTTTGAAGAAGCACATAATTTATTTCCAAAGAAAGAAAAAAGTGATTTAAGTGATATATATAACAGATTAGCTAAAGAAGGAGCAAAATATAATTTGGGGATTAATTATGCTACACAGGAAGTAAGCTCAATATCATCAAATATATTGAAGAATACTCAAAATTGGTTTATTGCTCATTTAAATAATAAAGACGAGATAAGAGAATTGATCAAGTTTTATGATTTTGAAGATTTTGCAGATAGCATATTAAGGATTAAGGATAAAGGCTTTATAAGAATGAAAACTTATTCTAATGATTTTATTGTTCCAGTGCAAATTGATAAATTTACAGCAGAATAAAAGGAGAAATGGATTATGAGCTTTAATAGCATGAGAAATAGAAAACCCTTTGAAAGAGCCTCTATGGTAAACCATTCGCAGTTAATTCAAAATAAACATGTTCAAGCTTTTATAAATGAATGTATTATTCCTGAAAGTGATCTAGATAAGATAGAATATCCTGTTGGGCATGCTGTAAATTTAGATGAAATAGATAAGATTAAGCATATTATTTCTATTGATGGAGGATATTCAGAAACATATATAAACAAAGGCTTTCCATCTACAGCAATTGCATTTTTTAACCTAGGGGTACTGTTGTTTGAAAGAGAAGCTTTAGAAAATATCGAACGTTCAGTTATAATAAATCCTGAAGATCTGAAAAAGCTAAAGGAGATTGATAAAATTCCTTTGGCCATTCCAGCAAGGAATGTATTAATGAAAGGATGTCAAGATTTTTCGCATGGAGTACGGAAAGTGATTTATCAATTTTTTAACTCTAAGGCTTCAAGTGCATTTCCAGATAAAACTTTGATAGAAGCTTTAAGATGGCTTATGTTTAGAGGTTGGAGTGATGGAGAAAAAGTAGTACCTTTAGATTTTTGTCCTTATGAAGATTGTAAGTCAAAAAAAACTGAGTTTTACAGACATGGACCTAATGTAGTAACCTGCAAATCATGTGGTAGAGAAATATATTTAACTGATTATTTTAGATTCCATGAAATTATAAATGAACCCAATGGAGCTTCTGGTATATTTGGTTATTTAACTTCTTTGATAGAGCAAATATTATTGGTTCAAATTATAAAATATTTTTATGAAAATAATAAGCAATGTTTATCTAAAATGTTATTTATTAAGGATGGACCATTAGCATTTTTTGGGCAAACCTTCAGATTACATAAACCGATGAGAGAACTAATTGCACAGCTATTTAAAGCTGGAGAGAATAAGGAAAGTATAATAAATATAGTTGGATTAGAAAAGAGTGGACCATTTGTAGAGCATGCTTTTTATATTCAAGAAAAATTAAAAGAAAATCATTTTTATATCTTGAATGATGAATATATTAGAAAGTATATTGTATCCCAAACTTCTCAAAATGTATATGGCCATAATACATATTATGGATGGAAGGTAATCTATAAAACAGAAGAAAAGGATGTTTTAGTTATTAGTATACCTGTCGAAAAATATATTGGAGATCCTAAACCAGAGAACTTCTCAAACATTGAGGCTGTGCTTAGTGTATTATCGAAAATGAGATGCAATATGTATGAAAATTCAGTAGTACCTATTGCGTTAATAAATAAATTAGTCTCCATTTCAGAATTTCCAAGCTCGAAAATTTTGGAGAATTATATTAAGAAAAATATAGATTAATTAATATTGTGGAAAATTATATAATAAAAAGATATAGTCATAATAATATAAAAAATTATTAAAGCAAAGGAGATATGGATTGAAGTTAGAGCGTGAAATAGTTGAAGGCAAGTTTCTAAATGAAAGCAAAAATCGGTTTATTTGTAAAGTGTTGGTGAATGATGAAGAAATAGAATGCTATGTGCCTAGTGCATCTAGATTAGAAAATTATTTGATATTAAAGAATAAAAAGGTACTCTTAACACTCAATAAAGGAAAATCCAGAAGGACTAAATATAGCTTGTTTGCTGTTGAATACTATGGAAAGTACATTATGCTTAATTTAAATATTGTGAATAACTTAGTAGAAGAATATATTATGGAAAACACGGATAGTAAGCTATGTCTAAAATTATATAAAGAAAAATTTATTAATGGATATAAATCAGATTTTTTACTAGAAGGAAAAGAGATTATTGTAGTAGAAGCTAAAGGCATAATTGCAGCTAGAAGAAATATTATATTTCCAAGTGTATTTTCTCAAAGAGCGATCAATCAGCTAAAGGTATTATTGGAATTATTAAAAAGTGGGTATAAAGTGCATTATTTTTACATCTCATTAAGTCCTATTGTAAAAAGGATAACTATTAATGGTTGTGATGAAAAATATTTTAGCTTATTAAAAGAATGTATGAAAGAAGGAATGATGATAGAGGCGTTTAGTAGCTATTACATTGATAATGAGATTAAATTATATGAAAAAATAAAAATAAAAGTATAGATTTAAAATCTATAAAATAAAAATGACTTGATAAGAACGGAGAAAATGTTAGTTATAATTGTTATATAGTTAAGAGTGTTGAAGAATTCACAAATAAAAGAAAATGAAATAAAAAAATTATTATTTGAGCAAATTTCATGATTCTTAAGTGTTATTTTACTAAATTTTTTTGACCGCAAAAATAAGCGTTACCCCACTGTGCTGAATATATTAAGTGACCAAACCTAATATTCGAAGAGAAAGACCACTTAATGCATATTCGACAAAGAACCTCATTTTTTTTGAAGAAATTATTAAACTTCAGAAAAAAACAAGTTGGAAATGATTCTTTTCTCAACTAGATATTACATTTATTAAAATATATCAATCGATAAAATTATTTCAATAATTGAATTCTTATAAATTTAAAAATCTTGTTTGTAAAATAACAATAAGGGGAATAAAATGAATATTTATACAATTGGGCATACAAATTACTCGATAGAAAATTTTGTTAAATTAATTAGATTATACAATATTAATTGTATAGTTGATGTTAGATCCACTCCATTTTCAAAATATACTCCTCAATTTAATAGGAAAGACTTAAAAATAACGTTAAATCAAAAGGGTGTTCATTATATATATATGGGGATTGAATTTGGAGCTAGAAGAAATGAACAATATTTATATACTAGTCAAGGATATTTAGATTTTGAGAAAACTATAAAAAATAAAGTTTTTTTACAAGGAGTAAGAAGATTAGTTGATGGGTGTGAGAAAGGTTTTAATATATCTTTAATGTGTACCGAAAAAGATCCATTTGATTGTCATAGATCAATCATGGTTGGAAAAGGATTAAAGGATAATGGATTTGATGTGAAACATATATTTCCAAATGGCAATGTACAGACACAAGAGCAGATAGAACAAAGATTATTAGATAAGTATTTTAAAAATCGATTTCAAGTATCTTTGGAATCGTTTTTTGAAAAGCAGATGGATGAAGAGGAAATGATAGCTGAAGCATATAGAAAAAGAAATAAAGAAATTGGTTATGAAATAGGGGGAAGAGAATGATTAAAATTTATACAATTGGATTTACTAAAAAATCAGCACAACAATTTTTCGAATTATTAGAACGTAATAATATTAAAACAGTATTTGATGTAAGACTAAATAATTCATCGCAACTATCTGGATTTGCCAAAGGAAAGGATTTACAATACTTTCTTAGGCAAATATTATCTGTAGGATATATACACAACATAGAATTTAGTCCAACAAAAGAGATATTAAATAATTATAAAAAAGGCAAAATAGATTGGGAAAAATATGAAAGGCAGTTTAGTGACTTATTAAGTGATAGAAAATTAGAAAGATATATAAAAGAAGAACTTTTTAGTAAGCTCGATGGAATGTGCTTTTTATGCAGTGAAGCAACACCAGAAAAATGTCATAGAAGGCTTGTAGCAGAATATATTAGAGATTTATTCAAGAATGAAAATATCGAAATAATTCATATATAAACATAAGGGGATGGGAATATGGAAAAAGAGGTATTAATATTAACTAAATCAGATAAAAATGGAGGCTATTGTGTAGCAGGTGTGGATAGAGAGAATGGAAAATTCATACGATTAGTATCAGATGATACAGAGACAGAATATGCTTTATCAAAATATGACATAGAATATGACGATCATACTGAATTAGAGGTAATGGATATTATTAAAGTGAAATTGAAAGAAAAACAAGAGTGTTGGTATCAGCCAGAAAATTATATTATAGATAGAGAATATTATTTTCTGAAAATCGCAAAAACAAATATACAAGAAATAAAAAATTATATTATGACAGAACCATATATATTTTATAATTCAGATAAATCAGTAGATGAGACTATTATAAAAAATCAATTAAATAAATATTCTCTTATTATGTTTAGAGTTGATAAATTGAACTTATGGAAGAATAAGTATAAGGATAGAAAAATTATGGCAAGCTTTGATTATAATGGAGAAAGTTATTCGTTCATTAAGATAACGGATTCTAATTTAACCGAAATATATTATGATAAAGTATCAAAATGTGCACCTAGACCATTTGTTATAGAGGGAGCAATTCTTGTTATGAGTTTAGCAGGATCACATAGTGATGGTAGGCATTATAAACTAATAGCTAATATAATAGAGGATGAACAGATGCCTGTATTTGCTTTTTAAAATAAGCTGTTGTGGTAGTTCTTAAACATTTCATAGTTTAAAGTAAGGAATTTCAATATATGAATAAATTAATTATAAAGGAGAATAACCATGTTTTGTGATAAAATATTTGAATCTAGTTATATAAAACGAATTGTTCAGGATGAGGGAGTTATAAGTAAATGTAAATGCTGTGGTGAGAATAATATAAAGTGCATCGATGAAAAAAAACTATATCAAATACTAGAGCAGATAATTGATTTATTTGAACCTGATGAAGATTTAAGAGATCATGTGAGATGTGAAATAATAGATGAAATAGAAGATGAATTTGATGTGGACTTTTCTGAAATAGAATTAGAAATAGAAGATAAGTTAGAAGAATTAGTTGAAAGAAGATTAAATACATTTGAATGTACATTAAGTCATAATATAAATAGATTTTTTAAGGTGTTTAGCAATAGGATTAGTGAAGAAATGCAAAATGAAGTTTTAAACTCTGTTCTAGAACATAGTAAGTATTATAATAAATATTTGGCAAGTGAGGCGTGGATTTTTAAGTTTGACAATTCAGGGGAGATAACAATGGGATTAAATGAAATTAAAAACACTATAAGATACGATAACCGATTTTGTATTAATATTAGCCAGTTATTTGATAAACATTACCCCTGGAAGTTGGAAGAAGTTTTAACTGATCATGCTGAAATAATCCATAGTGATAAAAAATTTTTTAGGGCTAGACTAGGCTGCGAAATGACTGAAGATGAATTCTATTCTGAAAAAATAGCTTATGACAGAGAGAATATTGGAAAACCTCCAAAGCAAAAAGCTAAAAACAACAGATTAAGTCCCGTAGGAATAGCATATTTATATTTAAGTAATTGTATTAATACTAGTATATCCGAGGTGAGACCATTTTTAGGGCAGCTAGTTTCAATAGGTGAATTCAAACTATGTAAACAGATAAAAATTATAAATTTCTCAAAAAATAATATTAAGATTGATATTCAAAAAGATATGGATATAGAAAGTGAAATAAAAAAAATAATAGTATATAAGTATTTACAAAATGAGTTTTCAAAGCCATTTGATCCACAAAAAGTAGATTTAGAATATGTGACTTTACAGATTCTGGGTGAGTTTATAAAAAACTTAGGATATGATGGAATAATGTATAAAAGTGCTATGGGAGAAGGGGGAAATCTATTAGTCTTTAATGACAAACATGTAAAATGTATTGGTACGGAGTTGGTTAAAGTAAATAATATTCAACATGACCATAAAAAATATGATTCATTTAGTGATAGCGAAATATTTAATGAAGTATTTCCTCTATTTAGTTGAAAAGATTAAAATTATAAGAAGTTTTTTATTTAAACGTATAAAAATATTGATGTAATATCTATAATTGGTATATACTTTCCAGTGAAATATGAAGTTTTATAAATGGATTTTGATCAAACTTTGTTTTAAAAAAATTATCTAATACATTCTAAACAACTGAATAATAATCAAACTTTATTTTAAAATTCATCTTTAAGTTTGACAAAGATTCAATGGTTTCATAGAACATTTTGATCAAACTTTATTTTAAACCCACATTTATGTCCAGTCCATGGGATAAAGCTAAAAAAATATCCTATAGATAAGACTACGGTAAGCAGAGTAGAATTTATAAGAGTAGATGAAAAGTATATGGATTTTAATGTTGAAGAAGAAAGAGATATTTATGTGAAAGATAAATTTATAGAAATAGGGAATACAGCCAAATTTCTATTAGATCATAGATTTGAAAATATGAATAAGAAAACTGTGCATGAAAAATATAAAAAATTATTAGATCATAAGGAACTTCTTACTGTAAATAAAGGAATAAAACAAAAAGAATTACATGAAGCATTTGTGGGGTATTATGGTGAGAATCTTCTAGAAAAATTAGATTCGGATATAGATAAAGACAATGAATATAATTGGCTAAAGGCAGTATCTAGAAACTATAAGAGAGCTGTACATCCATTGAGGCATATATTATTTATTAACTTTTTAAGTAATGCAAAAGAGTTTTTCAATAGTAATAAAGGAGAATACAACCCTTTTGGGAGAGAATCATGGCCTTGTTTAAATCCTGTAGCAGATCACTATAAAGAAGATGTGATTAATAATTTGAAAATAACTGCTGATTATAAAACTAGGGAACCAGTGGGCACATTTACATGTGATTGTGGTTTTATTTATTCTAGAAAAGGACCAGATAAATGTAACGATGATAGATACAAGATAGGAAGAATAAAAGAATTTGGACATGTATGGAAAAGTAAGTTAAAGGTGTATTTACAAGAAGGAAAATATGGACTAAGGGAATTAGGTCGTATAATGAAATGTGATCCTAAGACTATATTAAAATTTGATGCTGAATTTGGGATTTATCATTTTGAAAAATCTAAAGAAATAGATGTAAATGAAGATAAGAAATCTTTTAATAAGGTACCAATAAACATGGATGAATACAAAAATAAGATAGTAGATTTGATAAAAGAGCATCCTAATATGTCTAGAACTGAAATTAGGGAATTGTGTAAAAAAGAATATTCTTATCTGTATAAGCATGATAAAGCTTGGTTATATGAAGTGTTACCAGGGAAAAAGCCTGTTGACAGTAAAAGGGAAAAAATAGTAGACTGGAAGAAACGGGATGAAGAAATACTGGAACTAGTAAAGACCAAATACAAGGAGTTAATGAATAGAGACAAGCCTGTGAGGATTACTTTATCTAGAATTGGCAGAGAATTAGGAATATTGAGCACGCTAGAGAAAAAAGTAGATAAATTGCCTCAAACAAAGGCTCATATATTAGAAATTGTAGAGTTAACTCGTGATTTTCAAATTAGAAGAAGTAAAAAAATAATAGACAAACAATTAGAAGAAAAGGGTATTGTTAAGCTATGGAAAGTTCAGCAAAGTGCTAAAATACGTAAAGAAGCCTTTGACGAAATAAGAGATGTTCTAGAAGATTATATAAACAGGGGGAATTATCATTAGTGAAAATAATATAGTCTTAAAAGATTGGCCCTTTCCTCATGGTAAAAGGGCTAAATTAATATGGGTACACAAACCATATAGATATAACAATAAATGGATGATAGATACCTATTTTAAATGTGAAGGCAAGATAAGGAGAATAGATGTAGATTGGGCTACTATACATTTTTTACATGTTGGAAGATCTTACATAGATGGGAACATGAACGGTGTTTGTGCTGACGAAAGGTGCACAGAAGTAGTATTAGATTTATCAGAAGTAGCGTTTAGATTAGAAGAGCATAAGATGCATTTAAGATTATATGATGGAGAAGAGATTGAATTAGATACAAAGATATTTGTAGGCAAACTATATAATATGGAATACAGAATTCCTGCTATAGAAATAATTAGGGGTGTTATAGGCATAAACAATTTTATACTCAACAGATTAGTAGAATTAGATTCTTTGGATATGTACTTTGTTTATAGAATGATAGGGAATAATTTAATGCATATAGATTTTTCTAAAGAATACGATAAGAAATTACTAAGTGAAGAACAGGTACGTAACCTAATGTTTCTGATAGGGAACAAGCATATGTTAAGAATGTTTCACCAAATCAATAAGAATATTGTTTTAAAAAATGATATAGATTTTGAACTGCTATTTGATACATTTATAATAGATGCTATGGTGATAGAAAATGATAAGCTGGATCTTGTAAGAGTGAGAGAAATAACTAGGATACAAAGAGATAACCTTTGTGCAGACAATGTTCAATATACATCACCATATAGTAAGGAAGTAAAAAAAACAAAGATACCAAAAGAACGAGTATATCGAAGAGTAAAGAAAACTAAAAATAATGAAATTGACCCTAAAATAGATGGTGCAGACTTTAGCAGTAGAGATGAAATAGAGACTTATAGCACTATACAGGACTATAAAGGAAAGCTGGTAATTAAAAGATTAAAACAAGGAACTCAGTATATTAGGGATGCAGAAGATGAAAATACAAAAGTGTTTGACGTTGAAAATAGTAATATTAGGACTACTGCTGATTCAGGAGGATTAGACAGAGCTAAGGGATTAGAGTACAAAAATATAGAAGATATTGTAGTAATGGGTGAATTAGAAGAGTTTATAGAGATATTGAAATTATTAAAGGATATGGAAGGAATATTAAATGTTGTTGTTATAATAGATGACTTGCTTGAGGGGTTAAGAGGCAAGAGATTTTCTAAACTTAGTGATGGAGAAACAAATAGAAGATATGCAGCAGGAATAATCACTATGAGTGATGGCAAAACTTGTTGTTTAATTGAGATTGAAAG
Organism: Marinisporobacter sp.; assembly: GCA_025210395.1. Classification (GTDB taxonomy): domain Bacteria; phylum Bacillota; class Clostridia; order Peptostreptococcales; family Thermotaleaceae; genus Crassaminicella. Next base: position 63,058 of record JAOARV010000028.1, read on the forward strand.
AGAAGAAAAATCCTTATCTATGCTGATTTTAAATAGTAATAGGAATATTGATTGGAACAAGGTTATAGCAATAGTAACTTTAGGGCTGGTTAATAAAAGTGGAAATTGGGATTCAAAGATATTAAATAATCTAGAAACAAATGGAGTTGGGACAGGAAGAATAAGGCATAAATCAAGCAGGAATAATATCAACGAGAAAAGTAGATATATATATTTAAAGGTATATGAAAATTAATAGTTATAATAGAATAAAATATTTGTATAAGTATAGAACGCAGATTTAAATATTACATTTTAACCTGTGTTTTTTTATGAGTATTAAAAAAATAGATTTAGTGTTATAATAAACATTGAAACAGGTAGAGTGGATAACGAAACAGGTTAAATGGATAATAAAATAGGCGAAATGGATAATGAAATAGCAAAAATGGATAATGAAATAGTGGAAATG
>JAOARV010000029.1 GCA_025210395.1 Marinisporobacter sp.
ATAATCACGAGGTGATCAAATGTATTACACTTTGTATATGCCCATTAATTATAGTATCTCCATTAATACCACTTCTCGAGTGCTTACTTTATTTCGTAATGGACAGTGGTTTAAATCTTATCCTGTTGCTGTGGGTAAACCCTCTACCCCAACTCCAAAAGGAACCTTTACAATTATCAATAAAGCTATAAATCCTGGAGGTCCATTTGGTGTACGTTGGATGGGACTTAGCAAGCCTCACTATGGTATTCATGGTACAAATGATCCATCTTCTATTGGAAAAGCCGTATCTCACGGATGTATTAGAATGCATAATCAGGATGTCATTGAGCTTTATAATCTTATTCCTATAGGAACTGTTGTAAAAATCACATAATGCTTTTTTGTATTATCAAAAAATTCGAGGTTAAATTTTAATCTTTTTTTAGATTAAAATCTAGCCTCTTTCTTTATTCTTAATTTAAATTTGTTTTTATTTTTTCAATTTCTTCTTGATTTAATCCAGTTGCTTCTATCACTGTTAAAATATCAATACCCATTGATAATAATTTTCTTGCTACTTCAGCTTTTCCTTCTATTTTTCCTTCCATTTTTCCTTCTTCTTTTGCACTGCTAATCATATTCGCTCTTTCATGCAATGCTTTTTCTCTCGCCTTATATAAAGCTACTGTTTCAGGATTACTACTTAAATATTCTAATCTTTCTTCAGCTTTTTTAATATCTTCATCCATATCCATCAACTCCTTTAAAGTTTCATCAGATATGTCATTTCTAAAGAATGTCAACCATCTTTGTAGTTTATCTTCTTTTAAATTCTTTTCTTTTAAATCTTTAAATTAAGGGTCGACTAAAATTTAAGCGCCAAACGGATGTTTTTCAAATTCTCATTATTTATACCTATACAACACTAATTTTATCTCATCCTCACTAATATCAATTTCCGCCTCATCTGTCATCATTCCGACTAATGTAAGTTCTGTATCTACATCACAGTCACCTGCTAATTCCCAATAATATTCTTCCATTTCTTCTTGTTTATCACATTTCAAACATTTTATCATTTTTTCTATTTTTTCTTGATTCTTCACTATATAATTACTACTTAAAATGATTTTATAATAATCTTCTTTCTCTTGCAGATTAATATTAATATCTGTAGCTCCCATAGTAAAAAAATAAGCTACCAATTCATCCACTATTTTTGAAATCCTTTTTTTATGATGCTTCATTAAGCTTCATCCTTTCTAAAAGCCTCTATTATAGGTACTAGCATAGCTGCAACAAGCCCTGCTGCAAATCCATTGTTATAAAGATTTAAACCTCCATGCAATACGCCTACATTTAATACAACGGAGGAATGTATAAAAGCTGCAATAACTCCATACTTCCATCCAAACTCCCCTGCTATAGGTGCTAGTGCTGTTCCAAATAATGCAGCTAATAATATAGCAGGATCGTTTATATGCCATACTTTAGTTAGTGCGCCTATAGATACACCTAAAAAGATCGGCAGGATATTTCTAAGATGTTTACCAAATCCACCAAATCCAGCTACCGTAAATATTCCCCCTATAGTAGGTCCATTTAAATCTCCATTCACCAATAATATATAACTTGTTGCCACGATTCCATTGATGCCAATATTTATTAATGTTGGACCAAATCCTTCTAATATAACAAAGTCCGCAACCAATCTTCCAGGATACTTCATAATATTTTTAAGCTTTTTAAAAGACTTATTATTAATATAAAAACCAATACCTATCAGCAATAAGAATATTCCGTAAAGATATATTCCTAAAAGCTTATTATTTCCAGTTGTCCAAATCATTCTAGGATTTACTACAAAGCCATAAGATTTGAAAACTGAAAAAACGATTGTTCCAAGCATTCCTCCAGCAAAACCAATATTATATAAATTAAATCCTTGATGTACTCTCACAAGATAAGATGCTAAAGGTGGAAGTATAAAACCAATCCCTATTCCTACTAAAGCTCCTAGTAAAATTCTAATGCCTATAGGTAATGTTGTGCTAAACATAATTTCTGTAACAAAAGGTGCCATAGCAGTTCCAAATAATGCTGTATAAATATACTTTGAAAACTTTTCCTTTTGTACCTTCGAATATAAATACACACCGATTACGATAAACCACACATTTAAAAGATTTTTACCAAAAAAAGCAAATCCTGCAATTAAAAATAAAGCAGCTATTGTTACACCATTAAAATTTACTTTTAACTTATGTAACATGTAAATAAATATCAAAGTAAGGAGCCCTGAATTTACAAAAGCTGCCCCCATACCTCCTACTCCTATATAATCTGTTATTAACGTATCGGGTTGTATAAGTATTGTATAAACACCTCTAAAAATTTCTTTTGGTGTATCTACTAGAAAACCAAACAGAATTAAAGATAATGCAAATGCAACTAATATGATTCGCTTCATTTTATTTTCTTTTTTCTTTTCTGAATCAATATTCTTAATGAGCTTCATTCTTCCCCCCCTATCAAATTGTCCTCTAAATTTTAATACTATATAAATTATACCCAATTCATTTTATAAATAACAGATTATGCTTTCCCAATAATCATTGATCTTCTATTAGCTTTTGATATAATTAAAAACACTTTTCCATCTGATCAAATAAATTTTTCCAAGATTTCTTTTCAACTTCTTTTAAATAAGCTAAATTATTTGGCTCTTTCTTTTTAAGCACGAACTGAATTTGGTTTTCTATAGTCTTTTTTAACCTTTCTTCAAAGAAAGGTAACTCTTCTAAAATAGGCATATCTGCATTTTTTAAACTTGGTAATTTTACATATTCTATCATACCACTATCATTAATTATTTCCCCTATCCATTCCTTTACTCCAGGCAAATCAGAAGATACCACGCGAAGACCCGATGCTAATGCTTCAATAAGTACAAGAGGTAATCCTTCATAAAAGGAAGGTAGAATAAATATATCTGATTCCCTAAAAATTTCTCCTAATTTACTTTGAGGAACAACTCCTGTAAGAATAATCTTATGACTATGCTTTTCTACTTCTTTTAAAATATCTTCAAATTCTTTTCCACTACCACCACCTACAATAGTTAACTCAATTTGATCTTTATCTATAGAAATATTCCCATATGCTTTTAGTAAAGCTTTAACCCCTTTGGCATAGCTTAGTTTTCCTGCATATACAAGACGAATTTTTTTATTATTTTTCTTATTTTTCTCTGGAAAGAAGATATCCCCATTATATCCATTTCCAATGATTACAATATTTTCTTTAGGTATTTTATAAATTCTATGAATCTCTTCTTTTTGATAACAATTCAGGGCAAAAATCGTATTAATTTTTTTGCATCCATTGATTACTTCAGAAGCATATTTGTCTATCTGCTTTAATTTTCTTAAATCTGTTCCATGACAAATAGCCATCATAGGAATAGGAAAAGTCCACTCTCTTACAAGAGCAGATAAAATCCATAAGTGATGTGAGATAATCAAATCTGGTTGAAAATCATCTACAGCTTCCTGAATCATTTTTTTAAAAGCAGCTTTCCACTTAAAAAACATAGTTTCTGTCAAATCTATATATTTTGTACTTTTATAAGGCATTACATCGCTCATTCCCACTACAGGAAATGGTAAACTTTCTGTTTCAAATCGTACAGGATAAATAGTATGCTTTTGTAAATCTCTCAAATCATTTTTTTCTTCATGGGCAGGAACCCCTACAACGACTCCTTGTTGATAATCCTTTTTATCTATTTGTCCAATTAGTGATTGCAGAAATATACCACTTCCTGTTTTCCCTGGTCTTTGTGATAATATATGTAATATTTTTTTCATGAATTTCCTCCTACCTTTTATTCTTATAAGAATAGCTACCACATTTACATGTTTTTAAGCATCTATCTACTATTTTCTTACATTTTCAACAAAACTATATTCTTTCATTATATATGAATTTTATATTGCATAAAACAAAATAACTATATTTATTTACATGTATTTTGACAAAATTCAGGTTTTAACATACAATAGACCATATAGTCTAGACTACATAGTCTAATCTTAATATAATAAATTTAGGAGTGATCTGACTTGGATAAAATGGATGAAACAAAAAAAGAAGCCCTTTTAGAAGCTGCTCTTGATGAATTTATTAACAATACCTATGATGAAGCCTCTTTAAATAATATTTTAAAAAAAGTGAATATGAGCAAAGGTGCTTTCTATTATCGTTTTAAAAATAAAAAGGAATTATACTTATATCTATGTGAAAAGGTACAAAAAGAAAAGCTTGAATATATCAACAAATGGCTCATAGACCAAGATATTGATTACAACAATCTAAGTATATTTGAATTACTTCATTTGCAAGGCAGGGCTGGTTTTGAATTCGGAGAAAAATATATAAAGTACTTAAAGCTCGGTCAAAGATTTATGTCTGAAGAAAATCCAGAAATCAAAAAATATATTTATGAAAAAATAAAAAACACCTCTGAAAATGTATTCGATCCTATTATAGAAAGAAGTCTTGCAAGAGGAGAGTTAAGGGATGATTTTTCAAAATCCTTTATAAAAAAAATACTCTACCATTCTATGTTTAACTATACCAACATACTTTTAGATGATTATGAAGCTTTATCCCTAAAAGAACAGCTTGAATCTTTCCACCATTTTATTGATTTCTTGAAAAATGGTCTAAGTAAAAAGGAGGGATCATCCATTGGCATTCATAAAGGTAGAAAATCTGAGTAAACATTACAAAATGGGAGAAATAACAGTAAAAGCATTAGAGGAAGCCTCCTTTCATATTAATGAGGGGGAATTTGTAGTGATCCTAGGTCCTAGTGGTTCAGGAAAAAGTACCCTCCTTAATATTTTAGGAGGAATGGATCAACCAACAAAAGGAACTTTTCACTTAATGGACAAAAATATTACCTCCTATAATGATAAATCATTAACTAAATACAGAAGAGACAAAATAGGCTTTGTCTTTCAATTTTACAATCTAATGGCAAATTTGACTGCTCGTGAGAATGTAGAGCTTGCTACAGAAATTTGTGAAAATCCATTATCTATTGATCAAGTTTTAGAGGATGTAGGATTAAAAAATAGAAAGAATCATTTCCCCTCTCAAATGAGTGGAGGTGAACAACAAAGAGTTTCCATTGCAAGGGCAGTAGCAAAAAATCCCTTATTATTATTATGTGATGAACCCACTGGTGCTTTAGATTATGAAACGGGTATTGCCATATTATCTTTACTCAGTAATATTCATAAAAATTATAAAAAAACCATCATCGTCATTACCCACAATGCTCCTATTGCACAAATGGCAGATCGTGTGATCAAAATGCGAAGTGGTGAAATTATAGATAATTCTTTAAATGAAAATCCAATAAATCCCGAAAGGATTGAATGGTAATGAAAAAATTAAATATAAGACTTTTACGACTAATGAACCATTCAAAAGGACAATCCATTGCCATCATCTCTGTCATTGTCATAGGATTACTCATCTATACAGCCATGAGCATGGCTGCTATTAACCTTGAAGATACTATAAACTATTATTATAAAGCTAACCATTTTGCAGATCTTTATATTCAAGTTGTTAAAATTCCTAAAAAAGCAGTAGAAAAGATTAATGGAAAGTTTGGTATTACTCTAGCACAAGGCAGAATTGTAAATGATGTTCCCCTAAAGATTAAGGATGGAAAAGAAAGAGTATATGTAAGAACTATTTCTATACCAGATCATGACTTTAAGCTAAATGATTTGTATTTAGTTGAGGGTAGTCCTCTAACCAATAAGAGTAAAGACGCTTACATCATAGAACAATTTGCAAAGGCTCGGAATATTCAAGTGGGAGACACCATAAAGCCTCAAATTTTAGGAAAAGAGTATCCTCTAAAGGTAAAAGGCATTGTTGCAAGTCCTGAATATGTCTATCTTATGGAAAACGAACAAAGTCTTCTCCCTCAACCAGAAAAATTTGGTGTCCTTTATATTTCTGATGAATTAGCACGGCAAAGCTTTGGTTTTGGCAGTAGCTATAATGAAATTGTCTTACAAGCCAAAAATGAAAATCACCTAGATCAAATCAAAGAAAGATTAGAAAAAGAACTAGACCCCTATGGAGTAAAAAGAATCATTATAAAGGATGATCAATTGAGCAATCGAATGCTATCAGAAGAAATCAAACAACTAAAAAATACATCTAAAACTATTCCTGTACTTTTTTTAGGGGTTGCCTCTGTGATCCTTGCTGTCATGATTTCTAGAATGGTTAGAAATGACCGAGCTTCAATAGGTGTTTTAAAAGCTCTTGGTTATAACAATATCCAAATCATTTCCCATTATACAAAGTATAGTCTCATCATTGGTGTTTTAGGAGCGATCATTGGAACAAGTGTAGGCATGTTTTTTTCAAAGCTTTTGACAAATATGTATATAAAGTTTTATAACATCCCCATGCTCAAAGCCACCTTTCACATAAAATATATTCTCTTAGCAGTTCTTCTATCCTCTATCTTTTGTATTATTTCTGGCTTATATGGAAGCATGAGGATACTAAAAATATTCCCAGCTACAGCCATGCAACCAGAACCTCCTGCATCAGGAAGAAGAATTTTTTTAGAAAAGATAGATTTTTTCTGGAAAAGAATCAGTTTTAGCTGGAAAATCGTTTTAAGAAATATTTTAAGAAGTAAAAAAAGATTTATATTTATTACTCTTGGTTTATCTTTATCCTTTAGCATGCTGTTTTTAACCGTTTATCAACAAAATGCTTTCTTTGATATTTTTAATAATCATTATGGAGAATTTTTAAGATTTGATTATAGCATTAATTTTGATCAACCCTTAAATCAATCTGTCGTCAAAGAATTTAAACACATTATAAAAATAGAGGCTATAGAACCTAAATCAGAATTCCCCTTTGAAATCATTCATGGTCACAAGAAAAAAGTTGTTACGATTGTAGGTCTTACAAAAAATACACAGTTTTATAAATTTATTAATTTAAAGGATAAAAAAATAACTCTTCCTTCAAAGGGTATCCTTCTTTCTGAAGGCTTAGCAAACTATCTTGGTGTAAAAAAAGGTGAATTCATAGAAATAAATAGCTTCATCCCCTATCGAGAAAATGTATCTATGAAAGTAAAAGGGATTATTAAACAAAGCTTAGGGATGAATGCTTATCTATCTATCAATAGAATGAATAAAGAATTATTAGATGATGAACTGGCTACAGGAGTACTGATCCATTCTAAGGACCCCATAAAAGAAAAATTAGAAGATATAAAAAATATTTCAAGCTTACAATCCCTACAAGATCTAGTAGATACCTTTTTAGACCTTTTAGAGCTATCAAAGGCTTCTATTGGAATTATGGTTATTTTTTCAGGTATTTTAGGCTTTGCTATCATCTACAATACTACAATCATGAGTATTTCTGAAAGAAAGCTTGAATTCTCATCCTTACGGGTAATGGGTTTTTCTAGAAAAGAGATTTACCTTATTTTATTGAAAGAAAATTTTATCATGACACTCTTTGGCATCCTCCTTGGAATCCCTATAGGACATTGGATGATTCGAGGTGTAGAAAAAGCCTTTAGTAACGAATTATTTACATTGCATTCAAAAATAACAGGTAATACTTATATGACAGCTATTTTTCTTACTATTTTCTTTGTATTTTTAGCACAGCTTTTCACCTTAAGAAAAATATATAAGTTAGATTTTTTAGAAGCACTTAAAAGTAGAATTTCATAGTGAGGTGTGAAAAATGAAAAAAAAATGGATGATTATAGGAATCATAATCCTCATCATAGGAGGAATTCTTTATACAACAAAGGCTAAAAACAAAATACCTGTAGAGATTTCAACAGCTACTATCGGTGAAGTTTCAAAATATGTAGAAGAAACAGGTACTATCAAGTCTCACCATCAAAGAATCGTTCATGGAAATAGTTCTGGAGAAATCACCACCATTCATGTAACGGAGGGAGATTTAGTAAAAAAGGATCAATTATTAGCAGAAATTAATGGGGAAAAAATCAACCTTCAAATCAAAGCTTTCACATCACAAATTGAAAGCTTAAAGGCTGAATATCAACAAGCTATCAAGCCTACTGATCAAAAAAAGATATCTCAAACGGAAGGAAAAGTTGCAAACGCTAAGCTTGAGCTGGATGAAGCAAAAAAGAATTTAACCCGTAATAAAATCCTCTATGAACAAGGTGCATTCAGCAAGAAGGCTTATGAAGCTGCTGTTAAAGATGTTTCTATAAAAGAAAACTTGTTAAGTATGGCTACAAACGAATTACAATTACTGAAAAATCCTGTATCTTCCAACATAAAAGATCAGTACAAAGCTCAAATTTCTCAACTCCTTTATCAAAAAGAAGCTTTAGAAAAAGAAAAGGAAGATTTATTGATCAAAGCTCCTATGGATGGCATCATCACAGAAGTATTTGTAAAAAATGGAGGATATATTCAACCAGGTACACGACTTTTAGAAATAGGGAAAAAAGATGATCTATATGTAGAAGTAGATGTATTAGCCAGCGAAATATCCGAAATCATAGAAAAAAATCCTGTATTCATTGAAAGTGATAATTTAAATATCAAGGGTCTACAGGGAAGTGTCACAAAGATTTTTCCAAAAGCTTTTAGCAAGGTTTCTGATCTTGGGATTGAACAAAAAAGAGTTCGTATTCATACTTCTATTTCTAAATTTAAAAGCCTTAGAATAGGCTATGAAGTAGATGTGAAATTTGAAGTAAATCACAAAAAAAATATTTTAACCATACCTGAAAGTGCTATTTTTTCTATAGCTGATGAAAAATATGTATTTGTCGTAGACAATCACAAAGCTCTTTTAAGAAAAATTACAACTGGATTAGAAGGAGAAGATCATATCGAGATTCTTTCAGGAATAAAAAAAGGAGATCAGGTAATTCTTTCTCCTAGTGATGAAATCAAAGATGGCGCTTTGATAAAAGTTGAAAATGAATCTTAAAAGCTTCATACACAAAGGGAAGCTTTAAAATAATCCTTAAAGCTATCCCTTTGATATATATATACTATTCTATAATCCGAACAATCCATTCCTTTCGTATTTCCCACAAAGCCGCTCTTTTTGATTGAGATAAAACAATATTATCATCAAATAAGCGATCCCAGCTTTTCTTTACCTTTGCTTTTAAATGAGGATAAAAATTTTTCATATATATATCCGTTTCATCTTGAATCCCCTGCTTTTCTAAAAGTTCTTCATATGCTTTTGCATCCTCTTCATCTTTAGGAATATAAGAAAGGTTCAAAATGCGATTCCATTTTGCTCGATCAAATACAAGGGCTTTGTCACGGTCTACTTTGATCTCTAAAACACAAGTATCAGCATGATGTTCAACATATTTTAAATCCGTAAATAACCAAACAGGATATTCTGCCCCTTCTGGTTTAGGAACTATTTTTTCTGCCTTATGAATAAACCAATTATAAGAAGTTAGAAAAGTATGGGCTACTTGTCCATATTTCTTGATAATATATTCTTTTTTCACATGATATACACCTTTTTCTTCAATGGTATCTAATACAATCTTTCTTTGAGCAGCATATAAGGTGATTTTTTCTTTATCCATATTTTCACTTCCTCTATATACTTTTATTTATCCTTGTAAAACATTTACCACCCATTCCTTTTTCATCTCCCAAAGGGTTGCCTGGGTAAAACAGGTCTCTTCATTAGATATATAAAACATTCTTTCCCAGCTCTTTAGAATTTTATTTTTCAGTAGTGGATAGAAATTCCCCTTATCTCCCATGATCAAAGCAGATTCATCTCCTATGCCATACCTTTTTAATTCTTCATTATGCTTCTTCTCATCTTGTTGATCAATAGGAACATACCAATAATTTACTACATATCCCCATTTATCAAAGTCCGTAATCACCACATCTTTTCGATCTACTTCTAACTCTAATACCACCGTATTTTCTACAAGCTGAAGCCTCTTTTCTTCTGATGTTGAAAACCAAATAGGATAAGTTACCCCTTCTGGTTTCGGGACAAACCTTTGTGCATGCTTTATGTACCAATCATATAGCTTCAAATAATACTCTGATATGGTATCATTTTTTTCTATGATATGCTCTTTTTTAGCTCGATAAATTTCCTTCTCTTTTAATTCTTGCCATACATTTTTATGCTGTCTTGTCCATAATCTTATTTTTTCATTAGATTTATTAGGATTCTTGATCATATGCATTCGGCTACTCCTTTTTTTAATTACATTTTATAGTAAATTATACTGCTTTTCAATTCATATGTTTGATTTGTTCGAAAGTTAAGAATTCTATCATTTTAAACCAATCCCATTCATTCCTAAAATTCAAATGTTTTAATAAAAAGTTTTTACTCATAAAATAAAAAACTGCTATAAAAAGCAGTAATCTATCTCTAAGCACATATTTCTACTCTATCAGAACATCCTATTCCTCCATCTAATCAGGAAATCTTTATGCCTATCTATTAAATCTAAATAACGCTAGCTCTGGTCGATCCTTTCCTAAAATCGTATCTCTTAATAATTGTCCTCCTAAAATAGAATATAAAATTCCATTGGCTCCATACCCTAAAGAAAAATGACAATGTGGAAAATCTTCATATTCTCCAATATAAGGTAGTCCATCTTTTGTCACCCCAAATAGTCCACTAAATTGGTATTCAGGAACAATATCCTTGATCTCAGGAAAATATGATTTTAACCGATTCACTAGTAAATCATATTTTTTATTAGACACTAAATCATCATGAGATAAATTAGACATTTTACTATTCATTCCGCCTACCTTCTCATCTTCCCCACCTATAATCATTCTATTATCCCCTGTAAGCCTTAAATAGGTATAAGGATCATTATTATCTCTTATAATCCCCCTATGAAACCATCCATCCAAATTTTTCACAGGCTTTGTTACAACAGTAAAGGTTCTCAGTAAATGAACAATTTTTTCTTTAATATATTTTCTTCCTTCATAGCCTGTAGCAATAATGACCTTTTTTGCTTCTATATTAAAATGATTTTTTGTTTCTAATAATACATGGTTTTCTCTGGGACATATATTTGTAATCTCTGTATTTTCATATACCTTTAGATTATTTTTTATAGATTGATCTATCAGTGCATGAGTAAATCTATAAGGATCTATTTGAGCTGCTCCAAATTTTGAATAAATCCCTCCTTCTGTTGGAAAGGAGAATCTTTTTTTTGCTTCTTCTTTCTCTAAAAATTCCACATGAAATCCATGTTTTTTTCTTGCATCAAATTCTTTCTTTAAAGAAGAGACCATGGAAGCTTTTGTTGCATAATAAAAACATTCCGTTAAGGAAAAATCACAATGATCCTCTAAATCATTTATTATTTTTTCTATCTCATAAACGGCATTTTTGCAAAGTTCAAAGGATTTTACCCCTTCCTTTTCGCCGATCATACTCATAAGTCTATATAAATCTGTATCGATCTCGTATTGCAATATAGAAGTAGATGCACTTGTACTGCCATAGCCTATAATATTTTTATCTACTAAAACTGTATTTACCCCTTCCTTAGCTAGATAATAAGCAGCAATTGCACCACTAATCCCTCCTCCAATGACTAATACATCACATTGAATAGATTTATTTAAATAATGATATTGATTTGGAATCCTATTGATATTTGTCCAAAGCATATTTCCTGCCACTAATTTCATTGTATAATCCTCCACTCAATCCTTTACTAAGGTTTTGCAGTTTTTATAATAAACACTGATTTTTATCCATTTTATCTTTCAAAATAAAATTTAGCATTTTCAACACTTTCATAAAAAAGCACAAAACTATAGTTAGGTTATTGTATCAATATTATTATTTATTTCTAAAGAATTATTATTCATGACAAATACACATACTATCATTGAGGTGAAAAAAAGTGAAATTATTTATACCAGATATTGTATATATTCATCCTAAAGTTCTAACCTATGATGTAGGAAAAAAAGCAAAAGCTTATTTAGAAAAATTAAATATTCCTATTATTGAGTCTCGAAAAGTTGAAATAGAGGGTACATGCCCTTCTGAGAATTATGTAAAAGCAAAGAAAACCATTTATCTTACTGTAAACAATCAAAAGAAATTAAGACCTTGCAAGCCTTCTGCTGATTATCAGTTTGCTTTATCTAGTTCATGTCCTGGTCATTGCGAATATTGTTACCTACAAACTACCCAAGGTGAAAAGCCTTTTATGAAAGTTTTTGTGAACATAGAAGAAATCCTTGAAGTTATTCAAGATCATATTAATAAAAATTCACCTAATATCACTACTTTTGAAAGTGGCAGTATTACAGACCCTATTGCCCTGGAACATTTAACAGGAAATCTTAAAAGATGTATTGAATTTTTTGGAGAAAGTCAAAAAGGTAGGCTAAGAATCATCACCAAATACAACAATGTGAATTCTTTTTTAGCTATTAACCATCATCAACATACAAAATTTAGATTTAGCATCAACACAAAATATGTGATCAATACCTTTGAACATAATACAGCTAGCTTTGAAGAAAGATTAATCGCAGCAAAAAAAATTGCTCACGCCGGATACCCTATAGGCTTTATTATTGCACCTATTATAATTTATGATGGGTGGAAAAAGGAATACAAAGAATTGCTTTCTCACTTAAAAACTCAGTTAAAAGATTATCATGAAGAAATTACTTTCGAATTGATCCAACATAGATTTACAGCTACTGCTAAAGAATTAATTCTTACAAGATTTCCTAAAACAAAGCTAGATATGGACGAAGAAAAAAGACAATTAAAATGGGGTCCCTATGGAAAATTCAAATATATTTATCCTAAAGAAAAAAGTATGGACATGAAAAATTATATTACAGAGCTTATTGATAAGAACTTTCAAAATGCTACAATTGAATATTTCACATAAATCAACCATCCTGATCCTTAAGGGTGGTTTTAATTTTCCTCTATTTTTTAGTAACAGCTCTTTCATCCATTGCATATTCTATAATTAGAAAAATTTCTATTCCAGATCAATATTTTATTCTATTTTTTAAAGGAGGTTCTTTCAAATGAAAGCTCATGAACTATTTGAACCTATGCTATTTCCAAATGATCATATGGAGCAATTTGACGATTTTATGAATCAATATGGGGATAAATCTGAAAGCTATATTCTAGATGAAATCGCTAGAATAAAAAATTTAGTTCCTCAAGAAACCATACAAAAATACATGAAAAATCTTGATTTACTTGCTCAAACTGAAGGCTTCGTTTCTAATGAACATAGACGAAAAATTGATAACATAAAAAGAATTCTCTCTTCAAATCCTTCAGTTAGCCAACAATCCGTCACATCCCAATCCTTTGCTACAAGTTTATTATTATGGTTCTTAATTTTAGTGGCTATATGGAAAAAACCATGTTGTAAACCTTATCCACCTAAACCATACCCACCTAGACCTTATCCTCCTTATAGACCTTATCGACGCAGAAGATCTCCTTTCTTTCCATTTTTTTAATTTTTAAAGAGGCTGTCGGATAATCATCAAATTGATTATCCGATAGCCCCTTTAAGCAACCTCAAAAACAATCTTTCGTTTTTTCATTTCTTTCACTAATTCTTTCAAAGCATCTGTAGCTTCTTCTGGTAATTGATCTCTTCCTTCCTTTTCAATCTTTCTTGACTCGATAAATGTGATTCGATCTTCCATTCTTTCAAGAAGCTCAGTCACATATTTTTTATCATTCATATTTGGTATAAACCCTTCAACTTCTAGAATTTCTATATCTGAAAAATTTCCCCACGGCTTAAATGCCGCATTTCCTTCAACTATTTTTTCTAAAGATTTAATGGTTACTTCTTTAGAGATTTTCTTATCCATAAAAAATCCTGTATTAAAAATATAACACGCCACCTGATTTTTAGTGAATAATTCCTTATATTTCTTATAATCATCTCCTAATGGATAAGTTCTAAATGGATTTGCATAAGATTCAATGACTAAAGCATCCAGATCTACCCCTTTTGCTAATCTTTCAGCCGTAGTTCTCTTAGTAGCTAAGGTAGCTCCCATAACAGTAGCAAGCTCTGAATTATTTATTTTTAGCACAGGTGGTAGCGTTGGGTCCTTCATCAACCAAACGATTGCATTCACTGGTTCTTCAAATTTATTGACTCTATTTGGTGCCCATAATTTTGACTTAATGGCACGTCCATTGCCATTTCGAATATCTTCTGTAACTAAAACACATTTTCCTTCTTCATTGATCATAGCACCACAATTTTGTGCTGTTAATAAATATTTGTTATCGGGTGAACCTGCTGGGTAATCTTGTGTCTTATCAAAATAAGATGGTTCTAATGCTACAGATGAACCATTTTCTGTAGATATAACAAATGCATCATCGTGTAGTACAGCAATATCATATTTCCCCTCATGCTTTTCATGAGTTAATGTTGATTTTCCTGATCCTGATAATCCAAAAACACCTACAACAAAGCTTTCACCATTCTCTAGGGTATATTTTTTCTGACCCCCATGACATGCAGCATATCCATTTCTATTAGCAGTTCCCCAACCTAAAGTTAATGTTCCCTTTTTAAACTCTCCAAAATATCTCATCCCCAATAATGCGGCACAATTATTTTCTGCATCAAATAGAGTTAATCCTAATGGATGATTCTCATCCTTCCAATCTGGATCTCCAAATATATATATGTCTCCTTCATTGGGAATTTCTTTTGACGCTTGATACATTTTTTTATACGTTTCTGTTACAGCCTGAAAATTTAACATCCAATTGTATAATATATTTTCATGACCCTCTGGAATAATCAGATGGGCTTTTACCATAAAATCCTTATCTAAACCAATATAAACCTCAGCATCATACATTTTCTTATGTCTTGTATGATAGACTGCTTCTCTAACAATTCCTGCATACTTTTCTGAATCTACCCCTGCTTCTCCTATAATTTTTCTTGCAGCTGCACATCTTCCTGTTACTAATCCATCATTGAATAATAATACTTTTGTTTCAGGGTCTAATCCCATTTCTTCTGGTTTATATATATCCATATCCGTTACAATAGTTCCTGGTGAATTTTTAGCTAATTCATAAGCTTCTTTAATAGAATTTATTTTTATCACATTATTTCCATAAAATGCTGTTTGTATGGTGCTTCTAATTCTTGAAGTTTCAATGTCATTCCTTGTCATGAAAATCTCTCCCCTTTATTATTCATCCTATTCGAATTATTTTATATTAAATATGCTACTCTTTTTTTGTTTTTACAATGTAATTAAGTATTTTTTTATTTGAGCCATACTTATTCTACCAAAAAAGTCTCCTAATTAAAAGTGTTTTTTATTAAATATGTTATACTATTTATTTAGAAAATAAAAATAAATCAAATATCCTTTTTCATGTTATAATCATAAAAAAAGATAAAGGAGGGGTCTTTATGGAACATAGTACAATTTCATACAATTCTTTGCTGATTATCGTTTTATTAGCAGCATTTGTACCATTTGTTATCAAGAAATTAAAATGGCTACCCATTCCCATCGTTGTAGGAGAAGTCATAGCAGGAATGATTATTGGTAAGAGTGGGTTCAATCTCATAGAAGAATCCTCTTGGCTCAATTTTCTTTATACCTTTGGATTTGCCTTTTTAATGTTTTTATCTGGACTAGAAATTGATTTTGACTTGATCAAATCCTCTGGAAAGCAATCTAATGAAAAATGGCATAAAAAACCTATTACCTTAGCTATTCTTTTATTTATGGGAACAATCTTTTTAGGCTATAGTGTTGCTTACATTTTGAAGCAATTTGGTTTTATTCTTAACGTTCCTTTGATTACTTTGATTTTTAGTACGACTTCTTTAGGAATCGTTGTTCCTACTTTGAAGGAGAAATGCCTTTTAAATAATGAATATGGTCAAACTATCTTATTAGGTTCATTGATCGCTGATTTTGCAACCATGGTGTTTGTAACTATATATATTTCCTTTTACACCTCTGCAGCAACTTATAAAGTATTTTTAGTCCTTTTACTCTTTGTAGCCTTTTTTGTTCTTTACAACATGGGACTAAAAATTGCAGGAAAGAAAATTATACAAGATTTGGCTCATGCCACATCTCAAATAAAAGTAAGAGGTGCTTTCGCCCTCATATTGATTTTCATTGCATTAGCACAAAGATTAGGAACAGAAATCATACTAGGAACCTTCTTAGCAGGTTTAATCGTTTCCCTATTAGATTCCAGGGAATCTTCCCAATTATCATTAAAGCTCGATGCCATCGGCTACGGCTTTTTTATCCCTATCTTTTTCATTATGGTAGGGGCAAATTTTGATATGAGCTCTGTACTTAATAACCCTAAGTCCATTTTTCTACTTCCAGCATTGCTACTTTCTGTTTATGCTGTAAAAATCATTCCTTCTTTGATTTTAAAGGTGAAATTTTCTCTGAAGGAATCTATTGCCGCAGGATTTTTATTATCCTCTAGATTAAGCTTGATCATTGCTACTAGTGCTATTGGACTAAAGCTACATATTATTAGTGAAGAAACAAATGGCGCCATCATCCTTGTGGCCATTCTTACTTGTACCTTATCACCTGTATTATTTAATAAGTTATCTCCTACTTGTGCAATTTGTGATAAAAATACCATTTATATTGTAGGAGTTAAGCAAAAGACACTCCTTCTAGCTAAGAGACTTCAAAAATCAGGCATGGATATTATTTTTATCACCCATAATCCTGATAAATACGAAAAAACCCTTGAACAGGGTTACAAAGTATATCTAGGAGATACTTTAGATATTGATTTTCTTAACACAACAGGCATAAAGGATGCAAAAAGTGTTATTATCTACAAAACATCTGATGATTTGAATAATGAAATTTGCAAGGTTTGTAAGGAAGTACTGCAAATAGAAAATGTTCTTTTACTTACAAATAGTCAAGAAAATCTCTTAAAGGAAAATAATTACGGCTCCACCATCATATCCCCAGAGTTTGCTACTGTATTTATGGCAGAAAATTTGATTCTACATCCAAAAGCCTTTACCCTTTTATTTGAAGAAGAGGATGATGATTTTTGTATGGCAGAAATCCAACTTAAAAATGCAAGTTATTTTGATTATCCAGTAAGACAGTTGCGATTATCTGGAGACTGCTTGATTCTTTCTATTATTAGAGCAGGAATAAAAATCATTCCTCATGGAAACAACATTTTAAGAGGTGGAGATTTGATTATGTTAGTAGGATCAAAAGAAAATGTGAAAGAAGCAAAATTATTATTGGAAAATAATTTATAAGGAATAGGATAGGTAATTTTACCTGTTCTACTTTTTATAACTCTTTACAATAATCTTAGAAGAACCCTATTCATAAAATAAAAGGAGGACATTTATCATGTTTAACCCAAATTTTTCAAATGCTGTGAAAGTCATGGATCAATCCGTCAGTAAAAATGGTACCCTTTTCGAAATAATAGAATATATAAAGCCTAGAAAAGTACATATGCTTGAAGGAAAATATAGAAAAGAAAAGTTAAGACAAGTTCGAATTAAGCTAAAGGATAGTGGCGTTTTAGTCCAGCCTGGAGATTTGCAATTCATGAAAGGTCCCATTCAAATTGATATCCAACAAAATGCTCCATCACCATCAAAAGGTTTTTTCAAGAGTGTAGGAACTGGAGAAGCATCTTTTACATCAAGATATTCAGGAAAACACGGTGAAATCTATTTAGATCCTTCTTATAAATATTTTTATATGCTAGAATTATCAGATGAAACCCTTATTTTAGGTGATGGTATGTTTTATTGCTGTGAAGACAGTATGGAAGTTTCTGTCCATGTCAATAAAGATGCTGCAGTAGGCCTACTAACAGCAGACGGCTTTAGACAACCAAAATTGAGCGGAAGTGGAGTTGCGATCTTAGAAAGTTATATTCCCTTTGATGAAGTTTTGATCTATGAATTGAATGACGATACATTAAAGGTTGATGGAAGCTTGGCAATTGTTATAAGAGGAGATATAGAAATAAAAATAGAGAAATCTAAAAAGGAAGGCTATTTACAAACCTTTACTGGAAGTGGTGAAGTTTGGCTTGCACCTACTAAAAAATATCCACCTATCAATATTTAAAAATTAAATATTTATTTTCTTGTCATCCTTTAACCTAGCTATTAATAAACCCACGATTTTTTAAATCGTGGGTTTATTGATCCTATATAATTTTTCTATTAATTAGCTGGTACTACTAATTGTTGTCCTGCTACAATAAGGTTTGGATTTTTTAATCCATTTAACTCAGCTAGCTTCTCCCAAGTCATTTTATATTTTTCTGCGATCTTCCAAAGAACATCTCCTGATTTTACAGTATATGTAGCATTTTTTGAATCTACTACTTTTGTTGCAGGTACCTTTATTACTTCTTTAGGTAATTCAATTTTTGTAGCCTCTACTGTAGTTTCTTCCTTCTTTGCAATAAATGTACTTCTTCCTTCTTTCTTAGGCGCAACTTCTCCTAATTTCTCCATATATGCAATAAGTGCTTCATCTAATGCACTATATTCTATTAATACAGGAGCATCTTTGAACATTGTATAGTTATCTCCACCAGCAGCCATAAAGTCATT
The DNA here is from genome assembly GCA_025210395.1 of Marinisporobacter sp. Lineage (GTDB taxonomy): Bacteria > Bacillota > Clostridia > Peptostreptococcales > Thermotaleaceae > Crassaminicella. The sequence goes on from JAOARV010000029.1 coordinate 18,734, forward strand.
TGTAGCTACTAGATAAATTCTTTCTAGCTCTAACGCTTTTCCATTTACCATTACATCACATACTCTACTTCCAGCAGGTTTATTTGCATCGATTTTATAAGTCATTCCTGCTACATGTGGATATGCTCCCTTTGGTTCTGGAGCAGAATCTGTTCCATGCTCTAGTGCTTCTAATATTTGTTTACCTGTGAATTTTTTTGTAACAATATAGTTTCCAAATGGAAGAACTGTAATGATTTCTTCTTTCGTAATTTCTCCTTCATTGATAGAAGCTCTGATTCCACCACCGTTTGTAATAGCTACTTCAGCTTTTGTTAAATCAATCATCGCATCTGTAATTAAATTTCCTAAGTTTGTTTCCCCTGTTCTTACATCTGCTCTTTCCCCATCTAGTACAACACTCGTTTTTCCTACTACTTCACTTAATACCTTCTTTTGGCTTTCTTTAATATCTGTAACAACCTTTACAACCTCTTGATCCTGTGCTATATTTGCTGCTTCTTCCTTAGAAAGTAAACAAGCCTCTTTTGATACTAATTTGTTATCAGCAAATTTTAAAGTAACCTTTCCAAGGTTTTTATCGTATTCTCCTGTACTTACAATTAAAGTATCTCCTACTAATTTACCTGTTTCTAATGTTGTATGGCTATGACCATCTACAAAAACATCTATTCCTTCTACTTCTTTTATTATTTTTTCACTAGTAACCTTACTACTTTCATCTAATCCTATATGTCCTAAAACAACAATTACATCTGCTTTTCCTTTTAATGCTTCAACCATTTTCTTTGCTTCTTTTATAGGGTCAGCAAAAGTAATTCCCTCTACATTTTTAGGATGGGTCATATAAGCCGTTTCTGGTGTTGAAAGTCCAAATATACCGAATTTAACCCCATCTACCTCTTTGATGATATAATCTTTTACTAAATTTGTTCCATCTGCTTTTTTAACATTTGCAGCTAAAACTGGGAAATTTGTCATTCCTGCTAATTCTACTAATCGATCTTTTCCATAGTCAAAATCATGATTTCCTGCTGCCATGGCATCATAGCCAATCTGATTCATAATCTTTGCAATACTTTCTCCCTTAACTAATGTAGCAATAGTTTGTCCATGGAATGTATCTCCAGCATCTACTACTAACATATTTGGATTTTTTGCTTTTTGTTCCTTTATGTAGGTCGCAATTTTTGCAAATCCCATCCCTGCATATTTACCTTCTTCTACTCTTGCATGTGTATCATTTGTGTGAAATAAAACGATTTCCTTTTCTGCAGCAGCATGTACATTTACAGTAGCAATTTGAAAGCATAAAGTAAATACCATTAAAACGCTTAATATGATACCGGTTACTTTTTTCATTATTAAATCCTCCCTTTATAAAATATTATTTACTATTTGATTATACCAAATTTATATGGTATTTTTCAGCATTTTTTTTAAATTTTTAAAATATACTATAGATAAACAATTTCATTCTTGAAATTATTCTCTTGCATGATATTTTAAAATTTCCAAAAACTAAGTGTAATAAAAATTAAAGGAGATTTTAAAATGGCAAGAAAACTAATAGCAGTAAAAACTTTACATAACTAT
>JAOARV010000030.1 GCA_025210395.1 Marinisporobacter sp.
CGTACCCTTGTTCAAAGAGAGGATTTTAGTTTAACCCTGTTTGCCTTTGATAAGGGTGAAGGCATAAGTGCCTATTCAATGCCAGGGGATACCATGATATATGTATATGAGGGAAAAGCCGAGGTGGTTATTGATGAAAAAATAAAATCCATGGTTAAAGCAGGAGAAACCATAGTGGTTACTTCCAATGTACTTCACAGTCTTGATGCAGTGGAAAAATCAAAAATAATGATCATTATAGTAAAAACAGAAAAATAGGGGAGAATGGGAGGAAGATCATGAGACGAAGAGTGGCATTTATTTTGATTCTAGCTTTGAGTATTACAGTGTTTTTTGGATGTGATAAATCAGAAAATACCGTGGGTAAAGATTTATCAGAGAAAAAGGACATAGAACAATCATCAGAAATTCCAGAGAAAGAAATAACCATTGTTATGGGTGGACCCAAGGCACCTCCAACATTTCCACTACTTAGGATGATGGAAACAAATGCCCTTGGAGAAAATGTAAAAATTGATTTCAAGGTGTGGAATAGTGTCGAGGAATTATTGGCTACAGCTACGGGTTCAGAATATGGATTTTTAGCTATACCTGTTAATGTGTCAGCCAAGCTATACAATAAGGGCGTTGATATAAAACTTACAAACGTAAACACCTGGGGTGTTATGTACCTATCCACTAGTGATCCAGAGTGCAATGAATGGGAAGATTTGAAGGGTAAGAAATTGTATGTACCCTTTAAAAGCGCTCCGCCAGATATAGTTACACAACATTTCTTAAAGCAATATGGATTAAAGGTAGGAGAAGATATTGAGATAGCATATTCAACACCGGCGGAAATTGCACAGCTAATGAAGGCAGGAGAGATTGAGTATGCAATGAATATTGAACCATTTATAACTGCAAGCAAGATGGGAAATGAAAATGTAAGAGTGATCTTTGATTATATGAAGGAATGGAAGAAATTAGAGGGAGAGGAATATGATATACCAAATGCGGGTATAGCCACAAATAGCAAGTTTTTAAAGGACAATAAAGAGTTGGTAGCCTTATTTGAAAAAGAATATGAAAAGGCCCTTGCATGGACGTTGGAAAATCCTAAGGAGGCATCGGAATTAGTAGAAAAACATCTTGGACTAAAGGGGGCTTTGATACAAAAATCCATGCCAACTTTAGGGCTTAATTATAAATTAGCTAATGATGCTAAGAAGGATTTAGAAAAATACTACGAAACCCTATTAAATTTTAAAGCAGATAGTATCGGAGGGAAAACTCCAGATGAAAACTATTATTACAAAGAAAAATAGGGATATACTTAAAACTCTAATTGTAATACTGATTATTTGGGGAGGATTATCGATGATTTATTCACCGATAATTCTTCCTGATCCTATTGTAACATTAAAATCCACACTAGATGTTTTAATGGATGATAGTTTCTTTAGGGATGTGTTCATTACCTTAAAAAGGCTTTTTATAGGTCTTTCGGGTGCTATTTTATTAGGAGGTATTTTAGGACTTCTAATAGGTGCTAATAAAAGGATCAGTAATTTATTTGAGCCCATATTTCATATTATACAAGCGACACCTCCCATATCATGGTTAGCACTTGCTATGATATGGTTTGGACTAGATGGAGAGGCCACGGTATTTATTGTGTTTATCGCCAGTATACCTATACTCATAATTAATATTGTGGAAGGATTTGAAAACATTGATCCTAAACTAATTGAAATGGGCAACATTTTTAGCTTTTCAAAAAAGCAAATGCTCTTTGAAATTACGCTTCCATCATTAAAATCCTATTTGAAATCTGGAATTACAATAGCAGTTGGATTAGGATGGAAATTGGTAATCATGGGAGAAGTTTTGAGTTCGAGTACTGGGATTGGAGCCCAAATAACTAATTCAAGATTAAATATTGAGACTGGCAAGGTGCTAGCTTGGACAATTATTGTTATTGTGCTAGGATATTTTTCTCAGAGATTGATAGATATAGTATTTGATTTTAGGAGTAAAGGGGAAAACTATGATTTTGCAAATGAACAAAATAGAAAAGGCATTCGGCGATTATGTAGTATTAAAAGATTTTTCCCTAGATATTAATTATAAGGAGATATTATGTATAATCGGACCATCTGGATGTGGAAAATCTACAATGCTTAATATTATATCGGGACTTATTCAGCCTTCTAAGGGAGATTTTTTAAATAAAAGTGAAAAAATCAGTTATGTATTTCAAGAGGATCGATTACTTCCGTGGAAGACAGTTTATGAAAATATTCTTGCTGTAAATAAGAAAGCCTCAAGGGAACAAATGAAAATGTTAATAGACAAGGTGGGACTCAAAGGATTTGAAAACTACCATCCATCACAATTAAGTGGTGGAATGAGGCAAAGATGTTCCATTGCAAGGGCATTTAATTATGAAGCAAAGTTATTGCTTATGGATGAACCCTTTAAATCCCTTGATTACAATCTGAGATTTGCCATGATCAACCACCTATTAAATCTTTGGGAGATGAAGCAAAATTCAATAGTCTTTGTTACCCATGAAATCGACGAAGCTCTTTTACTTGGGGATAGGATACTGGTGTTATCCCATACACCCACAAAGGTAATAAAGGAATTTGAGATAAAAGCTTCAAAACGAGAAAGAAGCTTAAAAAATGAAATGTTAATCAAAATAAGAAATGAAATAATTAGTTGTCTTGTGAAATAGAATATTAGGGGCAGACTTCATAAATTGATGTAAAATTTATGAGGTTTGCCCTTATTCTTTTGTTACAAAAAAGTCAAAAAAAAAATAATATTCGACAACAAAAAATGACAAATTTATACATGAAGAATAAGTATAATATAACCTGGGCAAAAATTGTAACTTGGTGTCGAGGGGTGGGAAGAAAAAAATGATAACAGTAGAAAAATAAAATCATTCCATAGCATGTTTATGAAAGCTGAATTATCACTAAGTTTTATTTAGAATCACAAAAAATTTTAAGGGAGGAAATAATTTTATGAAATTAAATAGCAAGATATTAACCACAATTTCTTTAATAATGGTTTTTTTGCTTCCCATTAATTGTCTTGCATATAATGAAGAAGCTCAAAAAATAAAAAAAGGTAATGAAAATGAAGTGAAGCTTATTAAAGGATTAAAAGAAAAATTTAACATACAACCTAAATATGAGGAAATATTAGAAGAACTTGTTAATAAAGGATATAAAGACAAGGATGTCTTGGTGGTTTATGAATTTTTATTTCATAACTACGGGACTTTAGATGAGGTTGAAAAGATATTGCAATTAGCTAAAAACAAAAACTTGGAAGAAGTATTGAAAGAATATATACAAAATACAGAAAACAACAGTATTCAACCGGATATTTCATTTGATGAAATAAAGGATATAATCGAAAATACAGAACTAACCTTTGAAGATATTGTAATAGCAGGCGAAGTTACATACAGCATAAATAAATTGCTAGATTTCAATTGTTACTACAATGAAAAAACAAAAGTAGACAATAACTTAGAACTCCATAAAGACTTACAGGAGAGTGCAGCCAAGGAAGAAGTCGATGAAGAGTTACAGAAAGAAGGCTCTTATTTAAAAGAAGCAGTTGATAGGGAAAATGAATTAATAGAAAATGATTCTTCAGAAGAAACGGTTAAAGAAAAAAATGAGGAATTACAACACAATATTAACCTAGAGGAAACAATTGATAAAGCAAATGAAAAAGCAAATGAAAAAGCAAATGAAAAAGAAGATGAAACAATATCTACCACAAATGATATTGAAGAAAGTACTATAGAAGAGAATAAAGAAGAATTACCAGAGAAAAAGGTGATTCCTAAAAATGAAAGTGAAGAATCAGTGAAAGAAGTTAATGAATATAAAAGCTTAGAAGATGATAAAGGTTTAAAAGTAGTAGAGGAAAAAAATGATGAGAACGAAAAAGATAATACTGATGAATTTATCAAAGAATCAGAAGACAAATTCCTAGAAGAGAATAAAGGGGATAAAAAAACTTTAGAACAAACAGAGGTTAAGCCAAAGGAAGCTATGATATCAGAACTTGATGATATTGATCAAGGGGTAAAAGAAAAACAAGAGTTTAGTAAAAAAGAGAAAGAAGATGAAGAGCAATCCATAGAAGAGAATAAAGAGGATGAAAAAATCCTAGAAGAAAAAGATAGTAAGCCAGAGGAAGCTAAGATATTAGAATCTAAGGAAAATTCAGAAGAAATTGGAGAAAACGAAGACTTTGAAGTAGATGAAAAACAAGAATCTACAGAAGAAGTACAAGTACAGGAAAAAACAATTGAAAATTTGGCAGAAGAAGAAACTATAGAGAAGGAAGAAACTATAGAGAAAGAAACACCTACACAAGAGAATATAGATGAAGAAGAAACAGAAGAGCCTATAGAAACTAATGAAAATGACGTTTCAGTGGAGGATTCAATAAAAACAGAGGATCAAGCTTTAGAAGAAAAACAGGATTCCCAGGATGAATCAGATAGAGGATCAGAAGAAGATATTATTGAAATTGAAGATGAAGAAGAAAATATTGTGGAGACGATGGAATCCAATGAGCCTAAAGAAACAAAACCTTCAAAATTAAGGGATACTATCTCAGAAGATTCAAATGGTGGGGGTTTGAAAACACAGCAAACAGTATTAGAAAAGAAAGAGGAACTTATAACATTGACAAATCCAATAAATAACGAAGATATCCTTAGTGGAGATAAAGATATTTTCCACTATATAATGCAGCTTAGGGAAACAAATTCATGGGAGGATATAAAAATCAAATTTAATATTCTTAGGTTAAATGAAACTCTTGAAAATGCAAATGTTGACGATGATTTGTTTAATGATACATCAATAAAATATGGCTTATCATCCGATGAGACCTATATTGTTATTAGATTTTCACAGGAGATAAATAAAAATGTAGATTATGTAGTCGAAAAATTGATACAAGGATTATCCCTAGATGATATATATATAGAATATCTAATAAATAAATATAATAACTAAAAATATATAGATCAATTTAAAGCGAGGTATTTATATGAGATTAAAGAGAATTATAAGCTATATTATAATATTTACAATAATTGTTGCCCAGGTGACTCCTGTATATGCAGATGATATACATCAATTTATTAAAGAAGAAGGGATTCAAAATCTAAGTCAAGATGAAGAATTGATAGAGAATGATAAAAATCCCTTTGGCAATACGGAGGATTTCAAAATCGAGGTTATTGAAGAAGAAGATACTGGCGAATTTGATGATGCGGATATTGACTATGATAAAGTGATTCAAGATAGTGATAATCAAGAAGAAATAAAAGAGATTGAACTAAAGAAAGAAGAGACTCCAATACAGATAGTACCAATCTTAAATAATAAAGAATCAAATGTAAAATTTAACTTGAGTGAAAGCCTTAGAAGCGGTAAAGGTCTATTATTTAAAGCTAATAGGCCTAGCTTGATGTCAGCATATACAAGTGAAACAGAAAAGTATCTAAATGAAATAGCCACTCCAAAGGCTCAATATAATGTGGATATTATGAATTCATACAAAGATGACTATGAAGCAGTAGAAGATATAGACCCGAGAACCGGTGAACTTACACTAATCCATACTGACTATGTTCTACCTGGCAGAAACGGATTAGACCTTGAGCTGAAGAGGATTTACAAGAGTGGTCATGCCCATGTTTGGAATACAAAAGCTAGATTAATAGGAAATGAAATTAAAGATGAGATTTTTAGCTCTAACTTTATAATTAATAATCCAAGGGATTTAGAAACCTATTATGACAAAAGATATAACCTAGGCATAGGAATGCGATTTTCATTTCCAAGTTTAGAGATAACTAATACAAATAGTGGTATTTTCCTTCATTCTGAAACAGGTAAAGTTTATCAAATAGAGAAGAAAAATAATGAATATGTCATAGATGGACATAAACTAAAGGATATTTCCTTTAAAGAAGATACAACTTATACAAGTGGACAAACCGATATAAGTAGTTATAATTCTAAATCTAGATATGTACTTATAGAAAAGGATGGAAAGAAAACCTATTTTTCAAGTGACGGAAGAATATTGGGGATAAAGGATAGATATGATAATGAGATAAAATTTTACTATCAGTATTTTGATGCACATAAAGTGAAAAATACAGTTTTCAAGAGATTGTTAATAAGTAAGATAATAGATACAGTGGGTAGAGAGGTAAACATACAATATAATTCTGATTTAAACTTTAGACCTAGAAAACTATCAACTGGTAAATATTCAACGGATTTAGAAGGTAAGTTTGACGTAGAAATTCTTCTCCCAGGAAATAAAAAGATAAGATACAGTAAATCGGGACTTTCTATGACTGAAGAAGGTGAAGTATTAAGCACAAGATTAATGTATAGCTTAGAAAAGCTAAAGAGTACTAAAGATGGACGTTATAAAAATTATGCTAAATATGTATATAGTTGGAAGAGTAAAAACTTAGGTATAACTTACTCTGGTGACACATATAGTAAGTACAATACATATAATCTTATAACTGAGGTCAAATATGCTAGAAACAATAGGATAGACAAATATGAGTATACAGAAGGAACTAGAAAATTAGGAGATACCGGTAAACTTCAATATTCAAAGGTTGGAAAGAAAATAATATTACAACAGGATCTTAATACATCAACTAATAAGTTCAGTTATGAAAATAAGAAACAAATCAACTATAATTATTCCAATGAACCATCTGGCTATGGTGTCAGTGGATATAAGAAAAATGATGATGA